>JADHXE010000140.1 GCA_016783125.1 Anaerolineales bacterium
CACACCCCGCATACCCCCAAATCTGGGAACCTTCACACAAAATCCCATAGACCCAATATTTTCTAATCCGTGCGATCCGTGAAATCCGTGTACGGTTTCTCGGGTTTGATTATGAAACGAAGTAAATATTGGATGCCCTGCTGTTCGATTTTGTCGATTGCCTTAGCCATCGCTGTTTGTGTCGGCGGTGTTTGGCTCTATCAGCGCCTGCTCCCAAGTTCGACCCAGGAGACCCTCTTCCAGGGCGTGGAATATATCCGTGATGTGCGTTCCTCACCGCGGCGTATTGTCATTCACGTGATCAAAGTTGACCTGCGCGCTGATGGTGTCCGCGTCCTAGTCACGCCTGGCAACCCGGATGAAGAATTACCCATCAAAGCGCGAACCACGTCGAAATTCCTAAACAGTTCTGATCTTCAAGTTGCCATAAACGGCGATAGCTTCGAGCCCTGGCACAGTCTAGGCATCCTCGATTATTACCCTCGCGTGGAAGATCGAGTTGACTCGATTGGCTTTGCCGCATCAGAGGGAATCATCTACTCACAAGATACCGATGAAGAGCCAACTCTGTACATTGCCCTCAATAATAACGCGCGCTTCAACGCACCAACAAGCAAAATTTATAATGCAATTTCTGGGAATTTGCTACTGCTAAAAAAGGGTGAAACCGTACCCGGTCTGGAAGGATCCCCTGAACCTCGCACAGCCGTGGCGCTAGATCGAGCGAACCGGTATTTAATCCTCGTGGTTGTCGATGGCCGTCAACCCGGCTATTCCGAGGGGGTTACTTTGCAAGAATTGGCAGAAATTATCGCATTTCATGACGGCTGGACGGCGATGAATATGGATGGGGGTGGATCATCCACGATGGTAGTTGAGGGTCCATTGGGAAACGCCGACATACTAAATTCCCCCATCAACCACCGCATACCCGGACGAGAACGAGTGGTCGGTAATCACCTGGGTATCTATGCCAAACCTTTGAAATAAAGCAGCATAACAGGAACCACAGATGAACACAGATAAATATGATAAACACAGATATGTTTGTGTTTATCATATTTATCTGTGGTTTTGTTCACCAACAACCTGCACAACCAACTCTCGCCGCCGGGGCCGGTTGTCGAAATCGACATAGATGATCTGCTGCCAAGTCCCCAGGGTCAATCGCTGCTGCGCGAAGGGCACAGAGAACGACGGCCCAAGTAAAGCCGCCCGCACATGGGAATGGCCGTTGCCATCATGCCAGCGAGCGTTATGGGCATAGTGTCGGTTAGGATCGATGATCTCGTCGAAGAGCCTGCGCAGGTCACTGATACAGCCAGACTCATATTCTATCGTGGTCAGCGCGCTGGTCGCCGAGGGACAGAAGATCGTCACCACGCCATCCATCAAATCTGATTCGTGCACAAGCGAAGCCACAGCATCGGTGATATCTTGAATGTCGGCATCACCGCGGGTTTCCAATTGGATTGAGAATGTCTTCACCGCCATACCGCCTCCTTAGATTGCTCTCCGGCTGGATTATAGCATGGGGATATTAGCGAGCAATGCGCCCACCTGGGCTACCAATACCGGGGGGAAGCTGATATGGGTGCATTTCAAATGAGTTGGAGAGTTATTGCGTATTGCTTATTCCGTATTGTTTATCGCCAAATGCGCAATTAGCAATACGTAATACGCAGCAATGCGCTCAACTGAAATGAACACATCCATTTGATATAGACGGTATCCGAACCCCAAGGTAGAATGCCACCATCTTGAATATTGGTAATTATATGACTGCAACACTCACTCTACGTAATCAAGAATTCGAAGTCAAATCCGGCATGACCGTACGCTCTGCCCTGGAGAAGTTGGAAATCCCGCCAGAGTCTGTCATCGCCACGCGCGAGGGCGAGCTGGTAACTGATGATGAACTCATCGAAGATGGCGAGCTGATCAAGCTGATCTCTGTGATCTCCGGCGGATGATCAATCGGGTGTGTTTCAAACGAGATAAAAAGTTCCGGAAATAGGGGTGAAACGCACCCTAATCAATCTTTATGAAATGTAAAAAATGCGGCGGCAAGGCTGCTATCAATATGCGCCAACACAAGCTGGCGCTATGCAAAGAACACTACCTCGACTGGATCCCTGCTCAAACCCAGCGCTTCATCGAGAAATACAAGATGTTCTCTCCCGAGGATAAAATCCTGGTGGCGGTATCCGGGGGCAAGGATTCGCTGGCCTTATGGGATATCCTGATCCAATTGGGATATCAAGCCGATGGTCTGTATATCGGGCTGGGTATCGACGGGGGCTTCGGCTACTCGGACAAATCCTTACGTTTCTGCCAACGCTATGCGGACAGGCATGGTTTAAACTTGATCGTAGTCGATGTGGGAAAAACCTACGGCAGTACCATCCCCCAACTCAATGACAAGACTCCCCGCGGCAAGGAAAAGCCCTGCGCTGTTTGTGGGGTGAGCAAACGCAATATCATGAACCGCGCTGCCCGTGATGGGAATTACGATGTGCTGGTCACCGGCCACAACCTGGATGACGAGGCCGCGGTTTTATTCGGCAACACCCTCAACTGGCTGGATCGTTATCTCTTGCGCCAGGGACCTGTACTGGAAGCCGAGCGACCAGGGTTGGTCCGCAAAGCCAAACCGCTATTTCGTTTCTACGAACGCGAGACCGCAGCCTATGCCTTGCTGCGCGGCATTGAATATATCTACGATGAATGCCCCCATGCAGTTGGCGCCAAGAGCATTTACTACAAGGAAATTCTCAATCAACTGGAGACAAAACGCCCCGGCGCCAAACTGATCTTCTATCTAAATTTCTTAAAAGCCAAGGATCGGGGGCTATTCGCAGAACCGGTGATCGAAAGCGAAGCGTTGAACACCTGCACATCCTGCGGACAACCGACCACTTCTCCAGCAAAGTGTGCCTTCTGCCGCTTGGTGGAACTCCCCACGCCAGATTGAAAATCCAACACAAATATTGCGAATGCCACTAATGAATAAGTGGGTTTCATTTCGGTTGGAGATGCTCCAATCACCCTCCCGCAGGTTGTCAGGTGGTGTAGCGTAGAGCGATTACCCTGCTGTAAATGGGCCCGGTTTGCACACCTCGCTAAAACCTGCGGGAGGGTTTTCAACTCATTTGAAATGCACCCGAATGAATTTAATATTCGTAACATTCGTGCTATTCGCGTTCATTCGTGTTAAAAATTTCATGTACCTACGCAACTTCAAGATAACGGTTGACTTCCCAATCCATCACGGTGGTGCGGTATTCTTCTACTTCGGCCCACTTGGCGCGCCAGAAAGCCTCATACATCTGAGAGCCAAGAGTCTCTTTGAGCACAGAATCACCTTCAAGCTCGCGCAGAGCGTCCGCCAGGGAGCTGGGCAGCTCATCGATATCGCGAGCAGCGCGTTCCTCGGGGGTCAATTGGTAAATGTTGACATTATTCAACGGCGCGGCACACTCATATTCATTATCAATGCCATCCAGGCCAACAGCCAGCATCGCAGCAAAAGCCAGATAAGGATTCGCAGATGGATCGGGGAAACGCAGCTCAGCCCGCACAGATTTATCACGGCCCGGGGTATGCCGCGGAATGCGAATCAACGCTGAACGGTTGATCTGCGCCCAGCCTACGTACACCGGCGCCTCATAACCTGGAACCAGACGCTTATAAGAATTCACCGTGGGGGCTACGACGGCGGCCAGAGCGCGAGCATGTTTCAACTGACCAGCGATGAAGCCATAAGCCATCTTGGAAAGCTTGTACTCATCATCGTGATCGAAGAAGAGGTTATTGCCATCCTTGTCGAATAAGGATTGATGACAATGCATCCCCGAGCCGTTGATTCCATAGATCGGTTTGGGCATGAAAGAAGCGATCAAGCCATGCTGAGCGGCAATGGCCTTGACAGTGTATTTGATGGTCAAGACGTTGTCAGCCATGCGCAGCGCAGGGCCATATTTAAAATCAATCTCGTGCTGACCGCGGGCGACCTCATGGTGACCGGCCTCGACATCCAGGCCCATCGCATCCAGGGCCTCCATCAACTTGGTGCGCACGATGACTGCCTCGTCGCTGGCGGAGAAGTCGAAATAGCCGCCTACATCATGGGGTACAGGGTGAATATTGTCGGGGCCATTCCTCCTGAACAGGAAGAACTCCGGTTCAGGCCCCACGTTGAAGGTCCAGCCGTTCGCCTCGATCTTCTCGAGAACCCGGTTGAGCACGCCGCGTGGATCGCCAAGGAAGGGCGCTCCACCAGGGCGGTAGATATCACAGAAAATGCGCGCCCGCTTCAATTCCGCGGGAGACCAGGGCAGGATCGAATACGTCTCCGGATCAAGCACCAGACGCATATCACTCTCCTGGATGCGGGCGAAGCCCTCCACCGAAGAGCCATCGAACCAAACGCCTTCATCCAGGGCATCCTCTAAACGGCTTGGCGGGATATCTACACTCTTGACCGAGCCGGTGACATCGGTGAACTGCAGAGAGACAAATTTGATATCATCTTCTCGAACGCGTTCCAAAACTGTTTTCTTATCCATCGTAATGCCTCCTGAGCATTAACATAAAAACTGGGTATGCTTGGGCATACCCAGTATATTAAAATACATACTGATTGCGGCAGCCCTTCCTGACTTACATATCAAACAAATCAAAGATCTGTTTGGACCACCGTGCCGGTCTTTGGCCCAGCCATTACTGACTGGTTTTGAACCGACACTCTCTGGAAGGGAAAGAGAAGCCCGTGGTCAGGCTTCGAAGGCATCCGCTGATCAATTCGATTTTCCCCACCCTCACCCCTACCCACAACCGCTTCGCGTCCCGGTGGGAGAGGGGAAAGATGGGTTAGCGCTCCCATCGCTGGGAGGAACCTCCACCTCGTACCCCGCAATGCGGGGTCAGCCGCTATCTCTCCAATATTCAGTTGTCTTGCCCTCAGGCAGCCGAATGATAGCACAGGGAATCGAGGAATGTCAATATTAATTTTGACTACCCGGCCTTGGAACGGATTTACCCGAAAAGGGGTGTGCTCAGGGGCGTAACCCCATGCGCACACCCTATTTTAAAAGAAAAACACCCTCGCACGCAAAGCAAGGGTGTTGGCGTTCTGCCCGATAGAATAATTAGGCAGCAATGACGCAATCGACGGGACAAACATCGACACATTGGTTGGTGTCGAAGTAGCCTTCGCAATCAACGCATTTTTCGGCTTCGATCTCGAAGATCACATCGCCTTCGAAAATAGCTTCCACGGGACATTCCGGCTCGCAAGCGCCGCAGGAAATGCATTCATCAGTAATTGTCATTGTCATGATAAAACCTCCAGGGTATCTATTTTAAAATTAACAACCCCAGGTTAATTGATCCTACAAGACTCGTCAACAGACGATTGTCATGTACCTTCATTGATAATCATCTCTCTTATTTGGCGATGAGTGAGCGCGCAAAACATATCAGAGAGTATCCATTTTTCGGGATTCTTTCCGGACAACATTACAATCTGATATCGCTTCTGCGGTATAATCGCTGCACATCCCAAAACTCCCAACACGGGGGTGGTTGAGTCCCGGTGGGCTCCTCGGTCTTCAAAACCGGTGGCGGGTCGTTCTGCGGGCCGCGGTGGGTTCGACTCCCATCCACTCCCGCCTACTTTATCGAAAAAGATTGCCCCGAAATTGGGGATGTGGGTGTGGCGTACGCCCACCCACATCCCCAATTTCGGACTTTCCTTGCCTGGTTGACATTGTCAAAAATTCAATCTATGAGCATATCAGAATCTACATTACCACAACCTGAGGAAATCCTCGCTCGTCTGGTTGGGCGCGTTTTGCGTATCGAAGATACAACCTGGGGATCATCCAAACAGGGTTACCTGGCCCGATTTCGCGGCGAACTCTACGGCGACTCCCAAACAGCTTACGACCAATTAGCTGAAGCTCTGCGACCGTACGATGTTACGCCTCTCTTCAGATTAGAAGAAGAACGACATACTGTGATCCTGCTCGAAGGGACCAACCACACTACACCATCAAACCCCTGGGTCAACCTGGGATTATTTATCCTGACCCTGTTGAGCGTGCTATTTGCTGGCGCCATGTATGGTTATGATGGCCCTGTTTCGGGAAACTTCTTAGAAGATATCATGCACGTCCTGGCCAATCTGGCTACAGGCTGGCCTTTCGCAGCCAGCATGTTAGGCATCCTTCTGGCGCACGAATTCGGGCACTACCTGGCGGCCCGTTACCACAAAACGGATGTCACCTTGCCATACTTCATCCCCTTCCCCCTCAGCCCTTTTGGAACCATGGGTGCGGCTATCCGTTTGAAAGAACCCCCCAAGAACAAGCGTATTTTGCTCGATATCGGCGTCGCCGGGCCATTAGCCGGATTGGTGGTTGCGATCCCCGTATTACTGATTGGTTTGAGCACTTCAGAGGTACATCAGCTTCCCGAGATATTCCCCCCAGGCCAGGCTTTCGAGGGCAACTCCATTCTTTACCTGGGGATTAAATTTCTGGTCACTGGTAAATGGCTGCCAGAACCAGCCAGCTTTGGGGGACTCAATCCCTTCATTTATTGGGTCCGTTATTTTTTCACCGGATTGCCGCTGCCCCAGGGGGGGATCGATGTGACTTTGAATTCTGTAGCCTGGGCTGGTTGGGCGGGATTATTAGTCACCGCGCTCAATTTGATTCCCGCGGGCCAGCTTGATGGTGGTCATCTCATTTATGTTCTGCTTGGCCGCAAGGCGCGCCGATTGATGCCCTTCATCCTGGGGGCCTTGCTGCTGCTTGGCCTGGTATGGTCTGGTTGGTGGTTGTGGGCTTTCCTGATCTTTATGCTGGGACGCGCCTATGCAGAGCCCCTGGACCAGATCACTCCCCTGGATTCTCGCCGTAAAGCCATCGCCTCATTTGGGTTGATCATCTTCATTTTTGTCTTCTCGCCCGTCCCCTTGATTACGCCCTTCGGTGGCTAATTTGACAATGTCACGCCCTCGAGGAACTTCCCGAAATTGGGATACGTTTCAAATGAGTTGATGCGCCGCACGCAGGTGTCCGTATTGCGTACTGCCTACGGCATATTTCGTAAACCTTCCCAAATACATAATACGCAATACGAAATACACAGCGGCATCTTCAACCGAAATGAAATACGCCCTAATCAAACAAATCTAATTTACAGATATGGCAGATAACCCCCAACCCAAAACCCGAGGATTTCTCCAACAATTGCTGATAACACTCTTCGCGGGCGTCCTGGCTGGGGTTGTAGCTGTCAGCAATACCATCTCTTATGGGGCGACAATATTTTCGGGCGAGCTAGCCCAATTCGTTTCTTTAGGAATTGGGTTGGCCTTATTCAGCGGCTTAGTGCTTACCGCCGCTATGGCGCTGACCAGTTCGCATCCAGGAACAATCGCTTTCCCAAAAGCTGCTACAACACCCATCCTGGCAATCTTGGCTGCTCAAGTCGCACTTGACATGCCATCGTCAGCGACACCGGATGAAATATTCATTACTGTAGCCGCTGCATTAGCGATCAGCACCTTAGGCATGGGGTTGTTTTTCCTGCTATTTGGTATTTTTGGATTAGGCAGGCTAATCCGCTTTATGCCCTATCCAGTCTTTGGGGGATTCTTAGCAGGAGCGGGATGGTTATTGCTCAAAGGGGGCTTTGGTGTGATGGTCGATCTGCCATTGCGGGTAGATACGCTATCGCGGTGGCTTTATCCCTCTGCAATCCTGCGCTGGGGACCTGGCCTATTTTATGCTATTGTCTGCTACCTGCTGCTAAGACGCTTCAAAAATGATGCCGTCATCCCGATCACTTTTCTTATTGGTCTGGGAATTTTCCACTGGGTAGGTTGGTCAAATGGGGTTTCGATCTCAGAGATGGCTGACCATGGATGGCTGCTGGGGCCTTTCACAAGCGGACAGCTTTGGGATCCCTACCTGTTTACAAAGCTTCAAAGCGCGAATTGGTGGACAATCTCTCGCCAGGTTCTTACCATACTAACCCTGGTGCCAACAGCATTGATTAGTATGCTCTTCAACAGCAGCGGGGTCGAACTGGTCACCCGACGGGATGTGAACTTTAACCGCGAACTTGTAGCTGCCGGCTTTGCCAATATGCTGGCCAGCCTCGGGGGCGGCATTATGGGATACCAGTCTGCCAGCCTCTCTACCCTCTCTTTCAAAATGGGGGTTCATAACCGTTTTGTGGGGATCTTCGCTGCGGCCGTTTTTGGGGTGGTTCTATTTTTTGGCGCGACAGTACTCTCGCTGATTCCCAAGCTGCTAGTTGGCGGCCTGTTGGTGTATTTAGGATTGACCTTCCTGGTTCGCTGGGTATTCGAATCGCGATCCCTGCTGCCAAGAATGGAATATCTTATTCTGCTGATCATTTTGGTTGTCATCATTAGCCTTGGTCTGCTGCAAGGCGTATTGGTCGGCGTGTTAGCGACAATCATCTTATTCGCCCTAAATTACAGCCAGATCGATACCGTGCGCAGCGCCTTATCAGGAGTGAATTACCAAAGCAACGTTGAGCGCGCGCCTCATTATCAGAAATATCTCCACAATGTTGGAGATTGTATTTACATCCTAAAACTACAGGGGTTCATATTTTTTGGCACAGCGCACAACCTTCAGTATCAGGTAAAGCTGAGAGCTCAGGAGAAGGCTATTCCAGACTTACGGTTTGTAGTGCTCGATTTTCGCTTCGTCAATGGAGTCGACTCATCAGCCTTGAACAGCTTTATCAGTATGCGCCACTATGCTGAGATAAATGACTATAAATTAATCTTCGCCGATTTATCCCCGCACATCCAACACCAACTAGAAAAGGGCGCTATCCTGGATGCCGATAGCGATGTCGCTTTGAATTTCTCTGATATTGATTACGCCTTAGAGTGGTGCGAAAATGAACTGCTCAACCAGGAAGACATCACTTCGATAAGGATCCCATCCATCAAAGCCCAATTGAGCGAATCCTTCCAGCCTGCCGTAAAATTAGATCGTTTCCTGGCTTATTTGGAAGAGCAGATCATCGATGAAAACGCCCCTCTGATCGTCAAGGGGGAGCCTTCGTTCGGAATTTTCTTCATCGAGCGCGGACAAGTAACCGTGCAAATCGAGCTGGAATCCGGCGAAACAGCTCGTCTGCGAACAATGGGATCCGGCACTGTGGTCGGCGAAATCGGCACTTACTTAGACAAACCTGCCTCGGCCACGGTGGTCACAGATATGCCTTGCATTATCTACTTTCTTTCCACAGAATCCCTCAAGAAAATGGAACAAGACGAACCTGCGATTGCAGCAGCCTTCCATAAGTTTATGGTCGAACTCATCAGTCAACGATTGGTAAACTCCAACACAACCCTTCAAGCCCTACTAGAATAGGAATTACAACAGCCACACCTACCTTATGAAAACCCTTTGCATATACCACAACGACGCCGACGGGCGCGCCTCAGCCGCGATTGTACGCCGCGCCCTGGGCAATGAGACTAACCTGTGTGAAATGAAGTACGGCGATTCACTGCCTTTAGAGGAAGTGCTCGTTGCTGATCACATCATCATCGTCGATTTCTCTCTGCCACGCGAAGATATGGAACGCCTCGCGGCGTATCACCAACTGACATGGATCGATCACCACAAAACGGCCATGGAAGAGATGGCTGACATCTCCGATAAGTGGCCCGGCATCCGCGGCACCAATGAAGCTGCCTGTGTGCTAACCTGGAATTATTTCTATCCTGACGAGCGCGTTCCCTTAGCCATTCAGTTGGTCGGCGACCGCGACATCTGGCGCTGGAACCACCAGGAGACAGGCGCCTTCAACGAAGGCCTTTTCCAACTGAATACCAACCCCCGCAACGACCGCCTGTGGACGCCGCTGCTGGATGACGATCAATCGCTTATCAATGAGATCATCGAACATGGCAAGGCTTTACGGGAAGCGCGCTTGAAAGCCATCCAGAGCTCCACTGCTCGATACGGTTACCCTGTGCACTTCGAGGGGTATCGTACTTTGGCTATCAACATGCGCGGCTCCGGTGATCTGGGCGAGCACATCCGCAACCATGGTTATGAGGTTGCCTACTGTTATATCGATAACGTCTTAGACGGAGAGTTGTATACTTTCGTTTCCCTCTATTCAGATGAAGTCGATGTAGCGGAGATCGCCCGCCGCTTCGGAGGCGGTGGTCACGCTGGAGCATCAGGATTCCACTTCAAACGTGGCTCGAGCCCCTTCCCTCCAGAGTCAAAATTCGAGTTTAAATAGGTGACCACGAAAAAAGGGTGCACACCCCTGCAAGCCATCAATCACCACGACACATTCTGGTTTGCCTGGGCAGCTTTCGTCCCTGGAGATACATTACAAGAAGGATAATATTTCTAATGTGACGCGAGGCGGTGAGGCGCGTCACACCCCCTACGGATCAGCGACCACCCCGAAAGGAGTCTCGGACTCCTTTCGGGGTGGTCGCTGCGTTGAAGGTCAGTTTATCCCCCAGGTTTACCTCGTGCTATAATGGTCACGCCCAATGTATGAGGAAATAGTCTGGAGGAATTGACATCCCCATGCCCGAACGCACAAATGAAGAATGGCTCGCTGACCTGCGCGGCCCTGACAAAGACCAAGCCATCACGGATCTACGCGAAATTTAGATCCGCGGCCTTAGCTATTCATTATCCAGCCGCACACGCGGCGATATTGACGCCCTGATTGAAGATTTCGTCCAAGATGCCCTGATAAAAATTCTCGCCAACCTGGATACCTTCCGCGGCGAAAGCAAACTGACCACCTGGGCGCAGAAGATCGCCATTCGAGTAGCCTTCACAGAGCTGCGCCGCAAACGCTGGCAGGATGCCGCCCTGGAAGATTTACTCCCCAAAGACAGCGGCCCTGACTTCACGCCAGCTATTCTGACCGACACTGAAGCCAGCCCCGAGCAATTGACATCGCAGCAGATGATCATCGAAACGGTCATGCGGGTAATCAAGGAGAATCTCACCGAACGTCAGCACAATGCCATGATGGCTATTAGGGAGGCATGCCCCTGGAGATCGTCGCCGAAAGGATGGGCACCAACCGCAACGCCTTATACAAACTCATTCACGACGCCCGCAAACGGCTCAAGCATGAACTTTTGGCCGAAGGACTCTCTATCGAAGATATCCTGGGAGCCTTCGATGCAGTGTAAGATAACATCGCCGTATAGCGTCTGTGAACTTGGAGTATGCAAATGGTACTAAATGTTGAAACCCTTAAGAAAATGGCCCGGGCGATTGCCAATACTAGCAACGATGAAATTGGCTGTGACGATTGTTTCGAATTCATCGATATCTTCGTCGAATCTGAGCTGCATGGGAAAAATCCAGCCGAGGCGATGCACCTTGTCGAAGAGCATCTCAACCACTGTATGAACTGCCGCGAAGAATTCGAAGCCCTCTTAGATGCTATCAAAGCGACTTCAGAGAAGAACGATTAGTATCGCTGGAACTGATTACCCCGAAAAAGGGGTTGCGCAGGGGGCAA
>JADHXE010000141.1 GCA_016783125.1 Anaerolineales bacterium
GAGCGGGGCCGCTTTGTGCCCCGCTCGCACCCCCAAAATTCGTGGCTTTCCGAGAATGTGACATTGTCGAAATTATCCTCATAGGGAAAAAATATGGAACTAGACCTTTCTATTCAAGCCTTGTTGGGCGCGTTGCTGATATTTGGATTGCGCGTCACCGATATGACCTTCGATACTTTGCGGGTTTTATTCGTCATGCGCGGCCGCAAACCCATCGCCTGGATGTTGGGGTTTTGCCAGTCAGCCATTTTTGTCATTGCCATAACATCTGTGCTCAGTAATCTGGATAATCCCATAAATATTATTGGCTACGCGGCCGGGTTTGCCACGGGGAATGTCGTCGGGATTTACATCGAAGAGCGGCTGGCTATTGGTTTCATCCATTTACAAGTCATCAGCCCGCGCTATGGGAACGCGCTCGGTGAGCGGTTGCGTGAAGAGGGTTTCGCCGTTACCGAAGTTCCCGCCAGGGGGAAAGACGGCATGGTGACCATGCTCAATTGCAATGTGCGCCGCAAGCAAGTCACCGAAGTTGAGAAACTAATCTACGAAGTAGATGGAGATGCTTTCATCACCGCAGCGGAAATCCGTTCTGTCCGCCGAGGTTTCTGGAGATCATGAACAAAAAAGCGTGGAGCGAAAAAAAAACGCTCCACGCTTCACGCTCTCCGGTCTCAGATCACAAAATCCCCATTTTTATAAACCAACTCCCCATCGACCATAATCACTGAATCTTCACGCAGATCGCAGATCATGTCCCAGTGGATGATGCTCTTATTCAGGCTGCCGGTTTCGGGATAGCCCGCGCCGAGAGCCATATGGAAAGTGCCGCCGATTTTCTCATCGAAGAGGATATGACCGATGAAGCGGTCGATGTTGAAGTTTGTGCCAATGGCGAATTCGCCCACATATCGCGCGCCGCTGTCGGTTTCAAGCATTTCAAGGAGGAAATCCTGATTCTTTTTGGCTTTAGCATCAACGACTTTGCCGCGCTTGAAAGTTAATTCAACCCCCTCGACCACGCGGCCACCCGTAATTGCAGGATAAGTGAATCGCACCCATCCATTGACAGACTTCTCCACCGGGCCGGTGAAGATCTCTCCGTCGGGCATGTTATGTTCGCCGAAAGAATTCTTGAAGACGCGCCCTTTGATGGACAGCGTTAGATCGACATTGGGGCCGCGAATTTCAACTTTGTCGCCACCCTCGATGCGGTTGATGATCTCTTGTTGCTTGGTCTCGAAAACTTTCCAGGAGGCTACGGGGTCTTTGGTTTCTTCGTCAGCATAACAGGCTCGGAAGACGAAATCTTTGTATTCCTCGTAGTCCATGCCCGCCTCTTTGGCATAAGCCTCGGTGGGGTATAGGGTGGTCACCCACTTGAAGGTTTTTTCAGCGCCGCGCCACATCTGGGAACGCAGGATGGGCGCCAGGGCTTTTTGTCGGCGCGCCTGTTTGGCTGGATCGACTGCCGTCAGCGCCCGGGGGTTCGTTTCCGAGTGAATGCGAATGCGGGACTCGAATTCATCGTAAGCCAGTTTGCGGAAGGTGGGGATAAAGTCCAACTGCTTATCGTTGGCATGTTGGAAGAAAATCTCTTCCTGATCGGGAAAGGCCAACTGTAAGTGGGGATGACCACCGTGATCCAGGATTTGGGCATAAAGTTCCCCAATGAGCGGCTCTGCAGCAGTTGTGGCCTCGATTAAAACGCGATCACCAGGCTGGATATTAGCCGAGTGGCCCACGAGTATTTTGGCGAATTTTTTAATGCGTTTGTCTGTCAAGTTATTTTCCTTCTTCTCCAAAGCCCGGAAATTATATCATGCTATTCGAGCAGATCAGCCCACCTTCGTGATGAAATACGCCGATGAGCGCGCAGATGCTGTTAGGAAAGTATCCCGAAAAAAGGGTGTGTAGCGTGCGGAGCACGCTACACACCCTTTTTTCGGGACATCTCTGATATGTTTTGCGCGCTCACAATACGCCAGCTTTTATACCTTGATCCATGAAGTCGCGGTATACTCGCATTTGGTGAGTCGTTGTCAAAATATAGCAGTTCATGAATTTTATAGCTCAACAGATGCTCACTTTAACTTTTGTGCGACCAAACTACCAAACTACCAAACTATTCGACTAATCCATGAAACAATTATTACAGAATCTCCGCACTGGCGAAACCTCCATCGCTGAAGTCCCCACTCCCACTCCTAAACCCGGAACAGCTTTAGTTCAAACCGCCGCCTCGCTAGTGTCTGCTGGAACTGAGCGCATGGTGGTGGAGTTTGCCGAAAAGAGCCTGGTAGGCAAAGCTCGCTCCCGACCGGATTTGGTTCGCCAAGTCGTTGACAAAGCTCGCCGCGAAGGCTTGTTGACAACTGTCGATGCAGCCTTCAATCGCCTCGATCAGCCCATGCCTCTGGGATATTCCTCCGCTGGAACCATCGTTGCCGTGGGTGAGGGTTTACAGGGCTTCAAAGTGGGCGACCGGGTTGCCTGCGCGGGCGGGGGGTATGCGGTGCACGCTGAATACGCCATTGTGCCAAAAAATTTACTGGCCCATCTTCCCCCAAATGTCGATTTCGAGTCAGCCGCCTTTGCCACCCTGGGCGCGATCGCTCTGCACGGCTTCCGGTTGGCGCAGCCTCAGGTTGGGGAACGCATCGCGGTGACCGGTTTGGGTTTGTTAGGATTATTGACAGTGGGGATCGCCAACTCCGCGGGATGTCATGTTTTTGGGGTGGATATTGACCCTGAGAGGGTCGAACTGGCCCGTCAGGCGGGGGCCGAAGCTGTTACTCGTGACCAGGCCGAGGAGGCATCCCTGGCTTTCTCGCGCGGGCGAGGAGTAGACGCAGTTTTGATTTGCGCCGATACTTCATCAGATGATCCCGTCACATTGGCTGGTGCTATTGCCCGCGATAAGGCAAATATTGTCGCAGTCGGCGCTGTCGGATTGAATATCCCTCGCAGGGAATATTTCCAGAAAGAGCTTAAGTTTATCAACTCGCGCTCTTATGGCCCCGGACGCTACGATCCCGATTATGAAGAGTTTGGGCATGACTACCCTATAGGATATGTGCGCTGGACCGAGGGCCGCAATATTGAGTCAATAGTAGATCTGATGGGGTCAGGCCGTTTGGATGTCTCACCTCTCGTCACACATCGATTCCCCATCGAGGAAGCTCCCGCAGCCTACGAACTTATCACTGGGAAAAAGGAAGAACCCTTCTTGGGTGTGCTGCTAAAGTATCCTGAAACACACAGCCAAGAAAATGTTGACAGGTTTGAACGTTTGAGCGTTAAAACATTGAAACGTACAAACATGCAAACATGCAAACATCTAACCTTAGGTGTTCTTGGCGCTGGCAACTTCGCCACAGCTGTAATGCTCCCTGCAGTCAGCAAGATTCCTGCAATTGACTTGGTTGGCATCGTATCTGGTTCAGGCTTGAGCGCTCAACATGCTGCCAATAAATTCGGCTTTCGTTATGCTGCCAGCGATTGGATGCAAATCATAGATGATCCTGAGGTCAACACCGTCGCCATCTTAACGCGACACAATCTGCACGCCGACCAGGCTGTGGCGGCACTGCAAGCAGGAAAACACGTGTTTGTCGAAAAGCCGTTGGCGGTAAACAGTGAACAGTTGTCAGTTGTCAGCGAGCAGTTACTGTCTACTGACCACTGTTTACTGTCCGCTGGTTTCAACAGACGGTTTGCCCCCTTAGCCGAAAAAATGTATGCTTTTATCTCCAAGAGAACGGAACCCCTCGTGGCTCATTACAGGGTCAACGCAGGGTATATTCCGCTCACTCATTGGCTGCATGACCCCATCGTAGGTGGTGGCCGGATCATAGGTGAAGGCTGCCATTTTGTTGATTTCTTAGCTTACCTGGTGGGCGAGGTACCTATATCGGTAACAGCACATGCCATACCTGATGCAGGGAATTATCGCGAAGATAATGTCAATCTGACCTTTACTTTCCCTGATGGCTCGCTGGGAACGGTTACTTACCTGGCAAATGGCGATAAGGCTTTCCCCAAGGAGCGCGTCGAAGTCTTTGCTGGTGGGAGAGTGGCTGTCTTAGACGATTTCCGCACTTTAGAGATGGTACACAATGGGCGACGAAAACTCGAACGTTCTCGATGGCGCCAGGATAAAGGTCACCGCGCCGCCTGGGAAGCCTTCGCAGATGCCATCATCAGCGGCGGTCCACCCCCGATCCCTTACGACCACTTATTTGGTGTGACCAATGCCACCTTCGCCGCGCTAGAGGCGCTGCGGAATGGTGAGAGAGTTTCGATTGACGGGGGTATTTAGGGGTGGTAGAATGGTGCAAAGCAACAGTGCAAAAGGAATGCACCATGAAGAATCCAAAAAAAATATCCGAGGTGTCAGCAACTTATAAAGTAGAAAAGGAACGCTTGAACCTGTATCTTCCTAAATCGCTGGTAGATGATATGCGCGCACATATTCCCGCGCGTGAGCGGACGAAATTCATCACAGAGGTTTTAGAGCGTGAACTTCGTCGAAAGCGACAGAGAGCAGCCTTGAAAGCTTCATACGGGGCCTGGAGTGACGAAGATCACCCTGAAATGGCCACAGGTGAAGATATCGACCGTTGGATCGAGGAAGGTCGCAAAACACTTACCCGCGATTGGACGGAAGAATGGGGGCGTAATGAGTGAATATTTGCTGGATACAAGTATTCTGATCCGTTATCTGCGAAAGGCACCAGGTTATCGTGAGTTGTTCCTCGACAAGAGCTTCGGTGGTGAAATGTATATTTCTGCGATTACTCGCCTCGAAGTTGTTCGAGGTATGCGGGAGCACGAGCGAAAAGATACCTTTGGTCTTCTTGACTCACTGTTTACGTTGCCAGTTGATAGTGCGGTTTCAGATTTAGCCGGGGAACAGATTCTTTCATGGCGTTCTCGAGGTATTACTTTGGGGATTGCTGATTCCATCATTGCAGCGACAGCTATCTCTCAGGAGGTTGCATTAATTACTACCAACGCCCGTCATTTCCCCATGCCAGAACTGACCGTCTGGCAGGCAGATGAAGCCGGGCAATTGAAACTTTGGGAGCGGGAGTAAATAGAAATTGCAGGAAGATTCCAGAATTTACCTCGCTCTCAAAGCCCTGCGTGAACTTGGCCCCAGACAACTGGGGCTTTACGCGTGGTATAAGGTTGGGTTGAAGGTGGGATATTTCAGGTGGAGGACCGGAGACGGGCGACCGAAGACGGAAAAAATCAGTTTCCGGTCGTCGGTCATCCGTCATTTACTCGATTTGCCCGATCCATCAGAGATCCTCGCTGTGATCGGTGATGGCGGTCTCTCCCAACTGCTTGCTGAAGCCGACGAAATCGTGGCGGGTCGGGTGCGACTATTTGGGGGTGATCCTGTTCCCCTGGTTCTAACGCCTCCCGGTGAGTTATCGCATTGGACAGAATTGGAACAGGGGAGTAAGGGAGTAGGGAAGCAGGGGGGCAGGGGGGATATTAAATTTATATGGGAGCCGGCGAGATTTGGCTGGGCTTTCACTCTAGGACGTGCCTACTATCTAAGCGGAGATGAACGCTACCCGAAGTCATTTTGGCGTTACTTTGAGATATTCCAAGAGGCCAACCCTGTGAACATGGGCCCAAATTGGGCATCGGCTCAAGAAGTTGCTTTACGATTGATCGCCTTCGTCTTTGCAGCCCAAATATTTTCAAACTCACCACACTCCACCACACCCTGCGCTTCGCAACTCGCAAACTCAATTGCTCACCACGCTGGCCGCATTCCTCCCACCCTGATCTACGCCCGCGCCCAAAACAATAATCACCTGCTCAGCGAAGCCGCCGGACTGATCACCGCATCCCTGGCCTTGCCCAATCACCCTGATTCTCCGCGTTGGTCGAAACTGGGCTGGAAATGGTTCACCCGCGGCCTGGAAACCCAGATCGCCGAAGACGGCGCTTACATGCAGCACAGTACGAACTATCATCGGCTGATGTTGCAGTTGGCGTTGTGGGTGAATGCGTTGCACGTTTGCATGTCTGCAAGTTTGCAAGTTGGCAAATCAGATGCCATGCAACTCCTAACTCCTAACTTGCAGCTCGCTACCAATTGGCTACTAAGTCTTGCTGATCTTGATTCCGGCCGCGTCCCCAACCTTGGCCCCAACGATGGCGCTTATATCTTGCCGCTGACCGTGTTACCCTTTCACGATTACCGCCCTGTTCTACAGGCAGCCTCGCAAGCCTTCTTAGGCGAAACAGCTTTCGATCCGGGACCGTGGGATGAAATGAGCGTATGGTTGTGTTCCGGTGTCAGGTGTCAAGTGTCAGGTGAAAAATCGGAAAACGTAAAACGTGACGTTTCACGCTCTACGCTCCACGCTTCACGCTCCTGGGCCTATTTGCGCGCGGCCCACTTCACCGACCGCCCCGGCCACGCCGACCAGCTCCATTTCGATCTGTGGTGGCGCGGGCTGAACGTGGCCCAGGATGCTGGAACCTATCTCTACAACGCCGACCCACCTTGGGATAATGCTCTGACACATACCGCCGTGCATAATACTGTGTTGGTAGATAGCCAAGAGCAGATGACCAGAGCAGGACGTTTCTTGTACTTGGATCGCGCGCAGGCTGAGATTGTAGCCCAAGAACGAGCCGAAGATGGATCATGGGAACGCCTTATCGCTCAACACGATGGCTATCAACGTTTGGGTATAATTCATCAAAGATCCGTGACAGCGTCCAAAGAAGATCGTTGGCTTATCGAAGATCAGTTACTCTCAGTTTCTCACTCTTCGCGCTCAACTCCTCACACCGTTCTCCAGCATTGGTTGTTGCCAGATTGGATGTATGAACTAAGTCATTCGGGACTAGGAATTAGGATAAAATCACCATTTGGATGGGTTTCGATGTCGATAAGGGTGGTTGTCGGGGAACACGTGCAACCTGCAACTTGTAACTTGCAACTGATACGAGCTGGTGAAGTTCTTTATGGTAATTCGCCTGCACATCCCACCTGGGGCTGGGTTTCACCGACCTATGGGCAAAAAATCCCCGCCTTATCCTTTTGTGTTATTGGCGAAAGTTCTTTGCCTATCTCTTTCACAAGTGAGTGGGTTTTCCCGACTGATGAGTAATCGTAGTGAGGTCGTCGAACAACTCGCCGATTTGATCGTGGCTGTTGAGCGAGATCATCCGATCCGAGTTGCTATCGATGGGGTAGATGCCGCCGGAAAGACTATGCTCGCTGATGAGTTAGTACAACCCATTCGAGATCGCAATCGACCGATTATTCGCGCTTCGATTGATGGCTTTCACAATCCGAAAGATATCCGCTATCGTCAAGGAGCAGATTCCCCTCGGGGTTATTATCAAGATTCCTTCAACCATGAGGCTATCCTCAGGGAACTGCTGACCCCCTTAGGCCCAGGTGGGAACAGGATTTATCATCGAGAGGTATTCGATCACCGGGCCGACGCGCCCACCCCAGGCCCCGCGCGCACAGCGGCCGGTGATGCGATCTTGTTATTTGACGGAGTCTTCCTCCTGCGTCCAGAATTGATCGCCTATTGGGATTTCCGAATCTATGTTGATGTTGAATTTGAGGTCTCCGTGCCCCGGGCCGTGCAGCGCGATCTTCGAAACGGGTTAGGAGATTCAGAAGAAACCATTTGCGCCAGATACCCACAGCGCTACGTACCTGGACAGCGGTTATACTTTGAAGAAGCCAATCCCAAACAACGCGCTGACGCCATTTTTGAGAACAATGATATCAACACTCCATGTATTACCTTGAAGTCATAGCAACGAGATGTTACGAACAGACTATCCGGCTAACTGACTAACCCATGCATATTTTGTTGATCCATCAGGCCTTTGCCGCCCTCGACGAACCCGGCGGAACCCGGCACCATGAAATAGCCAGATATTTAGGGGAAAGCGGTCATCGCGTCACCGTGATCGCCAGCCCGGTGAGCTATTTGACAGGCACCTCACCCCCACCCCCCTCCCTGGCGGGCACCCCCCTCTCCCTCTCCGCTTGCGGAGAGGGAGAGGGGGGGCGGGGGGGTGAGGGTGAGGTGGTGATCCAGCGCGCCTACACCTACTCTGCTTTGCATCGATCCTTCGTCCATCGCGTTTTTAGTTTCTTTAGTTTCATGGTCTCTTCCTATATGATCGGTTTGCGCGTGCGGGATGTCGATCTGGTGTGGGGCACCTCGCCACCCATCTTCCAGGGATTGACAGCCTGGCTGCTGGCGCGCATCAAGCGAGTGCCTTTCTTGTTTGAAGTGCGCGATCTTTGGCCTGCCTTCGCGATCGCTGTGGGCGTGTTGCAGAACAATCTTATTATCAGAGCATCAGAGTGCTTGGAGAAGTTCCTTTATCGGCGTGCTGATCAAATGCTGGTCAATTCACCAGGCTTTATCAAGCATATCGAAGTCCGCGGCGGAGGGGATATCGCCCTGGTGCCCAACAGCGCGGACCCCAGCATGTTTGATCCTGCCGCGGAGGGCGTGGAGTTTCGGCAGACGCATAATCTCGAAGGTAAGTTTGTGGCCTTGTATGCCGGCGCCCATGGGATGTCAAATGATCTGGATGTTCTGCTGGATGCGGCGGCTCAACTTCGTGAACAGACGAATATCTCTATCGTATTGCTTGGTGATGGCAAAGAAAAAACCGCTTTGATGGATCGTGCAGCAGAGATGGGCTTGGACAATGTGCACTTCATCCCCCCGCTGCCAAAAACCGAAATGGGTACGGCGTTGGCAGCCACAGATGCCTGCATTGCTATTCTCAAACCCATCGAGATGTATAAGACCGTGTACCCCAACAAGGTTTTCGATTATATGGCGGCTGGTCGGTCAGTGATCCTGGCAATTGATGGCGTGATCCGAGAGGTTGTGGATGATGCTGATGCTGGCATCTTTGTTCCTCCTGGAGACGCGGACTCCCTCGCGGCTGCCATCCACGCTTTGGCAGATAACCGTCGAGAGGGGCAGAGGTTAGGGCAAAATGGCCGCAGGTATATCGAAAAACACTTCGACCGACGAGAACTTTCTAAAAAGATGGCCCAGATTATGGAGTCGCTAGTCAACGGATAAGATTTCTATGAGTTTCCAGATATTGTTCACGCTTACTGTCTTAGGCATTGCGGTTGTGCTTTTTATCAGCGAGCGCCTGCGTGTTGATCTGATCGCCTTGTTGGTGCTGAGCGCCTTGGCCTTGATGGGTTTAGTCACTCCTTCCGAAGCCTTGTCAGGGTTCAGCAATCCTGCTGTCATCACGATTTGGGCGGTGTTCATCATCGGTGGAGGGCTTTCGAAGACAGGGATGGGAAACATCATCGGTCGCCAGCTTCTGCGGCTTGCTGGCCCAGGTGAAGCGCGTTTGATTGTGTTGATTATGCTGACGACGGGGCTGCTCTCGGGGTTTATGAACAATATCGGCGTGGCAGCTTTGCTATTGCCGGTTGTCATGGACATTGCTCGACAGACAGGCCGACCCCCTTCAAAGTTGTTGATGCCACTGGCCTTTGGCTCCCTGTTAGGCGGCTTGATGACTCAAATTGGCACGCCGCCAAATATCCTCATCAGCAGCGCATTGGAGGAGAACGGTTTGTATGCCTTTGGGATGTTTGATTACACGCCGATTGGGTCGATTATTATGCTGACTGGTGTGGTATTCATGGCGCTGGTCGGGCGTCATCTGTTGCCTGTGCGAGATCCGGCCAAGGCGATTAAAGGCGCAACAGCCGCTGAATTGGGGTCGATGTACGATCTCGAAGGCAATTTGTTCTTGCTGCGTTTACCGCAAGATTCACCTTTGGATGGTCAGACTTTAGCGGAGTGTCGCTTTGGCGCGGTGCTGGGGTTGAACGTCACTGCCATCATTCGGGATGACCAGCCGAATCTGGCCCCACAGCCTGATGATTTGCTTCGAGAAGGTGATCAATTGTTGGTAACAGGGATGGCTGATCAATTTGTCAGCTTGCAAAATCAACATCCTCTCCAGCTTGAACACCAAGAAATGCCCATCGACCAGGTGATGACATCCGAGGTCATTTACGCAGAGCTCAAACTGACTCCCGATTTTGACCATCTTGGCCAAACTTTGCAGCAACTAGATTTTCGCCGGAAGTACGACCTGATGGTGATGGCGATATGGCGTCAGGATGAGGTTATATCCACTGAAATAGAAATCTTTCCGGTGGAAGTTGGGGATGTCTTGCTCGTTCATGGGTCGCGTGGATGCATCGCAGCGATGGAGGAGATCAGGGGGATTAGCGTCTCCGAGGCGGAAAAAGATCGAGTTTCATGGCTTTACAATCACTTGATGACCGTGCGTATTCCCAGCGAATCGTCCTTAGTTGGGGTTACTTTGGCGGAGAGTCGCCTGGCGGAAGCTTTTGGTTTGGCGGTTCTGGCGATTGTGCGAGAGGATGCCACCCAATTAATGCCAACTGCCGAAGAGCGGCTGCAAGCCAATGACATCATCTTCGTGCGCGGCGAATCGGAAAACTTGTTGACCCTGTATGACTTGCGGGAGTTGCAAATATCTCAGGAAGACACGCCTGACCCCTCGCAATTGGAATCCCCCCGTGTTGGATTGGTAGAGGCAGTGCTTTCACCACATACAACGCTGATTGGGAAATCCCTCCATCAACTGCACTTTCGAGAGAAGTATGGCCTGAATGTGTTGGCTATCTGGCGGGGCGGGGAGCCTTACCGCGCAGGGCTGCGGGATATGAAACTGCGCTTTGGTGATGCCTTTTTGCTTCACGGCCCAAGGAGCAAGTTGAAGATGCTGGCCTCCGACGCCGACTTTTTGGTATTGGCAGAGGACATCCAGGAAGAGCCTAAGCGCAAGAAGATGCCTCTGGCGTTGTTGATCTTGGCCGGTGTTTTGATCCCAACGATATTGGGATGGCTGCCCATTTATATTTCTGCCATTGTCGGGGCAGCTCTGATGGTTTTGACCGGTTGTTTGACTATGGATGAGGCTTACCGTTTTATCGAATGGAAGGCGGTTTTCCTGATCGCTGGAATGCTGCCATTGGGGATCGCCATGGAGCAAACTGGCACAGCGCGATTCTTGGCCGAGGGAGTTATTTCTCTCGTCGGCCCCTTGGGACCGATGGCGATACTGGCGGCTTTATTTATCTTATCTACTCTGGCGTCACAGATTATGCCTAATGCAGCCGCGGCTGTTTTATTGGCACCGATTGCCTTGACCACAGCTGCCGATATGGGCATCTCGCCATACCCCTTGATGATGGCGGTGGCGATATCGGCCTCAGCTGCTTTCCTCAGCCCGGTTGCTCATCCATCGAATGTGTTGGTTTTAGGCCCAGGGGGTTATCGCCTGCGGGATTACTTGAAGGTAGGGATTCCACTGACCTTGTTGGTGATGGTGGTAACTTTGCTCGTGCTGCCGATTTTCTGGCCTCTCTAGGGGTGAATCCCAGCTTCAAGGAATAGAAACCCCCCAAAGAACGCCTGCCCCCCCCATTTTTTAGGAACTTTTTCTCTATGGCCGAGCAGTTTGAAAAT
>JADHXE010000142.1 GCA_016783125.1 Anaerolineales bacterium
GAGCGTAGCTGCCCCCACGCACACCCATTTTTCGGGCACTCTCGGTTTGATAATTTACAGCTACAGATTACTTTCTAAGGGTCAAGTATTCGACCAAACTCCATAGAAAAGCCGTGCCCCAGGAGAAATGCATCACGGCAATCGCCATCGGAACACCAAACACTAAGCTGAAATCACGCTCCTTGAAAGCTGATTGAATCCCAGCCATGCTCAAAGCTGAGATGTAGATAATCGCTTCAGCCAATAACAGCCAACGGGCGAATACAAACCAAATTGATAATAATCCCAACCCCAACCAGGTCAGCACAAAAGCGCCTGAGAGCTGACGCCAGCGGAAGGTGTGAGGATATCTCAACAACATGCGTAACTTCCAGTATCCATAGCGCCAATATTGACAGGCGAGATCAGACAGGCTGGCGCGGGCGAAGTAAACAGATCGAATGGCAGGATCAAGCCATATTATTGCACCGGCCTGGCGCGCCCGCACATTGAACTCGTAGTCTTCATTGATCGGCAAGGTCTCATCGAAGTATCCAATCCGATCGACCAATTCCCGGCGGAAAGCGCCGAAGGGGACAGTATCCACAGCCGAGGCCTGGCCGCCGACCCGGTAGCGGGCATCACCCGCCCCAAGGGGATGGGCAGCAGCCACGGCGATGGCACGCGCCAATCGCCCCTGACCTCCGGGGCGAATTTCCCAAACTCCTCCTACATTTTCGCCCAATCCAGCCTCCAGGGCTTCAACACTACGGGCGACGTAATCCGGCCTGGGCATGGAATGGGCATCCAAACGGACGATCATTTCTCCCTGCGCGGCCTCGATGGCCCGGTTCAGTGCCGCAGGGATTGTTCGTTTGGGGTTATCGACAATCTGAATATTCAATTGCGGATGAGCGCCCTGAAAGGCGGCGATTTGCTCTCGTGTTCGATCTGTGGACATGCCATCCACAATGACGACTTCCATCTCTTGCTGGGGGTAGGTTTGCTCCAGGAGAGACTCCAGCAACAGATAAATCGTATCCTGCTCATTGTAACATGGCACAATGATAGAAATTTTAGGAATAGACATAGCAATGAGCTAACTGTGACTTTGGTTATTCTAAATCTCGCGTTCCGTGGGGCGTAAAGCGGGGAGCGGGGAGCGATTTACTGGTCTCTTCACGCTTCACGCATCACGCTTCACGTTTTGTTTTTTCTACGTTCGCCGTTCGGCCAACGTGGTATCGTCGGGACGCGCAAGGGGAAGTTTTACCACAAAAACGCTGCCTTGTCCTGGGCGACTCTGCGCTCTGAGCGAACCTCCATGAGCCAGAATAATCTCGTTCGCTATGGCCAACCCTAACCCAGCACCGCGTCCGCTGCGCGTGCCGCCAGACCTGGACTTATCCACCTGGTAGAAACGCTCGAAGATGCGCGTCAACTCATCAGGGGGAATCCCCTCCCCAGTATCGGTGACTGAAATTTCTACCAAGCCGTCACCGGGCAGAGCGACCACTCTCACATCCCCCTCTTCAGGCGTATGCTTGATGGCATTCTCAACCAGGTTCGTAAATACCTGCGCCAGGCGGTCGCCATCGCCAATCACACCAGGGAGCGAGTCTATGTGCAGTGTCAAAACGACCTTGGCGCCCGCTGCCTGGGGGGTAAGCTTGGCAAGCACACTTTCCAGCAAGGCAGGGATATCCACGGGGGTGCGCTCGAACTCAAAGGTGCCAGCATCCAGGCGCGCCAAATCCAACAAATCCAGCACCAGACGATGCATGCGTCCGGCCTCATTGAAGATCACGCCAGCAGCATTGCTCAGTTCATCCTTGCTTTGCGCAGTGCCATCCATGATCGCCTGGGAAAAGCCTTGAATGGAAGTCAATGGCGTCTTGAGTTCGTGGGATACATTGGCGATGAAGTCCCGCTGGGATTGCTGCGTGGTATGCACCCGTTCAGCCATTTCGTTGAAAGCCCGGGCGAGAGATTTAACTTCATTGGGGCCTTCAGGCTTGATGGGTTGATACTCACCCCCAGCGACACCTTTAGCTGATTGGGCGATGCGTTGAAGCGGCCCCGCCACCCAACGCGCCATCAATATCGCCAATATCAGGGATAATAATAAAGCGACGAGTCCCCCTTGCTGCAATGGTTTGATGATATCATCGGCGCGCGAACGCAACGCAGCCAGGAAGGTCATCCTGGGGCGCGGCGTCGCCAGAACCAACCAATGATCAGATGGTAGAGACCGCGCCAAATGCAGCCACTCATTCCCTTCTTCATCATCGACCGATGTAACGACGGATGTTCTGCGGGACTCCCTTTGGGTGGATTGCAACAGTAAAGCTGGTTCTGTCTCCTGACGGGAATCAACCATCAACTCGCCATCGAGACTATAGATCAACACGCGCACATCATAAGCTTCGTCTAGACGTTCCGCAGCATTCCATAAACCAGGCAAAGCTGCACCACGCAAACTCTCCGTACGCTGATCGATAGCTTCAGCGGCATTCTGCAATCGCAGTCTAGCCTGTAGGATTTGAGATGGATTGCGCGCCAGATACACCAGGGTCACCGCGGCGACGACACACAAAGCCACCCCGATGACAATGATATATGTTAGTAACAGGCGGGAGCGCAGGGAAGAAAACATTGTTTAATGTTTGCAGGTGTGCATGTTGGCATGTTTGCAAGTTACATCACCTGACCACATGCAGACTTGCCACTTGCAGACTTGCCCACTTGCCCACTTGTTCACTCAACCACCAACTTATAACCCACCCCGGTGACTGTTTCGATCCGCACGGAACTTTCATCCAGCTTCTTGCGCAACTGCCCCACATGCACATCGACGGTGCGAGTCTGACCGGCGAAATCGTAGCCCCAGGCCAATTGCAGCAATTGTTCACGGTTCAACACCAGGCCTTTGTGTTCCGCCAACGTCAGGATCAGTTCGAACTCTTGTGTGCGCAAATCTGCCGTTTCCCCATTGATGGTTACTTCTCGGCTGCCTGGATCGATGGTGATATCACCGATGTGAATTGGCGCTGTTGTGGGTTTGCCCGAACGGTCGCCACGACGGAGCAATGCCTTCACCCTGGCGACCAGCTCACGCGGGTTGAAGGGCTTCGTCAGATAATCATCTGCGCCCATCTCGAGGCCGACGATCTTGTCGATATCATCGTCCCGGGCGGTCAGCATCAGGATCAAGACGGGGTTATCCTCAGCCCGCAACTTGCGGCAGACTTCTAAGCCATCAAGTTCAGGCAGCATGATATCCAACACCACCAGGGCCGGACGCAGACGCGCGGTCTCATCCAAAGCGGCGCGGCCATCCCCCACGGCAGCCACGCGGTAGCCTTCCCGCTCCAGATACATGCGGGCCAGCTGCAGGATATTGGGTTCGTCATCGACGAGGAGGATTAGTTTACCTGTCACTGGATATTAGATATTGGATACTAATCACTGATCACTGTTCACTGATTACTGCGACCGCTTCTATCTCCACGGCGGCGTCCTTGGGCAAACGGGCCACCTGCACAGCTGATCGAGCGGGGAAATTCTCGGAGAAGAATTCAGCATACACGGCGTTCATGGCTCCGAAGTCGTTCATATCCCGCAGAAACACAGTCGTCTTGACCACATTTTCCAGCGCGCTGCCCCCTGCTTCCAAAATAGCCTTCAAGTTCTTCAGCGCCTGTCGGGTCTGCTCGATGACCTCATCGGAGACGAATTCCCCGGTGAGGGGGTCAATGCCCAATTGTCCGGCGGTGTAGATCAGATTTCCAGTGCGTACCCCGGCTGAGTAGGGGCCGATGGCCTTGGGGGCGTTTTTGGCGGTGATGATTTCTTTTGTCATAGTGCTCCTCGATTCATAAATTTTCCCCATTGTAACGGAGGGGGTTGCAGGTTGCAAGTTGCAGGTTGCATGTTTGCAAGTTTGCAGGTAGGTGATCGATTGAAATCTATTCTCTACTCGAACTTCAACATCTGCACAACATCCCCAACACAGACCTCGAAGATTTCATGCATAATTTCCCCATCGACCTGGTACGGGCCTCCAAAGACTCCATCCCCATACACCTGACGGGTTTCATCCGCTCCCATCAAACCGGGAACGTGCGGGGGTGTTTTCTCCCCTTCTGGTAATTCTGCGACGCGGGTGAAGTTGAAATTTTCAAGCCAACTGGCATGATATAGCTTGAGTTCATGTTTTTGGGCAATCGCTTCGACACCGTGCGAAGCCCACCAGGCATACCAGGCAATGCGCAGGTCTGAAAATTCGTCGGCCAACTCATACATCCGCCCCCGAACGGGGTCATTGCCGCCGTGTCCATTAAGCACCAAAACCCTGCGGAAGCCCTGCCGATAAACCGAGCGAATGATATCTTCCACTACATCTATCAAAGTGGCTATGCGCAGAGAAATGGTACCTGGATAGGCCAGGAAGTAAGGCGAAGCCCCGAAGTTGAGCGGTGGGGCCACCAACACGCCGGTTTGCTGACTGGCCGTATCGGCCAAAGCCAGGGGGATTTTTGCATCCGTCAGCAGGCTGAGGTAGCCGTGCTGCTCGCAAGAGCCCAACACCAGCATCAGGCGGTCGTCGTTCTCCAGGTAGTTTTCGACATCGAACCAGTTGAGGTCTGAATAGCGCATGATTTCTCTCCTAAACCAAAACTTCGGAAGTCTTGGAGACTTCCGAAGTTTTCTTACTAAACGACGATATTCACCAATCTCCCCGGCACATAGATTACCTTGCGAGGCTCCTTACCCTCAATGAAGCGTTGGGCTGCTTCGCTGACCAGGGCAGTCTGTTTGGCGTCTGCCTCGCTGACATCCACAGGCACAGTGATGCGGTCGCGCAGTTTGCCATTGACCTGAACGATTAGAGTGATTTCATCCACTTTCGTGGCTTCTTCGTCTAACTCTGGCCAGGGCTGGGTGTGTACGGAGTAAGGTTTACCCAGTTTCTCCGTCCACATTTCCTCGGCGATATGCGGGGCTACCGGGGCCAGCATCCGCAGGTAATAATCCTGGGCTTCGGCCCATTCCGATGTCCCCGCGGCGCCAGCAACCCGGGCTTCGATCATCTCGTTCAACAATTCCATCAAGCCAGATATGATGGTATTGAACTCAAAGGTTTCAATGTCATGGCTGACCTGTTTCAGGGTTTGGTGTACCTTGCGCCGCAACGACTTCAGCACGGCTGGATCTGGTTTTCCTGGCTCAGCCTGATCACTGAAAATCGACCAGATGCGGTGCAGCCAACGCACCACACCCTGAATATTCTCGGTCTTCCAAGGTCCGCCATCTGCCCAGCGATAGCCAAACATCAAGTATGTGCGCACGGCATCCGCGCCGTGCTGCCGCACCTGCTCGTCGGGGTCGATGACATTGCCGCGCGACTTGCTCATGCGCTGACCATCGGGACCCAATATCTGACCCTGGTTGCGCAATTGGGTCATAGGTTCATCACCTTGCAGCACACCCATATCGCGCCCGGCCTTGTGGAAAAAGCGCGTGTAGATCAGGTGCATGGTGGCGTGTTCAGCGCCGCCGGTATAGGTATCCACCGGCATCCAGTAGTCGTACTCCTCTGGGTCGAACAAACCTTTGTCGTAATGTGGGCTCAGGTAACGCAGGTGATACCAGGAGGAGCACATGAAAGTATCCATGGTGTCCGTCTCACGCTCGGCTGGACCGCCACATTCTGGGCAGGTGGTGTTCTTCCAGGTGGGATGCAGTTTCAAGGGGCTCTCGCCAGTGGGCAGCCACTCGACATCTTCGGGCAGCAGCACGGGTAGTTGATCCTCGGGAACCGGCTGCCAACCACAAATTTCACAGCTGATCATCGGGATTGGTGAACCCCAATATCGCTGGCGCGAGATCAGCCAATCGCGCAGTTTGTAGCTGACATCGGCTTTGCCAGTGCCTTTTTCTTCCAGCCAATCGTTGACCGCCTTGATGCCAGGGTTCTTCCATCCTTTGGAATCGCTGACCTCAGTGCCATCGAATTGAGCGCTGTTGATCATCACGCCTGGGCCGATATAAGCCACTGGCATGGTTTCGCCGTCGAACAGTTCACCTTCAGGCTGTATGACCGGGATGATCTCCAACCCAAATTTGCGGGCGAATTCGAAGTCGCGCTCATCATGCGCCGGGACAGCCATGATGGCGCCGGTGCCATAGCCCATCATCACGTAGTCAGCAATCCAAATGGGGATGCGCGCCTGATTGACGGGATTGATGGCATAACCGCCAGTGAAGATGCCGGTCTTCTCTTTGTCTGTAGCTCCGCGCTGGATTTCGTCCTGGCGAGCAGCTTGCAGTTTGTAGGCTTCGACTTCCTGACGATACTCTTCGTTTGTGACCTTGTCGACCAAGGGATGCTCAGGGGCCAACACCATGAAGGTCGCCCCCCACAACGTATCTGGGCGCGTGGTGAAGATTTCCATAGGGTCTTCCTGCTCAGTGTAAAAGACCACCGAAGCCCCCTCGGAGCGTCCCACCCAGTTGGTCTGCATGGCAACCACTCTGTCAGGCCAATCCACATTACTGAAATCCAGCAACTCATCTGCATAATTAGTCGTGCGAAAGAACCATTGATCCAGCTCTTTCTTGATTACAGGGGTATCGCAGCGTTCGCAGTGACGATCCTCGCCCCAGACCTGCTCGCGAGCCAGGGTAGTATTGCAATTTGGGCACCAATCCACCGGAGACATTTTACGATACGCCAGATCATTCTTGAACAACTGAATGAAATACCACTCTGTCCAATGGTAATATTCCGGGTCGCAAGATGTAGCATCTCGTCGCCAATCCCACATGGCGCCCATACTGCGCAGTTGACCGCGCATACGGTCGATATTGGCATAAGTCCTCTCTTTGGGGTGGATTTTGCTTTTTATGGCTGCATTTTCCGCCGGCAAACCAAAGGCATCAAAACCGATGGGGAACATGACATTGAAACCCTTCATGCGCAGGTAACGAGCACGCGCATCACTGGGGGTCATGGCATACCAATGACCGATGTGCAAATCTCCGGATGGATACGGCAGCATCGTCAGGGCGTAATATTTAGGCCTGGATGGGTCGATATCGGCATGATACAGACCATCAGCCTCCCATTTAGCCTGCCATTTTGGCTCGATCTCAGCAGGGTTATATTTTTCAGTCATTTTTCATCTCCTCGCAAAAACGTGTCAGGTATCATGTTTCAAGTGTCATGTTGTTCGAAACTCCACAGGCAGCCTTACACGTGACACCTGAACACTTGACACTTTTAAACAAAAATCCCTCCGCCGTTCAGGGACGAAGGGTTTCTATTCTCCGTGGTACCACCCTGATTGCGTTAGAACGTGCAAACGTTTCAACATTCTAACACCTCTCGGGGTCGCTATACCGGGCGAAACCCGTCACTCACTACTATGATTTCGCGAGCGATTCCTGCCCAACCTAAAGGACAGCAGGCGAGTTTGGTTCTCATCGTCCATTGATATTGCTATCTCCGGACTGTGCTCTGCGAACACCTGTGCCAGGGCTTGCACCCGGTGACCCCGGCTCTCTAGCAGATAACCTATTACTCCTGGTTTCTTATCTACAAACCCCGGCGATAAACCGGGGTCGTAGTTAGTGGACCCAGTGGGATTCGAACCCACGACCTCCTCAATGCCATTGAGGCGCGCTCCCAGCTGCGCCATGGGCCCCTAAGTTCTAACGGTGGAGGATTTTACCATAAATGATCAATCCGTCAACGAGTGGACCTGGAGGGATTCGAACCCTCGACCTCTTCAGTGCGATTGAAGCGCGCTCCCAACTGCGCTACAGGCCCATTATGAAAGCCCCATAATTTTATCGGAGAGCATAATCGCTGTCAAGAAACAGCTAATCCAGAAAAAGGGGTGGGCGGCGTGGGCGGCGTGCTGCGCACGCCGCCCACCCCTTTTTCTGGAACCTTGCTAACTTCTCAAAACACAGGAACGGTATAATACAGATGAATGAACACATCACTGAGAATCCGCTTACAGTATTCTTTGGTCATCGCTTTATTATTGTTTTTTGCTAGTGTGATTGGCTATCGCGCGCTTGAAAACTTCTCATGGCCAGAAGCAATCTACATGACCATCATCACCCTCTCCACGGTAGGTTTTGGCGAGGTGCGGCCGCTTTCTCCCCAGGGACAAATTTTCACAGCTATGGTCATTGTGATGGGGGTTATCATCATAGCCATTTTCTTCGGCACGCTGACTGAGTATGTTATTGCGGGTGAATTGACCGGAACACTAAAAGGAAGAGACGTCTGATGCATAAGATCAAAAATCTAAAAAACCACTATACTGTTTGCGGCTTTGGCCGCGTAGGCGAGCAAGTCGCTTCAGAACTTCAAAACCTGGAGATGCCATGCGTGGTAATTGACCAAGACAAGCTGGCAATTGAACAGTGCGAACAACGAGAACTGATCTACCTTGAAGGTGATGCCACCGAAAACGAGACTCTTCGTCAGGCTGGGATCGAACGAGCCAGCGGCTTGGTAGCAGCCTTGAGCAGCGATGCAGATAACGTTTTTGTTGCGCTTAGCGCCCGTTCTCTAAACCCCAACCTGACCATTGTGGGCCGCTCGATCGGTGAAGAGTCGGAGGAAAAATTGCGCATGGCCGGCGCTGACCGGGTGGTGTCCCCTTACAGCATGGCGGGCTATCGCATTGTCAATCAGCTTACGCGCCCGCACGTTACATTTTTCCTGGATACTGCCATGCGCAGCAAAGGATTGAATTTCTGGTTGGATGAAATCCGCGTCGCGCCGCAATCGCCTTTGGTTTCACTGAGTATGGGTGATGCAGAGATACGCTCACGCACCGGGGCAAATATCCTTTCTATCTTGCGTGGTGAGGATCATCGCGTCCCGGATTGGTCTCCTGAGTTGCGTTTGCAAGCTGAGGATATGTTGATTGTAGTGGGGAAGCCAGAGGAGTTGAAGGCCCTGGCACGCCTGGCAGAGGATAACCGCTTCGAATGACTTAGGGTGTAGCGCTAGGCTCTACCCCAGTGGGGGTATCGGTGGGAGATTCAGTTGGAGTCTCTTCAAGTGTCGCGGTCGCTGACGGCGTTGATTCAACTGTTTCAGTGGCCTCAGAAGTTGGCGTTCGCGTCGCTGTTTGGGTGCTCGTCGGGGTCAAGGTATTGGTTGGTGTACGTGTAGGAGTCATAGTTTGTGTAGCTGTCGGCGTTGAGGTCATCATCGTATCCAACTCCCCGGTTATGACCGGTAGAATATATATCTCGCCCTCGGTATCAAGAAATTCCGCCGCCACCCAGCCCTGATCGAATTTCGCCCAGGTTCCGTCTCCGTTACGCCCCTCCAGGGTGATCGCATTCCCAAAGCGCAGTCCGGCTACCATGATGGTATTCGTGCCTGCTCCTTGGCGCACGCGCAGGCTGGACACATTGACCGTGGCTTCAACTTCTGTTACTTCTGTGGGTGTAGGAGGCGGAGGCTCGGCAGCTGTCTCCGTTGGCTCTGCTAAAGTTTCTGTAGCCTCGGGAGTAGCTGTCACTTCCACTTGAACTGCATTCTCGTCTGGCTCCAGTTCATCCCCACGTCTACATCCCCCCAATGCAAAGATCATTACCATCATGCATAGTAGCAATATGAGCCAGATTCTAGAAAGTGGAGTATCGGGTTTCATCGCAAGTTGTCCTCTACCAACGAAAAATAACATTACTTAAGTACTATACAAGTATAGCATAAGGATTCTCAAAACAAATACTGCCCCTACACAATATGCCCTGATCAACCCACTATCGCTTATAATACAAAAACAGTAACTGCTCAACCAGGCAAGGAAAACCTTCTCTCCGATAGTGAAACTTGGCATTGTCAAAGCAGTCACCCTGAACAAAGAACATAAACCATGGAGGTTTCATGTCATCCCCTGATCTGACCCAACGCCATCAGAAATTAGCCCAAGTTATGAAAAAACAAGGCCTGGACGCTTTAGCACTCAACCCTGGCCCCAGCCTGCCCTACCTGACCGGGCTGCACTTCCACATGAGCGAGCGCCCGGTGGTGGTCTTCTTTAGTATCGATCAAGCTCCCATAATCGTCCTCCCTGGGTTGGAAGCTCTCAAAGTCCAGGATTTACCCTACCAAATCCAGGCATTTCCATATGACGAAAACCCGGCCAATTGGGTGAAAGCCTTCCAAGATGCCATCCAGGCTGGGGGATTTGAAAAAAGCCGCATCGGTGTTGAGCCGCGCGCCCTGCGCGTCCTGGAGCTTAATTTCCTCGAGGAAGCAGCTCCCCAGGCGCAATTCATCTCAGGCGAGGCCGCCGTAGCTGAACTGCGTATGCGTAAAGATGCCGACGAAGTTGCTGCCATGCGCAAAGCCGCCGAGATCGCCCAGGCTGCCCTGCAGGCCGCGCTTCCCAAGATCAAGCCGGGGGTAACTGAGCGCCAGATCGCCACCGAATTGATCATGCAGTTACTGCGACACGGCTCCCAATCCAGAATACCCTTCTCTCCTATCGTCTCCGGAGGCCCCAACAGCGCCAACCCCCATGCCTCCCCCACAGATCGAAAACTCGCTCCAGGCGACCTTTTGGTGATCGACTGGGGTGCCAACGTGAAGGGCTATTTCTCCGATATCACGCGCACCTTCGCCATTGGCGAGGTTGATCCTGAATTGAAACACATTGCCGAGATCGTCAGAAAGGCCAACGCCGCCGGGCATAGCTGCGTCGAACCCGGTATCCCCGCCGGACAAGTGGACGATGCAGCACGTACCGTCATCAACGAAGCCGGCTATGGCGAATACTTCACCCACCGCACCGGACACGGCCTGGGCCTCGAGGGTCATGAAGAACCCTACATCCGCTCCGACAATCAAATGCATCTAGAAGTGGGTATGAGCTTCACCATCGAGCCTGGCATCTACCTTCCTGGCCGTGGTGGTGTACGCATCGAGGATGATGTCGTCGTCACGCGCAATGGTATTGAAAGCCTGACCGACCTTCCGCGAGAATTGATCCTATTGGAGGCCTAAATGACCACCCTAAAACTCTCTTCTGAACTACGTAGGAAAGTTATCGAACTGCTCAAGCAGAATCGCAAAGTTGAAGCTGTAAAGGTTGTGCGAGAAACGACTCATACTGGGCTAAAAGAATCCAAAGATGCAGTCGATAATATCTTTGAAGAACTCCAAAATAAATGATCATTCCTACAGCTGAACCCTTCTTCTTCCCTGGCGGGGAAATTGGCTGCCTGTTAGTGCACGGCTTTACAGGCGCGCCCAAAGAGATGCGCTGGATGGGCGAATACCTGGCGGAACAGGGGCATACTGTTCTGGGAATCCGCTTAGCTGGACATGCTACTCGTCCCGAGGATTTGATCCGCACTCGCTGGGGGGACTGGCTGGCCTCCGTTGAGGATGGCTGGCAAATCCTGGGGGGCGCGACCACCCAGATTTTCGTCATTGGCCTTTCCATGGGAGGCGTGTTATCTCTCCTGCTGGCGTCGCGTTTTCCCGTCAAAGGGGTGGTCGCTATGGCTACTCCCTATAAATTGCCGCC
>JADHXE010000143.1 GCA_016783125.1 Anaerolineales bacterium
CTCCCTTCGTGGCCACCGAGTACGCTGGCGTAATCGAAGCCATGTGCAGTGACCCCGCCAAGGCCCACATGGGCTCCCTGGCAACCTTCGCCTACATCCTGGCCGCCGACAAGGGCTGCGCTGAAGCCGCCCTGGTTTCCGTGCGCTACGGCAGTGCCGTCTACAACGGCCAGATCTTCGTGCGTGCCGACAGCGGCATTACCTCCATCGAAGAGTTGGCTGGCAAGACCTTCTGCCGCCCTGACCCACTGAGCACCAGCGGCTGGATCATCCCCAGCATCACCCTCAAGGCTGCTGGCATTGATCCCTACACCGACCTGGCTCAGGTTGTGGATGCAGGCTCTCACGATGCTTCAGTTGCCGGTGTGTACAACGGCGACTGTGATGCTGGCTCATCCTACGTGGATGCCCGCAGCCGCATCGAGGAAGACTACCCCGATGTCATGGACGTGATCCAGGTCATCGAGATTTCCGCCGACATCCCCAATGATGGCGTACAGTTCGTGGCTGGCTTCGATGCTGGTCTGAAGGATCAGATCGTGGCTGCTCTCTTGTTCATTGCCGAAACTGAGGCTGGCCAAGAAGCCATCGACACCGCCTATCAGTGGAACGCCCTGGAAGAGCATGGCGATGAGTTTTATGATTCTTTCCGCCAAATATTAGATGCGGCTGGTGTCTCTATTGATGAGCTGTTGGATTAGTTCATATACGATTTGACTGGCACAACCTTTGAAAATCGCTACCGCATTTACGGCTTGCTCGCCTATGGCGGCATAAATATTTTTTTAAGTTCCTACGAGATTATCTGATTTTGCATGCTTTTGGAGTACAACATGCGCTGCCCAAACTGTAACGAAGAAATCCCTGAAGATAAAAAATTCTGCGGTCACTGCGGTCATCGATTGATTCCCCAAGAACCAGCAATATCCCCACCCGAACCTGAAGATTTTGACGAGCAAGCTCCCACTATCGTTGAAGAGCCCCCTGTTCAGCCGACGATAGAAGAAATCGACGAGAGCGCACCTTCCACAGAACCCGAGCCGGAAGATGAACCAGCCTTAGAACAGATAGCCTGCCCGAGCTGCGGGACACAAAATCCGTCAGGGTCACGCTTCTGCAATTCTTGTGCAGCAAATCTACACCTGGATGAAGCGCAGCAGGATATTGTAGAAACGCCCCCTGTATTGGATGAGATTGAAGAGCCTGCTCAGAAAGTTTCAGAACCCCTTTCGAAAGCACCCGCGTTCGAAGGTTTGCGCGGATTGCCCAAATGGGCCTGGGGCGTTGGCTTGGTTGTGTTGGCAGGATTAGTTGTCCTCGGGGTAGTGGTTGTTCCACGAATTATCTCTCCTGACGTCGCTTCATCACCTTTGGTTGAAGAAAAACATACGGTACCATCAGAAGAACAGCAGGAACCTACGCCAACCCTAGAAGTGCCTGCCGTCTCAGATTATTTCTCTGAAGATGATGAAAAGGAAGAAATCCAGGATTCATCTTCTGAAGTAGCACAGATGCCATCCTTCATCTCTGAGGTTCTCCAGAATGCGACAATTACAGCTACAGAAGATTTTTACACCCTTCCGGATGATTGGCATAAATCGTCAAGTTTGATCAGCCATGACAGCGCCAATAATTTGATGAATATCCCAGGTGGGAACGATGGCATCCATCTTGGCGCTCCTTACGAGATAGCTGAGGGAGAGGCGATATTGATTCTCTTTCAATTTGATAAACAGGGGGATGTGCTCACGATGCTCGAAACTGGATTTTGGGAGACATCGTCTTACCGGCGCTGGGGGATGTTTTCTGCAGTGGGTTATTTCCGATCTGACACGTACCTGGGTGCAGATTGGAGAGGAGAGCCGATCCTTGAGGGGAATATCCTGGCAAAACCAGATACCTGGTACTATTTATTACTTGCAGTAGGGCGGGATGGGAATTTCGCCATGAAAGTTTGGGAACGGGATGACATCACCAAAAATGCGGAATATTGGGAGTTGGATGAAAGCCAGTGGGAAAACAAGAAGTGGTCATTCCTGCTTTCTAATTGGGGTGGGGATGTGACCCTGGATTCACTCTCAGTCATCGAGTTTAGCGATTTGCGAGAGTTATCCCAGGCTGAAATCCATTTCTGGACCGGGAAGGATTACAACAGGGAATGGGATTTACAGGCTGCCTTCGATGAATATTCCCAGGCCGTCGCTTTGGATGATCAAGTGCCTTATTATTTCCGTAAGCGGGGTGTGATGAGTTGGGTTTTGGACGATCATGATACCGCTTTTTCAGATCATTTTGCTGCCCTGGAAATTGATCCTGATGATTATTGGGTGCTGCGAAATCTATCGATGTTTTACAGGGATGAAGGAAATTTTGACCAGGCGTATTCTTACGCAGACCGCGTCATTCAGGTCGCGCCCGAGTTGCACGATGGCTACTGGATTATGGCAGATGCCGAATTCTATCTTGCTGAAGATCCACAGTCTGCGGTCATCGATTACTCCCTGGCCATTGAGCGTTATGCTGGTGATCCCAGCCTGTTTAGAGATCGTTGTATTGCTTACAATGCATTAGAAGAATATTCGTCGGCATTTGAAGATTGTTCTAGGTGCTTAGAATTGAATCCGGAGTACGATGGCTGCTATTGGGATCGCGGCTGGGCAAATGATGGCTTGGGAAATACTTCGGCTGCGGTAAGCGATTTTGAGAATTACCTGGATATGGTAGCACCTGATGTTTGCCCAGAGTGCCAGGAAGACGCCCAACAGTATATTGATCAAAATAAATGAAGCTTTAAGTTTATATGTATTCTGGTATCTGTGAAATAACGAGGCTGTCAAATGCAAAATGACATTGTTCTTGACAAATATCAACTAGAAAAAAAATTGAATGAAACCCCCATAGTAACGCATTATCGTGGTGCAGACATCGAGAGCGGTCAAATAGTCCTCGTTACAGTGATCAATCAGGAGACTGTTCCCTCAGAGGAATTTCTCTCACGTTTTGAGTTGGTTGCTGAAACCCTCAAAGATGTAAATTCGCCCTGTGGCGCTATTTTGCTGGATTACGGCGAGCACGAAGAACAGGCCGTGATGGTGCAAGAGCATATTGAAGGGCAAACCCTGTCGGAGATGCTTGTCGATAGCGATGGTTTGCCAGTGAACATGGTGTTAGATATTGCCCGGCAAGTTGGGGAGTACCTGAAAGCGCTGCACCAGTTTGAGTTAGTTCATGGCAGCTTGGGGTTAGAAACTATTTTGCTATCTTCCAAGGGTACCTTGAGAATAATCGATGCTGGCCTGGCATACGGGTTGGGTCTGAGCGAATTACTCTCCAGCGGAAAGCTTGAAGCCCAACCCTATCATGCCCCTGGGCTGCGCGCTGGCGGTGAGTTGACCCCGGCGGTGGATTTCTATGCCCTGGGCGCAACCCTCTACGCATTGCTGACCGGCGAAAAGCTGGATCTGGAACCCAGCGATCTCTGGCCAGGAAATAAGAAACACGGGTTGCCGCCCGAACTGGATGAGCTGGTGTTCAAGTGCCTGCAAGCCGACCCTGCGCGGCGCATCCAAAGCGCGGCTGAGTTATTAAATGGCGTTGAAGAAGTGCATCGCGGCACGCGCGCTGGCGCGCAAGACACCATCCTGGGGATGGAAGACGCCCTGGTGGGCCATACCTTGGGAGCTTACCAGTTGACGGAGCGCCTGGGCCAGGGCGGCATGGCAACCGTCTACAAAGCCTATGAACCCGCCCTGGACCGCTATGTGGCCATCAAGGTATTGCCGCAGTTCTTCGCCCGTGATCCCAACTTCATCCAACGCTTCCGGCGCGAAGCTAAAGCGATTGCCCAACTGGATCACCCCAACATCGTGCCTATTTACAGCTTTGGGGAGGAAGGGGATATCACTTACATCGCTATGCGTCATGTCAAGGGGGGTACGTTGAAGCAGCAGCGTGGACAGGTATATGGGCCAGAAGAAGCGGTAAGATTGCTGTTGCATGTAGCCAGGGCCCTGGAATATGCCCACCAAGAAGGTGTGGTGCACAGGGATGTTAAGCCCAGCAATGTGCTCATGTCAAAGAGAAATTGGCCGCTGCTTACGGACTTTGGCCTGGCTAAGATGGCTGAAGCCTCCACGCAATTGACCGGTACAGGTGTAGGTGTGGGCACACCCATGTACATGTCGCCAGAGCAGGGTCAGGGGTCAAAAGATGTTGACCAGCGCACGGATATCTACTCCTTGGGCATTATGCTCTACGAGATGTTGACTGGCGATGTGCCTTTCCGGGCTGATACGCCCATGGGGGTTGTTATCAAACACATCACTGCCCCCATGCCGATGCCCAGAGAGGTAAACCCAGATATACCTGAGATCCTAGAACGCATTATCCTTAAGGCCACTGCCAAAGACCCCGTAGATCGCTATCAGACTGCAGAGGAGATGGTTATTAGTTTAGAGCGGGCTTTGAACGAAATGGAAGCAGCGCCGAAGGTTGCCCAAGAAATAAGTGTTGCTGCACCAGAAGTAATTCCACCTCGAACAAAACCAGTAGTTCAGAAGCCTCTGAAGAAAAAATCAAAAGTAGGAATTATCCTGAAGATTGGATTTATGGGAATAGGCATCATTTTTTGCCTTATGATCGTTGGTGGGGTAATTTATGGGGGGATTCAAGGGGTGCAAGATGCGTTTGCTACTCCCACGCCTAGTGTGGTTAGTGCCCTCATGCCGGCAACAGAGACGCAATCGCCCGATACGAAGCCGACAAGCACAACAGCTATAACAGAAACCCGCGCCCCTACATCCATACCCTTTTCTTCTTTTGAATGGCCTCTGGTTTTCTCTGATACATTTGACGAGAATGTGAATAACTGGCCCACGGGTGTAGATGACGACGAATTTGCGAGATGTGACTGGAGCATTACCGATGGTAAATATCGATGGGATGCTGAAGCTCACCAAGGTTTCAATTGGCACGTGTGGCCTGATGCCAGAGAGGCGTCTGATCTAAACTTGACCGTAGATGCCCGTCAAATCAGCGGTCCTGAAGATGCCCTCTACGGTGTGGTGTTTCGGATGTCCGATAGCGATAACTTTTATCTCTTCGGCCTCAGTAACTACCAGAGTTTTACCTTCAGACGAAAGTATGAGGGAGAATGGGAAATTTTAATCGATTGGACAGAAAACACCAACATCCGACCTGGTAAGGCGAATCAAATAACCATCGTTGCAATGGGCTCACACTTTACTTTTCTCATAAATGACCAACTCGTGGCCGAGGCAGATGATGATGTTATGTTCTTTGGAAAGGCGGGACTGTCAATAGAACTTTATGGTGAAGGAGATGCTGCTGTCTTCGAATTCGATAATTTTGAACTGCGAGCGCCGGAAGGGGTGGGATTCATGGAATTTATAACATGCTTGGAGGATGCAGCATGACTAATAGTGAGACTGTCTTGGGAAAATATAGGATAAAAGAAGAATTGCGCAAACGCCGAGAGGGAGTAGTGTATCTTGGAGTGGATATCGAGATCAATCAGGCTGTAATCTTTACTGTACTCGATGCTGAATTGATCCACCCCCAACAATTTCTGGCCCGCTTCGAGTTGATAGCCGAAACCCTGAAGGGCATCGATTCTCCCTATGGCGCTGCGCTGCTGGATTACGGCGAACAGGAAGGTCAGGCCATCATCGTACAAGAGTATGTCGAAGGGCAAAGCCTTTCTGAAATGCTAACCGACTCCGATGGCTTGCCAGAAAACCTGGTATTGGATATTGCCCAACAGGTCGGGGAATACCTGCGCGATCTCCACCAGGCTGACCTGCTTCATGGGAGTTTGAGTCCAGATACGATTTTGCTCACTTCTAAAGGCACGGTACAGGTTCGAGATGCAGGTTTGGCACAGGGGATGAATTTGAATCAATTATTGGCTGACGGGAATATTGGAGCATCCCCTATTCACGCTCCAGAGACACGCTCCGGCGGCGAATTGACCCCGGCAACGGATTTCTATGCCCTGGGCGCGACTCTCTTCGATCTGCTGACCGGCGAAAAGCTGGAGTTGGAACCCGCCGATCTCTGGCCGGGGAATAAGAGACAAGGCTTATCGCCCGAATTGGATGAGTTGGTGTTCAAGTGCCTGCAAGTCGATCCAGCCCGTCGTATGCAAAGCGCGGCCGAGTTGCTCAACGGAATTCAAGAGACACGCCGAGGCTCGCAAGCTGGTGGGCAGGATACCATCCTGGGCATGGAAGACGTTCTGGTGGGCCATACCTTGGGAGCTTACCAGTTGACGGAACGCCTGGGCCAGGGTGGGATGGCCACTGTCTACAAAGCTTATGAACCTGCTTTAGACCGTTATGTAGCCATCAAGGTATTGCCGCAGTTCTTCGCCCGCGATCCTAACTTCATGAATCGTTTCAGGCGAGAAGCCAAGGCGGTGGCGCAGCTCAACCATCCCAGCATTATGCCGATCTACAGCTATGGCGAAGAGGGCGACATTACCTATATTGCCATGCAGTACGTGCCTGGCGGCACGCTCAAACAGGGTCGGGGCCAGGTGTATGAACCGGCAGAAGGCATCCGTTTGGCGCTGCCGATTGTGCGCGCCTTGGCCTATGCTCATCAACGGGGCATCGTGCACCGCGATATCAAGCCCAGCAATGTGCTCTTAGGAGAGAATGATTGGCCGGTGTTGGCCGACTTTGGATTGGCTAAGATGGCCGAAGCTTCTCAGCAACTGACCGGCACAGGTGTGGGCGTGGGCACACCTATGTATATGTCGCCGGAACAGGGCCAGGGGACGGACGTTGATCATCGCACAGATATCTACTCTATGGGCATCATGCTCTACGAGATGCTGACCGGCGATGTGCCCTTCCGCGCCGACACGCCTATGGCGGTAGTGATCAAACATATGACCGCACCCTTGCCGATGCCGCGCGAGGCCAACCCAGGCATCCCAGAGGCCTTGGAGCGTATCATCTTGAAGGCCACGGCCAAGTCGGCAGATGACCGTTACCAGACAGCAGAGGAGATGATCACCGCTCTGGAACGCGTGCAGAATTCTTTGCTGGCTCCCACCAGGGACGCGGAAGCCGCTGATGTAACCGTACCAGCCCTAAGAGAGCCTGAAACTCCCCCCCCACCCAGGGAGGCTGCCCCCCTCGCCAGGACACTCAAAAAAGCAGGCATCATTTTGGGGGGTATCATCGGCGTCCTTCTGTTGGGACTGATCTTGATGTGGGTCTTCGACATTTGCCCGCCAGAAGGCCCCTGGCCGATCCCACCCTGGTGCCCTGGGTCAACATATAAATTGCCAACGATTGGCGGGGAAGAAGAAACACCGGCTGTTATTACCGATGGTGATCTGGGATCGATCTTATTCCAGGAAGATTTTGATGATAGTCTTTCTAATCGTTGGACCTTTTGGCCTACAGCATGGGGTATGGAGCAGGAATCTGGCCGTAGTGTCTTGCGATCTGCGCCATTGGATTTATCGATATCTGAAACAATTACTGCTGAAATTCGTGGTACCAATTGGCAGAATTATGCTATCGAATTCGATTTTCGTTTCTCTCAGCCAGATCAATTTGGGGCGCATTATTTTTGGGTAATAGGTAGGATCACGGATTGTCCACCTAACGTGCATGCGATGCAAGGTTATGGGACGCTGATATCGCCCGACGAAGTCACTCTTGTGAAAGATACATGTGTTGCCGGCAGTCGGCAAACCATAGAGAAAAGCGATAAAGATATTGTTGTGGAGGGCTGGCATACGCTGCAGTACATCTTTATTGGCAATCGCGTACAGCTTTATATTGATGGGGAAAAATATGCGGATTACACCGATGCAACTGATCCCTTAGATGGAGGTGATCTGTGGATTGAACTGGTTGGCGATAGCGAACTGATGATTGATAATCTTAAAGTTTATGAGGTCATCCCCGGAGAAGGCGGTCTTGAGGGTGTGGTTTCGCCGACGAGTTTATGTGCTCCTGGAGAAACACTGTTGTTTTATGAAGATTTTGAATCAGGATATCAAGATGGGTGGTATTTCCAGAATGCCGCCGGCGAGGAGACTGAACCCTGGTCGATCGTCGATGATGGAACCGGGAATTACGTGATTCAAGGGCATGAGCACAACTTGGCGCACTATACAGGTTTCAGTCAAAACGATATCGAGTTTCGCTTGCGTATGCGCAAGGGTATGCCTCCTGACAACACCCATATCAATTTTGGGATGAGTGAAGCTGGTCGCTATTATTTGTCGGTTGATGATCAAATTAATTTGACCAAGGACCCGGACGAATCCCTTCTTGGCACAGGGTCGTATGGCGCTCAAACCGAATGGCACGATATCAAGATTTCTTCGGTTGATGGTCAAATCAAGGTTTATGTTGATGACCAATTGAAGTTGGATTACCAGGATGCTGATCCGCTCCCTGGTGGCGCGATCGCGATTGAAAACACTTATGGTTTGATCTGGTATGACGATCTCGTCGTTTGTAGTGCTTCTTCTCAAGCCGGGGGCGATGTGATTGTCACCGAAAAGACATACGCTGACGATTTTGAAAATGGTTTCGCTGATTTTTGGAATGATTCAGCGTTTGAAACCTGGCACATTGAGGATGTGGGCGAATCCAGTGCATTGCTCGGGTCGGGACCCATTCAAATCTCGGAGGAGGGATTTGTTCTCGAAGATTTCAAATTCGATATTGATTTCAACTTTACAGAACCTTCATCAACCGAAGGCTATTACGGGGCTGCATTCTTTTTCCGCCAGGATGATTGTTCCAGCTACTATCTTGAGATTTACCCTGAGGGCGGCGGGTTGAGCAAGCATATGTGTGAGGCTGATTCCATCAACTACAGCTTCGATTTGCCGCTAGACATCAACCCGGGAGAGTGGCATCATGTCCAGGTTTACATGATGGGTAACCACATCCGCGTATTGGTGGACGATGATGTGATGCTCGATTTCGCGGACGATGGTGGCGAGCCAATCGAGGCTGGGGAGTTCTCATTTGGAGGCCATGAATTTGAAGAAATCACCTATTTCGACAATTTCTCCCTTGAGGTTCTCGAATCAGCTCAGGCAAACGATCTCTTCACGGATAGCGGCCAACGCCTGGGAGAGAGATACACGCGCGCCATCGCCGCGGGAGATATCGATAATGATGGTGATATGGATATCATCACTGGAAATACTGGTACGAACAATGCGGTCTGGATAAATACCGGAGACAGCTTATTTATCCCGGGTTTCGAAATATCTCAAGAAGACGATACATATATCGTCTCCCCTGGAGATTATGATGGCGATGGAGATTTGGATCTGTTTATAACCAATTGGGCGGGGGCAAGTTATCTTCTATCTAACAATGGTCTTGGCGTTTACGAAAAATCTCACACTTTGACATCAGATATTGGAGTGAGTGAGGCATTTGGTTCTGCCACAGGTGATTTGGATGGGGATGGCGATCTGGATATATGGATGGCGGCCGGGGGTAGCAACTATGTCTGGATGAATGATGGCGGCGGCGCATTTTCTCTCTCCGACGGCGAATACCACGGTGCGGATAGTGTCGGTATTGCTCTGGGCGATCTCGATGGTGATGGTGATTTGGATGCCTTTGTCGCTAATTATGATGGGGGCGCTAATTTCGTTTATATGAATCAAGGAAACGGTTCCTTCATCGATAGCGGCCAGCGTTTGGGCAATTCGGCCAGCAATGCCGTGGCGTTAGGCGATTTAGATGATGATGGTGATTTAGATGCCTTTGTTGCCAATTTGGAAGATCAGCCTAATACAGTCTGGCTGAATAATGGAGCAGGGGCTTTTGTGGATAGCGGCCAGCGGCTTGACCAGCTGACCAGTAACGCAGCCGCTCTCGGTGACCTGGACAATGATGGCGACTTAGATGCTTATGTGGTCAATGGGAAAATCGATGCTGGAGAACCGAAATCGAACACCATCTACTTGAATGATGGATTGGGTAATTTCTCCACGATTGAACACCAAGCTAATCTTACAATTAGCACCGATGTGGTTTTGCTCGATTTGAACGGTGATGGCTGGTTGGATATCGTTGAGGCGACGACGGAAACGATTTTAATCTGGTTTAATCAGGGAATCTTTGGGGGAGCGACCGAAGAAACGACAACCACGTTTGAGAATCCAGCTGATGAAGCCCGCGCCTTCGCCGAGCCTATCCTGGCTGCCATCGCTGACCGGCCGCCAGACTACGAAGATGACTTCAGCGATCCGGAGAGCGGGTGGCTCATCGGGTCAAATGCTGATGGAGATGAATGGGGCTATGAAGACGATGCTGGCTTCATCTCAGTAGTAGGAAGAAATGCTGGCACCACGTCAGAACGTGCGCCCAGGTTCTCCGATTTCGTCCTGGAGGTAGATGCCCGGTTTGTCTCTGGCGATTGGGGTTTTTGGGGCGTAAGCTTTCGCGAATTTCCACGCACTATCGAACAGCCTGTCAGCGCCGGTTACGGTGTGGCCTTCAACCCTGATGGCCTATTCAACCTGGGTAAAGAGGTCAGTAATGTCTATATAGACTTGTTGGAATATGAAGTGACTGCTCCTATCTTCGAGCAGGGATTTAGTACAAACCGCCTGACCATTATCGCTCAAGGCCCACAGATTGCAATATACATGAACGGAGAGCCGCTCTGGTTTGTTTATGATGAATCCTCAAGCATAGGCCAGATTGGACTGGGCGTAGAAAATCTTGCTGACATCCCGCTTCGGGTGCACTTTGACAACTTCAAGGTGTGGGATATCTCAGAAGCGGGTTCCGCGCCTGTAGATGTCAGCGATGCCAGTTCCCCGTGCGATTTCACGCTGGATGATGTTGGGAAGACTGCCAAAGTTGCGGGGATGATTGCCTTTGTCGATAACACAATGCCTAATGTCTGGTACGCTGACCTGATGGGGGATGGCTGCAATCTTGGAATGTCGGTGGATAGCGGTCGATATCCAGAACAGGCAGTTTGGTTTGACGAGGCGCCCGAAGCTTTTGTTGTGGGTGCTTCTATCGTTGTTGAAGGAACCTTTGTCTCGTTCCCATATCCCAACAATCCCGAACAGATGCAGTTGATTCTTGAATTGACTGAACAACCTCTACTAAACACTCCTTGAGATTTTTGGTACAATTGTGCTGGAATATGACACATTATAGTCGTGGAGGCAGGCTTTGACCATGCAAAACCGTATTCAGCGCCTACTAATCCTGGGGTTTTTCTTTTCCCTTGTATTTAGTTTTGGGATTCAAATTACGCCTGAGGTAAGCGCAGAGGATTACGCACTCCCATACTTTGTAGAAATTGGACTTTAGACAAAGATTGACAAAAAGATAGGAACTGTGGCATTCATTGAGTATGGAAAAATACAAAAAAGAATGCCAACAGTTCCGATTACAACTATACCAGAACTTTAACAAACGAGCCGATACAGCGATGG
>JADHXE010000144.1 GCA_016783125.1 Anaerolineales bacterium
CCGTAAATGATTGGTCACCAACTTCTTCGGAGTCTTCTCTTGAAGTCGGTCGGTGGACGTTCTCGCTTTCATGGGCACACCTCCAGTACTCTTTTAGGATTATTTTACTCCTTGAGTACGGGGTGTAGACCCCAATCACGGATTTTTTTCTATGTTTTCATCCGTGTTTGCCAAAGGCACGCATAGCGTCCGTCAAATCCGTGTACTATTTTTACTTGTGCCCACCTTGCTTTTTTTTGCGGTTTATGCCTTTAGCTGTGGTTGGCATCAGCCAAGCCATCCAACTCCCTATCGCTATCTTTGCTACCATCGGATTTATATTATATGGTCAAATAGATTTTACCTTAGGATTCACCCTGGGGATAGTTCAATCAGTGGGAGTAATTTTTAGGGGAAGAATTGCGCAAAACCAACTGGTATAATCGAGTTGACACTCCAGGATAATTGGATCACACTACCCGCTTTCGGCGCGTCATACTCGCAGGGTACGCAAGGCGCGTCGACATACAGTATCGGCGGGTAAGGATACCCGCCCTATGCATGAGACAGCTACAAATGACAGCGCGAGTGAGCGCACCGGCAGGAGATAGCATGAACGATCGAAACAAGCCAAAATCACAACTCACCCAGTGCGTTGTTTTTCTCACCCTGGTTATGGTTCTCTTAACCGGCTGCCTGTCAGGAGGAGATTACGTAGAAATCGACCTTGGTGATACAGTAAACGATGTTGAATTACATGCAGGTGCAGAGCTGGCTGATACTGATGTGTTTTATTTTGGTTTCGACCTGCGCGCCAACCCCCAGGAAGACGCCAGGCAATATCTGCCCTTTCTGCAATACCTGGAAGAGACCACCGGCTACACATTCGAACTCCGCTTCACACCAAAGGATGGGCAGATCGTGGACGACCTGGGCACTGGCGTAGTGCAGTTCGCCGCCATTGGAGCGGTCTCGTATATCCAGGCCCACGCCCAATATGGCGTCATCCCGCTGGCGCGCGGGCTAAACAGCCTGGGCCAGGCGGAATACCAATCGGTCATCGTCGTGGCGCCCGACAGCCCCATTGAAACCATCGAAGATCTGGGCGGGGTGCGCTTCGCTTTCGGCAGCGTTACTTCCACCCAGGGCCACCTGATCCCCAGGATTATCCTGGTGGAGTATGGTTTGACCCTGGATGATCTGGCCGCTTACGCATACACCGGTTCCCATCACAACTGCGCCAACGCCGTGACCGCGGGTCGTTTTGACGCCTGCGGGATGCAAGACACGATGGGAGAGGAACTGGCAGAGGCCGGTTTGCTGCGCATCATCCACACTTCTCGGTATTATCCCTCCAGCGGCATCGCTGCCAACAAAGACGTACCGCCTGAAGTTCTGGACAAAGTACTGCAGGCACTGCTGGATTTCGACCCGCTGGGCCGCGAAGCAGCCGCTCTCTACCATTGGGATAAGACCGAGATGCCCAATGGCTTCGTCGAGGCCAGGGACGAAGATTACGCCAAACTCAGGGAATGGGCGATAAAGTTGGGCTACTTCCCCGAAGAGAAATAAGGTAGAGCCATGAAACTCCACATCAAATTGACCCTGTTGATTGCTGCGTTCGCCGTGGTCATCGCAGGCGCGTGTGCGCTGCTGGTGGATAACGTCATGCACGTGGCCCTCGAACAAGAGTTGGATAAGAGAGGCGTGGTTATTGCCCAGACGCTGGCGGAGCACATCACCCTCAACGTGATCGACGGGGAGATCGTCGCTGCTCGCCAGGCCCTGCTGGAGATCATCCAGCGCACGGAGGACATGGAGTTTGCCTACGTTACCGGGTTCGATGAAGAGGTCTTTGCGCACTCGTTCGAGGAGGGGTTTCCCAGGGCTTTGCTGCCCGATGGACATGACCTAATCCGCGCTGACACCCCCTCCCTGGAGAGGTACATCACACAAGAAGGATCAGGGCTGCTGGTGGGGTATCCGCTCATCGACGGCATGGAAGCCCACTTGTATATTGGCCTGGATGAGAGCTATTTACACGCTCAGATCGAGCGAAACCGAAATCAAATCATCGCCGCCACCCTGCTCGTCACGCTGCCGATGATATTGTTCGGGATTCTCCTGAGTCAACGCATCACTCGCCCGCTTGAGCAACTGTCGGAATCCTTGCGGGCTTTTGGCGACAGGCGAATGGATCGAGAGCTAGATTACCGCAGCGGCGGGCGGGAAGTGGCTAACCTGACCCGCGCATTCAACCAGATGATTGTCGAGCGGGGGCTGACAGAGAAGAGGATAGAACATCTCAACGCGGTGCTGCGCGCCATCCGCAACGTCAACCAACTCATCGTCAGGGAAAAAGACCGCGACCATTTGTTGCAAGGCGCTTGTGATAACCTGATCGAGACGCGCGGCTACTACACTGCCTGGATCACTCTATTGGACGAATCCGGTGGACTCGTGACCGCGGCCGAGTCCGGATTGAGCGAGGCTTTCCCATCCCGGGCCGCGCAATTGAAGCGCGGCGAGTTGTTCGAATGCGGTCGAAGGGCACTGGCGAAGCCGGGCGTGGTGACGATCGAGTACCCGCTCTCGACCTGCACCGGTTGTACTCTGGCGGAATACCACGGTGACAATGGGGTGATGGCCATTCGCCTGGAGCACGGTGAGAAAATCTACGGCCTGTTGGCTGTCTCCATCCCTGGCGATCTTGTCCTGTACGAAGGCGAACACGGCTTGCTCCGGGAAGTCGCCGGTGACGTGGCTTTTGCCCTGTACAGCATGGAGTTGGAGCAGCAGCGGGTGCAGGCGGAGGAACAAAATCGAAAATTTAACAAAATTATCGAAACGACAAGTCAATCTGTCATCATTACAAATATCAAGGGTACAGTTCTATATGTCAATCCAAGCTATTACGCTTTCAGTGGATTTGTAGAAGATGAGGTAATTGGCAAGTCCATGTTTCGTTTTACTCATAAGAAAGGTGCCATAAAGCTGGCAAAAGAAGTAGTTCCTGCCTTGCTTGAAAAAAGACAATGGCAAGGTGAAATGACCGTTGTCAAGAAAGACAAGCAAATCGTTCCGGTAGATTTAATTTGTTCTTTGCTTTCCGATGAAAAAAACAAGCCTGAATTTTTTGTTGCAATTTTTTCAGACATCACCGAGCGCAAACGGGCGCAGGAGCAAATCCAGCGTCAGTTGGCTTTTCTGGAAGCTCTGCATGCCATCGATAGGACCATCTCGGCCAGCGTTGACATCAACTTGACCATTGGTGTGTTCTTGGAGCAAGCGCTGACACACTTGGAGGTGGACGCGGCTGACGTTCTGCTGTTTGATTCGTTCCTGCAGACCCTGGAGTGCGTCGGTAGAAAGGGCTTCAGAACTTCTGCCCTGAAACACACCCACTTGCGTCTGGGGCAGGGTCTCGCCGGGCAGGTTGCGCTGCAGCGAGAGATAAAGCACATTCCTGATCTGCAGGAAGAGGAAGAAGTATTCCTGGCATCCCCCGATCTATCCGGGGAAGCATTCGTCGCCTATTACGGCATTCCGCTGATCGCCAAAGGCGTGCTCAAAGGTGTACTGGAAATCTTCCATCGCGCCCCGCTTTCAGCGGATGATGAGTGGCTGATGTTTTTGAACGCGTTAGCCGGACAGGCCGCTATCGCCATCGACAACGCCAGTATGTTCACCGATTTGCAGCGTTCCAGCCTCGAGCTGGCCCTGGCCTACGACTCCACCCTGGAGGGTTGGGCAAAAGCCTTAGAGCTGAAAGATATGGAAACCGAAGGGCACAGCCGCAGGGTGGTGGACCTGACCATGCAGATGGCGAGTCAGATGAAGGTCAGCGGGAAAAAACTGGTTCATATCCGCCGCGGCGCGTTGCTGCACGATATCGGCAAGATGGGGATCCCCGACAGTATTCTGCAAAAACCCGGAGCGCTCACGGACGAAGAATGGCAAATTATGCGCAAACATCCCGTGTATGCTTTCGAGTGGCTTTCGTCGATCGAATACCTGCGTCCCGCCCTGGACATCCCCTACAGTCATCACGAGAAATGGGATGGCAGCGGGTATCCGCGCAGATTGAAAGGAGAGCAAATCTCCCTCCCGGCGCGCATCTTCGCCATCATAGATGTGTGGGATGCCCTACGTTCCGACCGCCCTTACCGGGATGCCTGGTCAGAAGAAAAGGTGCTGGCCTACATTCAGGAGCAATCCAGGGTGCACTTTGACCCGCGGGTGGTGGAAGCCTTTTTGGCGATGATCAGCAAAACCAATTAGCTGCCTAATGCGTAAGTGAGCGTCCAAAAATAACTTCCCTGTTTGTAGTGCTCGCTTCGCCGCGTTATGCGGGCCTACGGCCAGGCGTGCCCGTGGCAAGCGTGCTGAAGCCCGCACTACGAACAAGTTATTTTTGGACAGTTACTAACTGCTCCCCGGTCTGACTTAGTAGTCACCCTAACCCGGACGAGCCGGAACCAAACAGGAAAAAACTTTCACCACAAAGGAACACAAAGAATAAAATCCAAAACCTTTATGTCCTCGCCGCAGGCGTGCTTCGCATGTGTTTCGGCCGTAGGCCCGCACGCCGAAGGCGCGCACACCGTAGGTGCGCAAAGCGAGCGTCGTGATCTTCGTGGTTATGTTTTCTTGCTTTTTGTGCAAACTTTTCACTGTTATGGTACTAATGCTCCATCTCCGATCTTATCAAGAATCACCTGGGCGAAATCTTGCGCCCTCCGCGGCGCATCCCCAACATAGGCGCTGGCATCCATCAGAGAATCCAACTCGTCAACCGTGAGATATTCGAGGAATTTCGGGTCAGCAGCGATCAGTTCTGCCAGGGGATTTGGCTGTTCTGCGCGGGTGGCTTCCCAAGCCTGGAGGGTATGTTCCCGCAAGCGTTCGTGCATCTGCTGGCGGTCGGCGCCGGCTTTGCCGAGGGCATTGAGCAGCCTCTCCGTAGCCGCAAAGGGTCCGTAGACCGACATATTGTGCGCCATGGCTTTCTCATTCATTTGGAGACCTTTCAATGTGGCAGTGGCTACACGCAGCAGTTCGTCGGCAATCAAGAAGGCTTCGGGCAGCATGGTGCGGCGGTTGGCGCTGTCATCCAGGGTGCGCTCCAAGAGAGAGTGGGCCGCGTTATCCCAGGCCAGGCGCGGGAATTGGGCCAACATGCGGGCCAGGGAGTCGATTTTCTCTGAACGAATGGGGTTGCGTTTGAAGGGCATCGCTGAAGAGCCGACCTGCACCCTGCTAAAGGGTTCGGCCAACTCTCCGATGGGTGGAGATTGTAGGATGCGTAGATCGAAGGCAAACTTATATAACGAGGCCCCCAAGCCAGCCAATACCGACAGTATTTCGTATTCCTGTTTACGAGGGTAAGTTTGGGTTGTGACAGGATAAAAGAGAAGATCCAATTTCTCAGAGAGAAGGGCTTCGAATTTAGTCAAGTTCTCAAGCCCCAGGAGCTCCCCGTATGAGGCTGATGTTCCCACAGCGCCTTTGAAGCCTTTGCCGCGCAATTCACGGCGGACACGGCGCAGGTTCTCCCAATCGGCAAGCAGGTCTTGAGCATATTGTGCCAGACGGTATCCTAAAGTTGTCGGTTCGGCGGGCTGCAAGTGAGTGTAGGCCATCACCGGGATTTCGGCTAAGTCGCGCATCATCGGAGACAGGATTCCCAACAGGTGCCGGCACTCACCCAAAATTAAGTCCAGAGCCTCCCGCAATTGGAGCGCGGTGGCATTATCTTTGACATCCACCGATGTTGCTCCCAGGTGAATAATCCCCCCACCTCGAGGACATTGCTCCGCAAAGGTTTTGACCTCCGCCATCAGATCATGGTGAATTTGGGCTTCGATTTCCAGGGAACGCCTCACATCGATATCATCCATATGGGCGCGCAAGTCAGCCGCCTGATCTGGCTGCGCTAATCCAAACTCGGATTGCACCTCGGCGAGGGTTACCCAGATATTACGCCACAAACGTCGCTTGTGGGCTTCGCTCCAAATTTTGCGCATTTCCGAGGAGGCGTAACGCCAGGAATAAGGTGAGCGATAGATTTCAAAATCCGTCATTCTTTTACCCTACTTTCACGAAAAGCAGCACACATGCTCAAATAATAAGGGTGTGTTTCATTTCAGTTGAATACCTCGCTGCGTATTACTTATTGCGTATTGCGTATTTAGGGAAGCATTACGGAATACGCAATACGGAATACAGACACCTGCGTTCGGCGCATCAACTCATTTGAAATACACCCTTATTATAATCGGTGAGGCAACTACTCAGCCAGACAGGAACTTAGGTTTGCAATTCCCTGCATTGCTGGCTATAATTACGCTATCGTTATCCGGCCGCAGGAGGCATCCCCTGGAAGATCAACCCATCACCCGCAACTTGCATCCAAACGGGAACCAGACCAACGATCAACAACTCCAATCTGGCACTATTTTAGAAGAGCGCTATCGGATTGAGAGAGTGTTAGGTATCGGGGGTATGGGCGCGGTCTATCTGGCCCGCGATACTCGTTTCTCAGCGACCAAGTACGTGGCTGTAAAGGAGATCGTCGCCCAGGTGCGCGATGACGCCATCCGGGAAACATTGGTCATCAACTTCGAGCGCGAGGCGAATTTGCTGGCAACAGTGAATCACGCCTCGATCCCAAAGATTCACGATTATTTCACCATTGGAAAGCGTTCATATCTGGTGATGCAATATATCCAGGGGCAGAACCTCGAGAGCATTCTAGATTCAACCGAGGGTTTACTGTCAGTACAGCAAGTTGTGGTCTGGGCGATCCATCTCTGTGATGTACTCCATTACCTGCATTCTCACAAACCTGAACCAATCGTATTCCGTGACATGAAGCCTGCCAACATCATGATCACGCCAGAGAACAACATTATCTTGGTAGATTTTGGGATTGCCAAAGAGTTTGAGGCCGGACAAAAGGGCACTATGATCGGCACGGAGGGTTACTCACCCCCAGAGCAATACCGCGGCGAAGCATCCCCCCAAGTCGATATTTATGCCCTGGGAGCTACCTTGCACCACCTGTTGACGGGGATTGACCCAAGAGATGAAGCACCCTTCACATTTTCCGAACGCCCTATCAGACAACTGAACCCAGAAGTGCCTATAGAACTAGAGAATGTTGTCGATAGCGCTTTACAATACAATTCTGCTGATCGCTTCAAAGAAGCTAGTTTAATGAAGGATTTATTGATACTGATCGCACGTAAAGGGGGGATTGCCTATTCCAAGCCAGGCACTGCCGCCATTCCTCAAGATTACGAAGTTCAACCATTGTGGTCATTCGAATGCGAAGATGAAATCCGCGGTTCAGCAGCCTATCATGATGGTTTGATCTATGTAGGCGCATACGATAACAATCTTTATGCCCTCAACGCTGCATCAGGTGAATTTTCCTGGAAATATGCCTGTGAAGGTGGTATTGTCAGCACCCCGGCCTATCATGCCAGAACAATATATTTTGGCTGTGAAGATCAGCGGGTGTATGCAGTATCTGCCCCAACAGGCCGCGTGGTATGGACTTACCAAACCGAAGGCCCAATACGCTCGTCGCCCATCATTAGAGACAGGCATATTTTCATCGGCTCTGATGATGGCCATGTCCATGTGATCAATGCCGCCTCGGGGCGTCGTGCGGTCAAAATCAACGGGGGATCTCCAATCCGTTCATCCCCCTATGTTGCAGACGATGTAGTTTACTTCGGTTCCGAGAATGGCGACATTTTCTGCGCTGAGTTCGGCGGCAAAGTCCGCTGGCGTGTCAATGCCAAACGCGCTGTAACCTCCTCTCCGCGCATCCAGGATGGTGTTGTGTACTTCGGCTCCGTGGATGGGATGCTATACGCCATCGATGCAAAAACTGGTTGGACACTCTGGCGCTTCCGTATGGATCGTGGGACAATCTCGACACCCTGGCTAACTGATCAATATGCTTGCATCGGCTCTGCCGATGGACATATTTATTGTATAAACCTGAAAACCAGCAAAGAAGTTTGGAGATTCAAAACAGATCACCAGGTTTCCAGTTCTCCGGTGATTTATAAAGACGCCCTCTACTGCGGAAGCGCGGATGGCAGTCTTTACTGCCTGGATGCCAAAACGGGCTTCTTGCGCTGGAAGTATACGTCCGGAGCAGCGATTATCAGCACGCCTGTCATCCATGATGATATTATATATATCGGGTCAATGGATCATCGGCTTTATGCATTACCCGCATAGAGTTCAGTCGTGGAATGGATTACCCGAAAAAATAGAGTGCGCAGGGGGCTGCGCCCCCTGCGCACTCTATTTTTTCGAGATTACCTTTGATGGCTAAGTAGGTAAAAACTATCAAGAGGAGTTTATCATTCGTGGCAGACTATTTGAAGAAGTTATTTGGAAAGCGCGATAAGGCCAAAACGAAGACAACGGTTGAGATTATGGATACCCCCACTGTTCCAACGGAAAGGGTATTCAGCTCTCAAGAGATCACAAAACCCCTATCGCCACAACCGACGATCATCGGTTCAGATCAGCCAGAGGGCAGACTAGGGTTGGAGCCGCCTCAGTTGTTAGCGAGTTGTGCTCAGTCCATGGGGCACCAGCGTGAGCATAATGAAGACTCATTATTTTCAATGACAACGATGCTAGCCAGCAACGGAGCCCAGTCCCCATTCGGGCTTTATATTGTTGCCGATGGTATGGGAGGCCACCAGCATGGAGAAGTTGCCAGCGAGATCGCGACGCTGACAATGGTTGAGCATGTGATCGATCAACTATATAGCAATCTCTTTAGGGTTGACTCCCAACCTCCTGAAGAACCTTTGAGGGAGATCCTCCATAATGGTGTCAATGAGGCCCATAACGCTATTCTGGCTTACGCGCCCGGCGGCGGCACAACCCTAACTACCGTGGTTATCATGGATAAACAAATGGCAATTGCCCATGTTGGCGATAGCCGGGTCTACTCCGTCAATCTCAATGGTGCCCTAAAACCACTCACTCGAGATCACTCTCTAGTCAAACGATTGGAGGAACTTGGTCAACTGACTCCAGAGGAAGCCGCCATCCATCCTCAACGTAATGTGCTCTACCGCGCCTTGGGTCAGGGGGAACCCTTCGAACCGGAGATTATTACTGCTCCCACACCTGAATCTGGTTATCTGCTGATTTGTTCTGATGGACTATGGGGAGTTGTTCCAGAAAAGGAGTTAGGTTTGGCAATTAAGAATTCCGACACTCTGCCCGAAGCCTGCCAAGAAATGGTCGATGCCGCCAACCGGGCCGGTGGGCCTGATAATATCACCGCTATTTTGGTGCGCCTGCCTGATAATGAGTAGCATTTTAAGCGGAACCAACCTCTACGAGCGTCTGGGGATTTCCGAAAATGCTTCTCTAGACGAAATCCAAAGAGCATACCGTAAGGCGGCAAGACGCCTGCATCCTGACGTAAACATAGAGGCCGGCGCTACAGAGCATTTCATTAACGTCAAGGAAGCCTATGAGATTCTGATGGATCCCGACCGCCGGACCGCCTATGACCAGAATATCCCCCAATCCCAAAAAACAACCCAACCGGTTCGTATTGACATCCAATACAGCCGCTCGGGCCTCCAACACTCGACTGAACAGCAACTTTTATACGCATCCATAGAGATGGAGATCCTGCCAGACCCGGCGCACAAAGATGAGTCTCCCCCGCCACTCAATGTGACCCTGGTACTGGATACATCAACATCGATGAGAGGGGCGCGCCTTAACATCGTCAAAGCAACAGCCATAGAACTCATTCGCCAATTGCGGTCAAAGGATACTATATCCATCATCGCCTTCGACGACAGGGCTGATATCGCCTTACCGGCAGGTGCCCATATCAACATTCGTAAAGCCGAGGGGCGTATCCACGCATTACACGCCAGCGGCGGCACAGAAATTTTCAAAGGGCTAGAGGCCGGCTTCAACGAGGTTCTCAGGAACTATCGACCATCCAACACCAACCATATAATCCTGATTACAGATGGCCACACATACGGAGATGAGATAGCTTGCCAACGCCTCGCAGACGAGGCTGCCCAAAAGGATATCGGGCTGAGCAGTTTGGGAATTGGAGGCAAGTGGAACGATACCCTGCTCGACGACCTGGCAATTCGCACTGGCGGAGATTGTCTATACATCCATGAACCAAAAGACATACGCGATTTACTCACCCAGAAGCTCAAAAGGCTGCGGAAGGCTTACGCTGAGCGGATGAGTCTTGATTTTGAGCCTGGGCCGGGCGTTAGCCTAAACTATGCCTTCAGGCTAAAACCCGAAATCGGGGTATTACCCCTTGAACCACCCATCAAGCTGGGATCTCTCTCGAAAGGCAATCGCCAACGAATCCTGCTCGAATTGGTTATTGACCCAATCCCTCCAGAAGTTCAACAGGCTCTATTGATCGACGGTCAATTTAGTTTTGAGATTCCATCCAAGTCTGCCTCTTATCGAATTCCGATAACGCTTTTCCGCCCAGTTTATGCAGACGCGCAACCTGATACACCCTCACCACATATTTCAAAAGCGCTTTCGAAGCTGACGTTATATCGAATGCAAGAAAAGGCCCAGGAAGAGATTTCAAAAGGCGAGTTTGCCGATGCGAGCACCCGATTAAAAAATGTAGCCACTCACCTTCTCGCCCAGGGCGAACCAGAGTTAGCACAGACAGTATCGACCGAAGCTGAGCACATAAAAAATGGTCGAAATTTGAGCGAAGAGGGCAAGAAACGCATCAAGTACGGCACGCGAGCTTTGCTATTACCCGAAGGAAATAACCAGGATAATGAGTCATGATTTCGTGTCCTCAATGCAAACACCAAGAATTTGAAGGGGCGCTCTTTTGTAGTCAGTGCGGCGCGCAGATATTTGAAACATCTGATACAACAGCAACCATAAAATCATCAGAGATCAAAAAGGTGCAGGAGATATCATCAACGACCGCGCCTCCTTTCCCCTCTCCTCCCCCGGATGTGGAAGAAAGCAACGTAGCTATTTACCTTATCGATGTAGATGAAACTATCTTCGTAAAAGGAGATAGAGAACTCACTATAGGCCGCTCAACGGAAGGGCAAATGGTTGTGCCCGATATCGACCTGAGTCCATTTGATGCCTATGAAGCTGGGGTCTCCCGATTACATGCCAATCTGGCTGTGAAGGGCACCCAAGTCACCGCCAAAGATTTGGGATCAGCAAACGGCACTCGTCTCAATGGCAAGAAGATCACCGCCCATGCAGAGCATACACTCCAGCATGGCGATATATTAACGCTAGCAGCTTGTCGGAGAAGTCCGAGTTGCTGAATGGATAGAAAGTGATAAAAAGCCATGATACACTTTCAAACTACAATGAAACGAAAACGGGAGATTGTCATGGCAACGCCCCGAAAATTCAAGACCGTAGATTAC
>JADHXE010000145.1 GCA_016783125.1 Anaerolineales bacterium
AACAAAGTTGAAAAGATGCTCGTCAGGATGAACCAACCCATTCATTTCCTCCAATTGGTAAGGTGGTTCATATTCTAGCAGAGATGGAGATAACTGGGTTTTTCCGTCTAAAATGTTGGTACGAGGTTTTTGTACCCTTCGCCTATCTGGGTTGGTTGAGAATCGCCATGAATGAGATAAGTTGCCAGCACAGGCAGCGCCAACTGATCCTTCCCTCTCACCTAATAAACTGAAACAGACTCAATTATCACATTGCGCTGTCAATGCAAAGTAGAAATGTCCTAAAATTATCACACTGCGCTTGACTCGGGGAGATAATTTTGTTAAGATGAATGTTACCGGTCACGTGACCGGTAACACGACTGGATTTTTCAACGAATAGAGGTGTACCTTTTGTCCCATTCCCGATCAACCATCCGAGATGTAGCCGCTCTTGCAGGGGTATCCCATCAAACCGTCTCGCGCGTGATCAACAACAACGAGCGTGTCAACCCGGAAACGCGCGCCCTGGTCGAAGCCGCTATCGAAGAACTTGGGTATCATCCAAACGCCATCGCCCGATCGATGGCCCGCGGGCGTACTTGCACGTTAGCCTGCCTCTCCCCCAACCTGACCGATTTCACCTTTGCCAGCATCATCGAAGGTGCTGAGGCAGAAGTGCGCAAGCACGGGTATTACTTAGTCTCCTCTTCCGCGCCGACGGAGGAGGAGTTTTCGCAGTTGATCGAGGAGTTGTTCACCAGCCGGAGAGCCGAAGGGTTGTTTGTGATCAATCCCTACGCCGACGGACGCCATAATTTACTGCCCCCTGCGGCGCCGACAGTGTTCGTCGGCGCCCGCCCGCGCCAGAGATATACGGTCAGCTCGGTGGCCTTAGATGACATCAGCGTGGCGCGCCAGGCTACCCAATATCTGATCGAACTAGGGCATCGCCGCATTGCGATGATCAACGGCCCTATGGCAGAGGATTGTTCTCAGGATCGCTGCTCTGGATACGAGCAAGCCCTCCAGGATAACAGTATCAACCCAGACCCCAGCTTGGTCATCCCAGGGTACTGGACTGCCACCTCGGGATACCAGGCTCTCCAAGAATTATTTGAGCTTCCTTCTTCTCCCACAGCTATCTTCGCCCAAAATGACCGCATGGCTATCGGCATGCTGCGTGCTGCCCGGGAAAAGGGCATTACTGTTCCGGATGAGTTATCCGTCATGGGGGTAGACGATATGCCTTTATCGTCTTATTTCGATCCCCCCCTGACAACCATGCGCCAAGATCCGCTTTCCATCGGTCGAGAAGCCGCGCGCTTGCTTATCGACACACTGGAAAAACGACAGGTTTCTTCAAAACACTTATTGCTTCAGGCCCAGCTTATTCAGCGTCAATCCACCGGGCCAATAATATCGTCATAGGAGGTGCAATTCCACAAAGTGCTAAAACCGAAAATCCCGCAACTTTATCCTATCAACTATCTACGCAAGAGGAGAAAGATTTTATGACCCGCAAATCGTTTTGGATTACACTTGGCCTGCTGACAGTGCTGACGATGAGCCTGACTGCCTGCAAGCCTGAGACAGTCACCGTTGTCGAGACCGTTATCGAGACCGTGGTTGTCGAAAAAGAAGGCGAATCAATCGTCGAGACCGTGGTTGTCGAAAAAGAAGTTGAGGTTGAAACGGAAGTTCTTGTAGAAAAACAAATCGTTATCTACAACTCCATGCATGGTGATCCCGATCCCCGTGCTGCGGACGAAGAGATCGTCAAGAACTTCATGGAGGCGAATCCTGATATCGAGGTCATCCACAGCATTGTGGCCCACGAAGATTTCAAAACAGCCATCCGTGCCTACTTGACCGCTTCTACTCCCCCAGACGTTCTCACTTGGTTTGCTGGCAACCGCGCCCGTTTCTTCATCGATAATGACCAGATTATGGACATCAGCGATGTTTGGGAGAGCGAAGGCTGGAACGAGAGCTACCCCAAGGGCTTCCAGGCCCTGAGCACAGTTGACGGCAAACAGTACTTCCTACCGACCTCCTGGTACTGGTGGGCGGTTTACTATCGTGTCTCTATCTTTGAAGAACTTGGCTTGGAACCCCCGACAACCTGGGAAGAATTCCTGGCCGTCAATGAAACCCTGAAAGAAAACGACTACATACCGATTGCCATCGGCACAAAATACCGTTGGACCGCCGCGGCCTGGTTCGATTACCTGAACATGCGCATCAACGGCCCTGAGTTCCACATCAACCTGATGCTGGGCGAGGAAAGCTACGACGATGCGCGGGTTGCTAAGGTCTTCGAATACTGGCGCGTACTACTTGACAACGGCTACTTCCTCGAGGATGCGGCAGCTTATTCCTGGTCTGAAGCGCTTGAGCCGATGATCGCCGGTGAAGCCGCCATGTATCTGATGGGTGACTTCATTCGCGACAGTTTGCCTGATGAAATTGAAGCCGACATCGACTTCTTCCGCTTCCCCATCATCGACCCGAGTATGCCGATTGGGGAAGACGCACCGACCGATGGCTATTTCCTGGCTGCCAATGCGACCAATCCTGATACCGCTAAACTGCTCCTTGCTTATCTGGGCAGCGTGGAAGTGCAGACATATAATGCCGAGGAACTGGGCCGTCTGCCCACGAACAGTGGCGTAGACCGTTCGTTGTTCACCGAAACACAGCAGAAGGGCATGGAACTCATCGACGGCGCAGACTTCGTTGCCCAGTTCTATGACCGCGACACCACTCCTGAGATGGCTGATGAAGGTATGAATGCCTTTATAGCCTTCTGGGATGATCCCGATAGCATCGACACGCTACTTGCCGATCTCGAAGCAGCTCGCCAAGAAATCTTCGCAGAAGAATAGAAGTACTATCAAGGTTCGTGGCGGGAAACCGCCACGAACCTGCTTTCTTTTTGATGAGTCGTCCCATGCCACGTACCAAGCGTGATATTATCCCTTATTTATTCCTGATCGTTCCTGTAATTATCTATATTGTCTGGGTAATTGCTCCCATGATTTATACTTTTTACTTGAGTCTCACTAATTGGGATGGCCTGACAACACCTGAATTTATTGGCTTCAAAAACTATATCAAGCTCTTCGACGATAAAGTGTTCTATATTTCCCTGACAAATAACTTGAAGTGGTTGGGCGCTTTCATCACCGTACCCGTAATTCTCGGCCTGGGGTTGGCAATGATGCTCAATACGGCTATTCCCGGCGAGAAATTTTTCAAAATGACTTTTTATATGCCTATGGTGCTGGCGATGGTGGTCAGCGGGTTGATCTGGGGGTGGATGTACCATCCCAAAGGAGGCTTGGTCAACACATTTCTGATGTCAACGGGTCTGGTTGAAAAAGGGCCAGGCTGGCTGAGCAACCGTGATATTGTGTTGTGGTCTATCATTATTGTCGCTATTTGGCGGCAGGTGGGCTATGTAATGGTGTTGTATCTGGCCGGGTTAAAGAGCATTAACCCCCAATTGCTGGAAGCTGCTACCGTGGATGGCGCAAACGGCTGGCAATCGTTTTGGCGCATTATTTTGCCGCTGCTTACGCCGGTCACTGTAATTGTTCTGGTCATCAGCGTGATCGATTCGTTGCGGGCGTTTGACCTTGTCTCGGTGATGACGCGCGGCGGCCCAGCGAATGCATCTTCTGTGCTGGCCAATTTTATGTATATAGAATCCTTCAACAATTATAAGATGGGGTACGGAGCGGCTATTGCGGTGATCCTGTTTATGATTAGTTTGGGGTTCATCATTCTGTATCTGTGGCGTGTTATGAAAGACGAGTTGGAGTACTAAAATGGAAGCTGCACGAGGATATTTCAAATCTCCCTGGCGTGCGTTAGGGTACCTGATTCTGATCATTTTTGCCTTTCTTTGGCTGGTTCCTATCTTCACCGGCATACTGACATCTCTGCGCACGTACGACGAGATTCTCATTAATGGTTTCATTTCGTTGCCAGAAACGATCACGCTTGAAAACTTCAAAATAGCCTGGGAAAGGGGCGGGCTTAACCGGTATTTGCCCAATAGCTTCATCATTACTTTGCCTTCGCTGGTGCTAACGCTGTTCTTATCTTCGTTAGCAGCTTATGCCCTGGCACGTTTCAATTTTCGGGCCAATCGGATGATTTTCTTCACCTTTGTGGGGGGGATGCTGCTGCCCTTTCAGGTACTTTTGCTCCCGGTGTTCAAATTGACCGATTATCTAGGTCTTTATGACACCTACTGGGGTCTGATCATGTTCCACACCGCTTTCCAGCTTGGTTTCTGCACCTTTATGCTGCGCAATTATATGCGCACTGTGCCCGGAGAAATCATCGAAGCAGCGCGTATAGATGGGTGCAGCGAAATCCGTATCTGGGCGAAGATCATGCTCCCGCTGACTTTGCCCGCCATTGCAGCAGTTGCCACCCTGGAGTTCACCTGGATATTCAACGATTACCTATGGGCTATCGTGCTCTTGCGTAGCGATTCCCTGAAACCGGTCACTGCCGGATTGGCAACATTGCAAGGCCAATTTATTACCGATTGGCCGGTAATTGTCGCTGGCGCATTGATGGGCACGTTGCCCACATTATTGGTTTTTTTATTCTTGCAGCGCTACTTTATCGAAGGCCTGACACTGGGTTCTTCAAAATAACCACTTCGAAAAAAAGGGGCATGCCGGTATACTACATGCCTGCATATCTTTTTTTGCCACATAGACCCCATCAGGAAAGCAGGCAACTACCTTTATTAAATTTCTAGCTTCCTTACTTGAACAAACATAATATGAAACTCGGCGTTTGCTACTACCCTGAACACTGGTCCCAAGAACGCTGGTCAATTGATGCTCAGCAAATGCGCGCGGCGGGGATTTCGATTGTGCGCATCGCCGAATTTGCCTGGGGGTTGATGGAACCCAGCCAGGGGAATTACGATTGGGGCTGGCTCGATGAAGCTATTCATGTATTGGCTGCGGAAGAGCATGAAATCGTGCTCTGCACTCCTACCGCCGCCCCACCAGCCTGGCTTATCCAAACCTATCCTGATATCCTTCCCGTTGATGAAGAAGGTCGCAGGTTACGTTTCGGCTCACGGCGACATTACTGTCCCAACAATCAAAATTTTCTACATCACACTGAGAAGATCGTACGGGCCATGGCCGAGCGATATAGGAGTCATTCCTCCGTGATTGGCTGGCAGATCGACAACGAGTTTGCCTGCTACCTTCCGCGCTGCTACTGCGATATTTGCGCTGACAAATTTCGCAACTGGCTAAAGGAGAAATATAAAACTCTCGAAGCTCTCAATCAGGCCTGGGGGGCCGCCTTTTGGAGCCAAATCTATAACGAGTGGGGGCAAATTGAACCGCCCAACTTGACCGTTGCCGAACCCAATCCCAGCCATGTCTTAGATTATTACCGTTTTGCATCAGATTCATGGGTCAACTACCAAGAAATCCAAATCTCCAATCTCCAATCCGCCAAAGGCGTTCCCAAATCTCAATTCATCACGCACAATATCATCGGCAGTCTGACAGATATCGACTATCATGACCTGGCGAAAAACCTGGGTTTCATCTCCTGGGATTCTTATCCCACAGGCTATGCCGAAATGGGGGGTGATGACCTCTATCATCCAGGTGATAACCGACCCGCGGACGCGTACGCATATGATCTCGGGGATCCGATGATCACGGGGTTCTACCACAGCCTGACGCGCGGTTTGAAGCAAGCCCCCTTCTGGGTAATGGAACAGCAAACCGGAATGATCAATTGGAGCCGCAATAATACCGGCGTTCGTACCGGTGCACTGCGCCTGTGGACCTGGCAGGCAATGGCTTCGGGAGCTGAAGCAGTGGTCTATTTCCGCTGGCGAGCCTCGCGCTTTGGGTTGGAGCAGCACCACGCCGGGTTGCGCCGACATGATGGCAATCCTGATGTTGGCTACGGCGATTTGCTCTCCATGCTAGCTGAACACGAACTGATGGAGAAGATTGCCAAAGACCCCATCACAGCACCCATCGCCATTTTGTTGGATTACAATGATCTCTGGGCGATCAATCTCCAGCCCCATCGGCAGGGTTTCAACTATTTGCGCTATCTCTTCGTCTATTACCGGGCCTGCCAGCAATTAGGTTTGAATGTCGATTTGGTCTCCCCCGAGGCCGATTGGAGCGAATATTCAATTCTCCTAGCTCCAACCGCTCATCTTGGGTCCGAGCAACTGGCCCAAAGATTGACAGATTTCTCTCATCAGGGTGGCACCTTGATGCTAGGAATCCGCTCTGGGGTCAAGACCACCACCAACGTGGTCACAGATCAGCCCCTTCCAGGTGTCTTCCGGAAGCTCGTGGGGGCAACTGTTGCCCAATGGCACTCCATACCCCCAGGGATCAGCTATCCTCTCCAGAGTGAGATTCCGAATATCGGCGGCAAGGCCACTTTCTGGGCGGAATCTCTGGATCCAGCATCGAACACAAAAGTGCTGGCATCCTACACTGCAGAACCGTTCCTCGGGAAAGCCGCGATCACACAGAATCAACTTGGGGATGGGAAAATCTGTTATTATGGCTTCTACCCGTCTATTGAACAGGCAACCGCCTTTGTGAGGCATCTAACTTCACAGCATGAGATCGATACGCTCGAGGATCTCCCTTCCGGTCTGATCGCCATTCGACGAGGGGATGCTACTCTTTTACTTAATTTTGCCGATCATCCTTTGAGCACTAGCGTTCAAGGAAATGACATCCAGGTTGCGCCTCGCGATCTAAAAATCTTATTGGAGTGACAATATGAAAATGGAAGACGGCCGTTTTATCGTTTATGGCAATAAACTCAATAGAAGACAATCACGCAAAGCCATCAAATGGGGGAATATGCTCGCCAGAAAGTTCGATTACGATCCCAATGAAAAATACACCCTTTCGCTAGAAGATAACCCCTATGGCGAGGATATTTTTGGGCTGAAAGATATCAAGCGACACGATAGGGGAGAACCAATCGAAAAAGAGGGCTCAGTGGTGATTAGCACTATCCGCATGGGCTTTGGGCACTACCGCATCGCCATGGCGGGCGCCTCGGCTGCCAAAGCGATGGGCTTCACACCTCTTTGGTTGGACCTACTGGCAATCCCCGGTATCACTACCGAAGTGATCAATTGGTGCAATACCTGGTACAGCCGCTTCTCCCGCCTTTCACAGCGCAGCGAATTATTTAACAAACACGTTTGGGAGTCGTTAACGACCGGAAACCGGACGCTGCCGGGATTGAATGCTTTGCTGAACACCTGGATCGTGGGCTGGCCGTGGCGTTTCATGAAGACCAATGTCAAAGATTACAAAATGAGTGAGCTTTTCAGAAACCTGCACGAAGCACTGCCACAGGATATGCCCGTTCTCACCTCGCACATGTGGAACTGCATGGGCGCCGTCTCGGCTGGAATGACCAATGTGGTCGACATGATGTTCGACAACTGGCCGATGGCTTTTCAGCTTACCGAGGGCGCCAAGCACGGGGTGCAATCCCCCTCAGGCTATTATGGCTTTAGAGCGATGCGCGGTTTCGACGATAAAGGCCGGATCATGAAGCCGGTCAAGGCAGATGAATTGTATTACGTCGGGCACCATATCGATCATGAATTAGTCGAAAATATTGAAATAGATTGCACTGCGCGCCTGAAGCGCATGCAGTCCAGCGAGCCCCGCAGATTCATGATCACTATGGGTGGCGCCGGTGCGCAACGAGAGCTTTTCAAGGCTATGATCGAACACTGCATCCATTTGATCAAGCAGGAAAAAGTGACCTTGTTCGTTAACCTGGGCGATCACAAAGACAACTGGGATTGGTTGGAAGCTGAATTAGCCGATTATGGTGATCTCATCCAAACGCATTTCTCTTGGGATGAGACCAAAACCTTCGCAGATTCCATCCGTGCAGGGGCGGCGGGCGGTTTACACGTATTCCTGTTCGACAATACCTTCCATGCCGTCTACGCATCTAACTATCTGATGCGCGTTGTAGATGTGTTGATCACCAAACCCAGCGAATTAGCCTTCTATCCCATCCCCAAGATCTTCAATGAACGCGTTGGCGGGCACGAAATGTGGGGGGCCATCCGGGGGGCGGAGCTGGGTGATGGCACTGTTGAAGTACGCACGATCCCAGAAACCTTGCAAGCTATTGATTTGCTCACGCACGAAAATGATTTGCTGGAGATGTACTGTGACTGCATTATCAAGAATAAAAGCATCGGCATTTACGATGGTGCTTATAAGTGTGTTGAGCTGGCAACGGGCAAAAAATTTGAACGAAAAACAACCTAAAAACTGAACATTTTCTATCTTCGAAACCAGGAAACCAAAAATGCCCTCAAGGAATCCTGGCTTCCACAAATTACAGTATTCCATACACAGGAAAGCTAATCAAATGATCAAAATAACTTTTATTGGTGCGGGCAGCACTGTTTTTGCTAAAAATTTATTGGGGGATATTCTCAGCTATCCTGAATTATCCCAGTCCACCATCTGCCTTCATGATATCGATCCGCAGCGCCTGAGGGGCACTGAAAAAGTCGCCCGACGAATTATTGAGCACTTAGGCGTCAGCCCTACCATCGAAACCGCTACTGATCGCCGAGCCGCACTGGATGGTGCAGATTACGCTATCAATATGATCCAGGTCGGGGGATACGAACCGACCATAATGATCGATTTCGAGATCCCTAAGAAATATGGATTGCGACAGACCATTGGAGACACGCTGGGCATTGGAGGCATCATGCGGGGTTTGCGTACCATCCCTGTCATGCTGGAGATGGCAGGTGAAATGCAAGAGCTTTGCCCGGATGTGCTGCATTTGAATTACGTCAACCCCATGGCGATCATCACCTGGGCGCTCAACCAAGTTAGCGAGATCGATACGGTTGGATTATGTCACAGCGTGCCGCACACCGCCGCTCAACTCGCGGAGGATATTAGTATCCCGCTGGAGGAAATCAACTACCTCGTAGCTGGGATCAACCATTTGGCCTTTTATTTGCGCTTCGAGCGGAACGGAGAAAACCTCTATCCACTGATCCACAAAGTGGTCGAAGAAGGACGTGTGCCAGATTGGAATCGTGTGCGCTATGATCTATTCACAAGCCTGGGATATTTTGTCACGGAATCAAGCGAGCATTTAAGTGAATACGTTCCCTGGTTTATCAAGCGCGACCGACCAGACTTGATCGAACGCTTCAACATCCCCCTCGACGAATACTTATACCGCTGCCAGGCTCAGATCAAGGCCTGGGATTACGCCCAAGAATATCTTGATGATCCCAATTCCACGCCATCGATTTCACTTGAGAAAAGCTTAGCTGATATTCCAGTTATGCCCAGCATCCGCGATGAGATCATCAGGACATACCAACAGATCGACGCAATCTCCCACAGCGTTGAATACGCCGGGCAGATCATCCACAGCATCGAGACGGGCACGCCGAGAACGATCTATGGCAACGTTCCCAACCAGGACCTGATCGACAATCTGCCCCAGGGTTGCTGCGTGGAAGTTCCCTGCCTGGTCGATCAAAATGGCATTCAACCCACGATGATAGGTTCCCTTCCCCCGCACCTGGCAGCACTGATGCAGACCAATATCAACATGCAATCGCTAACCGTTGAGGCCGCGCTGACAGGAAAACGCGAACACATCTATCACGCTGCCATGCTCGACCCCCACACCGCCGCAGAGCTGGACTTAGATCAAATCTGGGCCATGGTGGATGAGTTGATCGGCGCGCATGGGGATTGGCTGCCTGAATATCATTAGAAAGGCCGGTCACTTTGATGAATTTTGATCCCACCGAACATCCCCACCGACGTCATAACCCTCTAACCGGTGAATGGGTTTTCGTCTCTCCGCACCGCGCCAAACGGCCCTGGCAGGGGTAGTTCGAAAAAACTATCCCAGACCAGCGCCCTGCACATGATCCTAAGTGTTATCTTTGTCCTGGTAATCAACGTGCGGGGGGTACCCAAAACCCTCAATATGAGCTGTGCTGGCTACTTACGCCATCCATGCAAATATACGGTAGCCAGCACACCCCCTTTTTTGCTTACAAATACCAATGAGGATGAAAGATAGAGATTTGGTGACTCACCACAAAGTACACAAAGGAACACAAAGAAAGCAAATAACTCTTTATGCTCCTATGTGCGGTTGGTGATTATAAGTCGAATTCAGTCCGTGTAGATCCGAATGACAACCCCAATACCGGGGCCTTCGTTGTTGTGATCAAGAGTCAATTCGTTCTCACCGGATTGGATCATCGGGGTGATATCTAAGAAACCTGTGGCATCGATTCTGGCAGTTTTTACATCTTCTCCGAGAATATAGTTGTGGTAAATACCGCCATCATCGGAATTCCAATCAACCCAATCGTAGACGTACTCGCCGTTGAGTTGCAACTCCTGTATTGGCTACTTAACTCATCCAGTCCACTTTTGGGAGTATGCCGTATATTTGCATGGATGGCATAAGTGGCCAGGACACCGGGGTTAATGTTCCCGACCTCTTGACGATAGTATCTTGCCGTAGTACTATTCGCTTGATGAGAAAAAAGCACCGCAAAACCCTCGATGATATTTTCTTTGCACCGATAAAAGCAAATATCGCTTGGCGCGATATCGAGTCTTTGTTGGTCGCTTTAGGCGCAGAAATCAAGGAAGGCAGCGGCTCGCGGGTGCGCATCAAATTGAAAGATGTTTGGGCTGTTTTTCATCGTCCACACCCCCAGAAAGAAACCGACAAGGGTGCCGTCAAAGCGATGCGTGAATTTCTACTCTCAGCAGGAGTTAGCGAAAATGGATAATATATTAAAATACAAAAGGTATTTGGGCAAGTTTGGGTATGAAGATGGTGATGATGCCCTTCATGGTACTGTTGTCAATATCCGCGACGTAATTCACTTTCAGGGCCATACTATTACTGAACTGCGTCAGTCCTTTCAGGATTCTATTGATGATTATCTAGCTTGGTGCGCTGAAGAAGGCAGAGTGCCAGAAAAGCCCTACTCTGGCAAATTTGTTGTCCGTGTTGATCCTGATTTGCATCGCAAAATTAGTACTCAGGCCCAACTCCGGGATAAAAGCCTGAATCAATGGGTCAAAGAAACGTTTGAGAGTGCGATAAGGTAAGATACAAACACGCAGCAAAAAAGCAAGTGAGCGGGCAGAGTGTAAAACCTTCCTCCGAGCCCTCCTGGTCCGATTATTTAGGTTGAGGTATTTGTATTGTGTGGGGAGTAATGATGAAAGAAAACTGGGATCAATCACAAATAAACGTGCAATTGATATTGACTCCTTACACGGGGAGAAGTACAATAATTCCAGTTTGAACTTGAGAGAAAAGAAGCTCTTTTAA
>JADHXE010000146.1 GCA_016783125.1 Anaerolineales bacterium
CTTTTCGAGTATCATTGGGACGAAATGAAAAAGTGGACTCTATTTCTCCTATTAGGGCTGATTCTATTTTCCCTGAGTCTGAATCCTTACCCGAAGCCCCCCCAGGTCGAAGATGCTTACACCGTTGTCGCGGCAGTCAACGCCTTCCGCACCGCCAACGGCCTGCCCGCGCTGCAGATCGATAACTCGCTGATGGCCGCCGCCCAGGCACAGAGCGACTACCAGGCCGCCATCGGGCAAGTCACCCACGTCGGAGCGGGTGGTACCAGCGCCAGCCAGCGGGCTATCGCTTACGGCTTTGGCAGCGGGGCACAGGTTTTCGTCTCGGAGAATATCGCCGGGGGCATGACCATGACCATCAATACGGCCATCTACCAATATTGGCAAGATAGCCTGCACCTGCACACCATGCTGAATCCGGCCGCGCTTTATATTGGCGCTGGTGTCGGGGTGTCAGGCGATTATGTCTACTATACCGTCGATACAGGTTACTACGTCGGCGCTCCAGGGAGCGGCACGCAGGCCACCCCCGCCCCTGGTGTTACCTACGCGCCACCCCCCACCAGCGGGCCGGCAACTGATCCCTTCGTTGTCTCTACTCCCAAGGAAGACGGCGCTATCATCCATATCGTTGGGTACGGACAATCGCTGATCGGCATCGCCAACACCTACGAGGTGGAGGTCGCCGAACTGCTCATCATCAACGGATTGACTCTCGACAGCATCATCTACCCTGGGGACGAGATCATCATCAATCCGTCCCACACACCTACGGTTACAGGAAGCCCAGAACCACCAACTGCTGCCGCAACCCCCACAGCATCGATCACCATAACTCCCGGAGATGAAACTAAAACTCCAATGGGGACATCCACAGCAAGAAATACGGCCACTGCTACTGCATCCCCTTCCTTCACCCCCACACCAATGGTGATCTCTCCAGAACAGGAGCCAGTGGTGGTGGGTGCAGTGTTAATCTCGTTGGTGATCTTCCTGGTTGTCATCTTCAGCAGCCTGTTGAAACGTAACTGAAACCCGTTTACTGAATACTGAACACTCCGCCGCGCCTGGGTGGAACCTGAGCAGGTGAGCAACACCTGGGGTCCACAGCGTCTAATCGAGTGGCTCAATAGAAACCGCCCAGCGCGCCGGCCCTAGGCCCGGCGTCGGCGAACGCAGATGAATGCTGATAAAATATTTAGGGATGATCTCTACTGGTTATTCTGTTTCACCTGAGATCTGTTATTAGAAACATTTCCAAAGTAGTTTACCTAAACCACTGTTGGGCGCACGGCAATAGGGTACTCATAGGAGGATAGTCTAATTGTGTCTGGGAAAAAAAGCGATAAAGAAGTTCAGATAGTTTCTTTATCGGGAAAACTTGAAGAGTTTAGAATAGCTCTTGAAGATGAAATTAAATCTGCCAAAATCAACGCTTATGGACAGGCAATTTCATTAGTATCGGGGCGGAAAATTTCACAAATAGGTAAGTCCTATCAATATGTTTTCCGTCTAGAAAATGCGCTAAATCTGCCAGTTGACGCGCCAGGTGATTTACACATACCAAATAGAAAACCTGCTGAAGTAATCATTATTTCTGTTGATGGTTTATCAATAATTCTTAGCAGTCGAGAAGATTTAAGTGACTATGTTCCTCAAGGGCGATTAGTTAGCGACCTTACTTTTTTAATGAGAAAGCTGATTGAAAGGATTGAAGAACTTGCTGATACAGAAAATAAGGTTGGTGATCGTATCCTCAATAACAGTTATGCTTTTGGAAAATTTGAATCAAGAATTTACCCCACCAATGCAAATGGAGAAACGCCAAACAAAAAACAACAAGAAGCATTGCAATCAAGTCTAGACAATGACTTGACATATATATGGGGGCCTCCAGGAACAGGAAAAACACGAACAATTGGTTCAATTGGACATCAGCTTCAGTGCAATCAGAGATCCTTGCTCATTGTTTCTCATACAAACGCTGCTGTGGACCAAGCATTAATCAACATAGCACAACAAACGGATGATGAGTTGATTGACCAAGGAAAGGTATTGCGGGTGGGAATCCCAAAAGATAAGAGATTGTCGGATGATTTCCCAAATACTCTCCTTGAAACGCATGTTGAACGGCGATCTAAGGAATTATCAGATCGCTTAAAATCTTTAAGGGATGAATTGGCTACGTTTAAGATCGAGGCACAAAAACTAACCAAAGATATTGAACTTTACGATTGGTTTTTTGAGGCAAGAAGCGATTTGAAAAAAATGCGTTCTGATAATGATGATCTTGTAAAGATGGAACTGGAACTAGGCAAACAGAGAAACCGTTATGTTGAATTAAAAGAGCGTTCATCTTTTTGGGTAGAAGCAAAAGCAGAAGCCATAGATACAGGTACAAAAATCGTTCATGTAACCCAACTTGACTCAAAAATAATCGAAACCAGCTCAGAATTGGCAAAATGTTCATCTAATCAAGAGCAGATTGCCGCTAACCTATTGAAGGCTAAAAGAATTTTAGATGAGACAAAGTCAGCAAATTGGATCACTCGAGGATGGCGAAGATTACCGTCTCCAGACCAACAAGAAAAAATTGTAGATGATATCGAAAGGCAATCGAAGAAAACAGAAAAGCATCATCATTTAATTTCAAGTGAATTAACTCTTCTTAAAACGAATAGAGAGCGTTTGAAGAAAGAAATATCTGGGTTCAGAGAAAAATATTCAGGTGACCCTGATGAAATTCTTTCCCAGGAGATAGCTTACCAACAAGAATTCAAGCAGTTGGTAGCAGTTGGAATCGCATTAAAAAATAAATGTCATAGACATCGCACCAAAACAACACGATTATTCCGAGTGAGACTTAATATCCTCCAAGAACTCGGTCATGGAGAGTCGGAATATGGCACGGCTGAGGATATGTTCAGCCAAATTGATCAAGCATTTGAAAAAATCGCGGGACAGATTGAGCGAATTAACATTGAACAGTGTCGCTCAAAAGCAGAAGAGGTGATTAGGCAAATCGAAAAAATAGAAATTGAAATTTTCCGCGTGGATGAATTATTAAGTCGCATAGAAGAAACCGTAATTGCTGAAGCTGATATTGTTGCTACTACACTCACGAGAGTTTACCTCAGGGACTCAATTCGCAATCGTAGATTCGATACAATAATAATTGATGAAGCGTCTATGGCACCAATACCCGCGATTTGGGTAGCATCGAGTCTTATTGAGAATAGCGGTGTTATTGTAGGTGACCCTAAGCAATTACCACCAATTGTGGTTTCCTCACATAAGATGGCAGAAAAGTGGCTTGGAAAAGATGTGTTTTCGGTATCGGGGGTAATGGACACAAAGCCCAGGAATCTCATTCAATTAAATGAACAATATCGAATGCATCCAGAAATCACAGCTATTCCAAATCAATTTTTCTATAAAGGTGATGATAAATTAATTAATGCTGGCGAACTAATATCTATTGATTCGATAGGAGATTGGTATAACACAAATTGGGAATATGATAATCCAGTAATCCTTGTTGACACTGGGCCGCTTAACGCCTGGGTTACAAGTGTTCCGCGAGGAAAAAGTTCGAGTCGTTTAAATTTTCTAAGTGCAATTCTATGTGTAAATCTCTGCAAAACGCTTCTAAAGGATGGAAGACCAGATCAAGAATCAAATGACGCTCACAGAATTATTATTCAATCCCCGTACAAGCCTCATGTTAAATTGTTAGGCCTTTTGTTACAAGATTTTAATTTGAAAAATGATGTTGTGGCTGGAACAGTACATACTTTTCAGGGTTCTGAAGCAGATGTTGTGATATTTGATTTAGTAAACGATGAACCACATTGGCGGGTTGGTTTATTTATACCGGAATATGATGAAAACACTAAGCGGCTTTTTAACGTTAGTATTACAAGAGCCAAGCAACGGCTAATAGTTATTGGGGATTTTTCCTATTATGAAAAACAATCAAAGCGAGCATTCTTGGGCCGAGATTTTATCCCTTTTTTAAAGGAAAAGTACCCAGTTTACTCTGCGGCAGAAATGATTCCCCTGGATATTCTAGATCAAGTTGCTGGAGCCAGGAATCTAATATCAGAGGGGAAATTTGACAAAGATATCACTCACTTGGTTGTTACGCAGGATGATTTTTATCCATTCCTTTTAGAAGATTTTAATTTCGCGCGATCAAGGATAGTCATTTATTCACCATTTATTACAGAAAACCGTTTAGCTGAACTACAGCCCGCATTGTTTTCTACGATTAGTCGAGGAATTCAAATTTATGTAGTTACCAAGACTTTACAAGAACGCGGTAAACGAGCTATAGAACAATATCGCTATATAGAACGTTCGCTTGACAAATGGGGAGTTATTGTTGTCCATAAACGGAATATGCATGAGAAATTAGTGGTTATCGACGACAATATTCTTTGGTCCGGGTCGTTAAATCCTCTAAGCTTTTCAAATACACAAGAAATCATGGAACGAAGAGTTAGCAAGGCGCTCGTAAATGAATATTCTCGAATAGCCAGATTGGATAAATTGGTTGGGGAATTTTCTGATGGAAACCCAAAGTCAGTAAATCACAGGTTTGCCATAGTAACGGCTAAAGCCGTTGTTTTTGGGGCTAATTTCAGGGAAGAAGCGACTAAAATCGTCACCACGAAGCGCTCAAAGATTGAATCTGTGATTTACTGAAAGTGCCCTATTTGTGATTCTGAGATGGTAGCCAGTGAAGGAAGAAATGATCCCTATTACTGGAAATGCGTGGTTGATGGATGTTATAGTAGAAGTATAGATCAACCCCGAATTACAAATGGTATTATCGTATGTACTAATTGTGGAGGAAAGGTTGAATATGGTGAATGGGGTGAAAAACCAGCGTGGCGTTGCATTGAGAATAGGCGTCACCGACAAAAAATAGTAAAAACTCATCTAAGACTTCCAAAGATGCGAAAGATTATTCCGCCGGATGAATTAGAAAAGCTTGATAAAATGTTTCAAATACAACCCAAGGAATAAGTGCGCCTAAGTTATGGTCGGAGGGGTCATCGCTGACCCCTCCGCGCCTGGGTGGAACCTGAGCATGTGATCAATACTTGGGAGCCGGAGAAGCTGTTGACTTGGTTGGAGAAAAAAACAACTTATTTCGGATGTGCATAAACTCGCACAATAACCTAATTCAAAAATATGGTAGGATAGAATAACATCATGGTAACAAAAAGCGATATTCTAAAAAAACCTGCCCATTTACCCAACGACATCGTTTCCCGCCAGATAGACAAGAAGCTTCTGGAGGAGATAACTCAGCGCCTGATCAACGAATTTCAACCAGAGGAGATTTACCTTTTTGGCTCCCATGCCTGGGGTGCACCAGACGAGAGTAGTGATCTGGATTTATTGATCATCGTCTCCCATAGCGACCTCTCCCCCCCACAACGAACTTCGCGCGCCTATCGGTGTCTGCGTGGTTTTCTCATGCCTATAGACATCTTAGTAAAAACCTGCTTCGAATTTAACCGTTTCCGCGATGTTTACGCATCATTAGAAGCCGAAATCCTTGATAGAGGGATATTATTGTATGACAGAAGAGGCCAAGTACGCGTTAGTGCGCAATTGGTTGATCAAAGCACTGCATGATCTGGCAACAGCGCGCAAGCTAGCATCTGATCCCGATCCCTATCTGGACACAGCGATTTTCCATTGCCAACAAGCTGCAGAAAAAGCCTTGAAGGGGTTTCTGGTATTTCATGATCAACGCTTCGATAAAACACACGATCTCAGAACAATCATTAGGCTGGCCACTCCTTTCGATGATACATTTTCTTCATTCATCGAAATTGGGGAACTGTTGACTCCGTATGCTGTGATTTTTCGATATCCTGGCGATGTCATGGAACCAAGCCCCAGCGAGTTCAAACAAGCCTTTAATGCAGCTGAAGATTTGTATAATTTCGTCCTTTCGGTGCTTCCTGAAAAAACATATCCTTTATAATATTCGCAGATACAACTATGCGATGGGGAGGTTACAATGACCGAACTAATTCTCGGCCCAATCATTGGGGGACTTTCACCCAACAGTGCTTATCTATGGGGGCGCGCGGATGGTGAGGCAACTCTTCACGGTTGGATCGGCACAAAAAACGATCTCAGCGACGCCCAATTGATCGTTTCAACTGAGCCGCTCACCGGTGAAGCTGGATACGCCGGAGTCGTTTCGCTCAACGGGCTTACCCCAGATACGCCATATCACTATGCTCTCACCCTGGATGACATACCCCCAGATCACAGTATTAAATCCCGTGGATCCTTCACTACTTTTCCTCCTGATAGCAAACGGTGTTCTTTCTCCTTCGTTTTTGGCTCTTGCTTCTGGCCAAGAGAAAAGACCCCCGGTCAAATCTTCACACAAATTGACAAGCTGCGCGCAGCAAATACCAAGAATGATGTAGAAGCCCTACGCTTCATCCTAATGCTCGGCGACCAAATCTACGCCGATGGTTCGAAGCACAATGGGCTGAAATATGTTGCTCAAACTGTAGAAGATTACCGCGATGTATATGAACACACCTGGTCAAAACAACCCTTCCAAAAACTGTTGAAGAACTTGCCAGCCTTCATGACGCTCGATGACCATGAAGTGGATAACGACTGGACCTGGACGGATGAAAATCGCACCCAGGCCCAGATTTCGAAATTAAGTCGCCTACTACACCCTAAATCAGAAGGTGAACTCGACCAAACACGCGTTCAAAACGCGTTGCAGGCCTACTGGGAACACCAAAACATGCACGTCGATCATGATGCGTATATTGCTTTGCTTGATTACGACAGAAATGAGAAGCAGTACAAACTTACGCCCAAAGATCAAACATCATATGCTTACACCTTCACCTATGGGGCAGCAGCTTTCTTCGTTATGGATACCCGTACCAGGCGGATAAGGAAAGAAAACGGCGAAAATTCAATCCTCAGCGATGGGCAATGGGAGGCGCTGAAGAAGTGGTTACTGGATGTCAAAGATAAGTACCCGGTTAAGTTTTTGATCTCATCTGGCGCGCTGCTTTACCGCATGTGGTTCGATTGCCTACACGACCGCTGGTCTGGTTTTCCAGAAGATCGGAAAAAGCTGTTGAAAATGTTGGCCAATAACGCTATCGAGGGTGTATATCTGCTGGTTGGAGATTTGCACTCAGCCCACAAGATCAGCGCCGACTTGATCGGACCAGAAGGGCGACTGATACCCTTATGGGAGTTTTGCTCATCACCCTTTGAACAAGCGCCCAACAAACCCGCCTTGTTGCGCTTCCTGTACCGACCCTTGCGCGATGACCCAGTCAAGAATCAGAAGTTACATAATATTTATACCAGGTACAATTTCGGCCTGGTGCGCGTGGATTTCACAAACCAAGAAAATCCACAGGTTCATTTCGAGGTTCGGGGCCCGGATGGGAGAAAACCTAAAAAGTGGAAAACAATAATGGGGGGCTGACCTGTCAGGAATATCAAATCAATCTATCAGAATCCCAGTGGAGTGACTCTACGAGATTCTCTTCTCCGACCAAGCGCGGGAGCAGCGCGCTCAGTTTAGCAGGGTCGCCAGTGGTGAGGTATTGCACCGCCCCCAAAGATGCTCCTGGTTTAGATAGCCCTCGGGCATCAAGCACGCGCCCAACCTGGCGCGCCACCGCTGGGGCCGGGTCGATCACTTCCACCTCGGGGCCAGCAACCTCTTCAATCAAGGGAATCACAAAGGGATAGTGCGTACAGCCCATCACCACGCGATCCACACCCCGCTCTAGCATTGGATGCAGGGCTTTTTCCAATATCGTGCGCGTCGCCAGCGTATCTAAATCCCCGCTCTCAATTTGAGCAACCAATCCCTGGCAAGTATCTTTCAACACAGTCACCCCCTTCGCAAAGCGCTCCACAACCGAGTTATATAGCTCCCCCTGGAAAGTCGCCGGAGTGGCCAAAACACCAACAATACCACTTTGGGTCTGTTCAGCGGCAGGCTTTACGGCTGGTTCCATGCCCACAAAAGGCACCTCGGGGAAAGATTCCCGCAAATAATGCAGCGCGGCTGCCGAGGCTGTATTGCAGGCGACAACGATAAGTTTAGCACCCTGGGAAAGTAAATAACTGGTGATCTCTCTTGAAAAATCCCGCACCTGGGATAAAGAACGCCGGCCGTAAGGGACATGCGCCTGATCGGCTAAGAAGAGCAAATCCTCAGCGGGCAGCTGACGCCTAAGTTCGCGCAGCACCGAAAGGCCGCCAACCCCGGAGTCAAATATACCAATGGGGGTATGTGTCACTCCCCGGTTCACGCTTCACGTGCGCCTTTCGCTTCATCAACAAATTTACGGAACAGCGCCCGCATAGACTCATGTGCCTGCAACCACTCAGGGTGCCATTGGACCCCCAGCCCAAAAGGATGCTCCGGCAACACCACGCCTTCGATGATCCCATCAGGGGCATAGGCTAAGGGCACCAAGTCAGATGCTATCTGCTTGATCGCTTGATGGTGCAAGCTGTTGGTCTGAACTTCAGTTGATCCCAAAATTTCAGCAAGTAAGCTATCCGCTTGAATTTTTACTGCGTGAGCAAGATGATCCCACGGCCAGTTGGGGTAATATGTGTGTTCGATTGCTTTGGGATGCTCTTCAAGAATATCCCGATAGAGCGTTCCCCCCAGGGCTACATTGATCACTTGAAGACCGCGGCAGATGCCCAAAAACGGAGTCCCTTTGTCAATTGCCTCTCGCACCAACTGGATTTCGACACGATCACGGTCAGGAGCCACTGTTTTTACTTTGGGTGTCAGCGCGGCTCCATACTTCTTGGGTTCGATATCGCCGCCACCGCTGAACACCAGGCCATCAAGCGAGGATACCATCTCTTGAATCTGGTCTTCAGGTAAACCTAAGGGAATCAATAGAGGCAGCCCACCAGCCTGTAGGACGGCCTGCACATAACTTTCTCCCACAACGATCTCTGGAAATCCGTAAGTGCTGGTTTGGCGTTTTGTGGTGATTCCAATGAGTGGAGGGTTCATAAGCGTAAAAAATAAAAGGGCGCAGCCATCTTCATGCTGCACCCATTAAATTAATCATATCCTATACGCGTAAAGGCGAATGGTTATTTGGTGAATTTTTGCTTCAGGCGGGCACGCTTACCGGTGCGATCACGCAGGTAGTAAAGCTTGGCCCGGCGGACATGCGAGTGACGATGAATAGTCACTTTCTCAATCCGCGGGGATCTGGTCAGGAAGGTGCGCTCTACACCGATGCCGTTACTGGCGATTCGGCGAACGGTAAAAGTCGGTGTCGCATTGCTACCGTGTTGCCCGACGACAGTGCCCTTGAATTCCTGAACGCGCTCGTTAGTACCTTCTTTGATTCGCAAGAAAACACTAACCGTATCACCGATTTTTAGATCGGGAACGTTTGGATTCTCTAGTGCTGTTACAGATTTTAACAATTCGTTCATTTTTACTTACCTTTATAAAAGTAGTTTACTGGCAACTGCCCACAGGAGAGAAACTTCCGAAAAAAGGGTGTGCGCAGGGAGCTGCGCTCCCTGCGCACACCCTTTTTTCGGTCAATCTATTCTGTGTAGTTACGCTTATTGCAAAATAAAGCCGCCAAGCGAAGCACGCCTTAGGCGGACGGCTGGGGATTATACCATGCTGATTTGCAAAAGGGAAGAGAACAACCGAATTTTTTGGGGATTTCCCGTAGTAATGTTCAGATGTTAGGGTGTGCAGCATGCGCCGCACGCTGCACACCCTAACATCTGGGAGCCTCCTTGGCGATTCCTACTTCTTATTCAAACCCATCAGAAGGGATATCCAGGTAAGGCAAAGCCAACATCAACCCCGCCAGGGTCTTAGCATCTTGCAAATTGTTCTCCCAGGCCATCTCAAGCACTTTAGTAATGTGGATTCGTTCCACACTCAAAAACTCATCATCGTCACCAAGCAGCGAAGAAGGAGTAAGATCGGTGGCCAAATAGACATACATATACTCGGTAGAATAACCCGGCGCCAGGAAAAATTCGCCGATCTTTTGTAACTCTCCTGCCGCCATGTCGATCTCTTCTTGGATTTCTCGCCGAGCACATGCCAAAGGCGATTCTCCATCATCTAGAGTACCGGCAGGGAGTTCTAATAATTCTTCCCCGGTGGCGTGCCGATATTGCCGCACAAACCAGACATTCCCATCTTCATCGATGGGGAAGATGGTCACCGCGCCAACATGCTCAACAATATCTAAATTCGAGATGCCGCCATGGGGCATCCGCACCTGATCCTCGCGAACGGAAAAAGCTTTGCCATGATACTTTGTTTCACTTTGGATGGTTTCAAACATCTTTACTCTCTTTTCCAAAAAAAGGGTGTGAGGGCGGCTGAGCCGCCCTCACACCCTTTTTTTGGGAACCTTTCTGATCTCAGGGAATCTGGATTGTCTGCCCAACAGGGAGCGAACCTTGTAAATTATTCTTGGCTAGAATCGCCCGGGGGTCTACATCGCCAAAGAGACAGGCGACAGAATTTGCCGTATCCCCGGATCTGACCACGTATGAGACAGGGTGCGACCTAAGGGCCCGAGACCCGAGGTTATAATGAGCCGCATCTTTGGGAATTTTCAATACCGTGCCCGGATAAGTCATCGACGATGAAGATAATCCATTGGCAGAAAGCAGCACCGCGGGGGCAATATCAAAGCGGCGGGCAATACAATAGGGGAATTCTCCAGGCTGCAAAGTATATGTGTCGGGAACAGGATAATCTTCTACTTCTGCTTGAGGTTGTGCTTCTTCTTCCTGCTCAGGTTCAGCTTGAGGTTGTTGAGTCTCAGTTGGCTTTACCTCCTCTGCGGGAGCAGCTTCTTCACCCGCAGGAGCAGCAGCACCTGGGTCCACTACGCCACTTTCGGCCATCGCCGTTTGAGTCGTTATATATTCTAGCTCTGCCATCGGAGCATTTGTACCCTCAGGGATTGGATAGCCTTCCCCGCTCTCAGCGCTCTCAGCCTCTGGCATAGCAGAACCGGCGCTGCGCTCACAGGCAGATAACCCAAAAACAAGCAGTACAATCAAGGTAATGACAAGGAAATGGCTGTTTTTCATCATATGGCTCCTTCATTTCGTAAAGCCAAGTGCAGTTGCTATGTCATCGTTCCCCTGCAAAGTAAGGATCGATGGAAAACGAAAGCGATTGAACAATTGTATCGCTCTTATCTACCAAAGATTATACCGTTTATCTTAAAAGGATACTAGCATAATCATGGTTTAGCGTCAAGAAAGATGCAGTTCTCAAGGGTTTCCCTGTAGGAATATTCGGATTTAGGGGTGAGATGCGCGCTCAACACATCCCTCACCCC
>JADHXE010000147.1 GCA_016783125.1 Anaerolineales bacterium
CATCTAGGGTAATTCCCGAAAAAAGGGGCTGCCAGGGGGCGGCGCCCCCTGGCAGCCCCTTTTTTCGGGGGAATCCCTTCTTGTAGTTAAGCGAATGCTGAGAAAACTCTACAAAGCTGATTTAGTCATACCACCATCGAACATCAAGGTATGGCCGTGGATGAAAGAAGCCGCTGGGGAGGCCAGCCAGGCCACAGCCTGACCGAACTCTTCGATGGTTCCCATGCGCTTCAAAGGAATGGCTGCGGCGATTTGGGCTGCTTCATCTTTAATCGAAGCCCCGCTGCGCTTGGCGCGGTCGGCCATTAATTGTTCGACCCGCTCCGTCCATGTCCAGGCCGGATTGATCGAGTTGACGCGGATGCCTTTGGGGCCCAGTTCGTTTGCCAGCGATTTGAACAAGCCAATCACAGCCATGCGTAAGGCATTGGAGAGGATCAGGTTGTCGATAGGCTGTTTGACCGAGACCGATTGGGTGGTTATAATGCTGCCCTGGCCGCGTTCGAGCATGTGGGGCACCACCGCGTAGCACAGGCGCACCGCGCTCATCAGGGTCAGATTGCAGGCGGCTTCCCAATCTTCCGGTTTGAGAGAGAGGAAATCCCCCAGCGGCGGGCCGCCCGCGTTGACGAAGAGGATATCGATCTGGCCGAATTTTTCGAGCGTGGCCTGGACAAGCTCATCGATATGCGCTTGCTGGCTGATATCACCCTTCACAGTAAGAATTTGGGCGCCGGTTTGCTCCCGGATTTCCTCGGCGGCAGCCTCGAGCGCGTCGCTGCGGGCGCTCATTGCCACGTTTGCCCCTTCGCGGGCGAGGGCCAGCGCGGCGGCTTTACCCAGGCCTTTAGAAGCTGCGGCGACAAGGGTGACTTTGTCTTTCAAACCAAGATCCATGATATTATTCCTTTCGGTAACTTTCTTGGGTGCGTTCACTCATATCTTTTGATATTTTAACGCACATGCACTATGATCAAGGGAAAATACTATTCAGGTTTTGTTTCAGACTGGCTAACTTGCCAATTTTACATTGAGACATGAAGCCCGAAATTTGGGGGTGTGGGCGGGGCTACGCCCACACCCCCAAATTTCGGAACTTTCCGCAAATGTGCCATTGGCGAACTAATCTCGTTTCGAGAAGAGGATGTGCCCCATGGAGACCGGACAGCTTATTGTCATCATTATCAGTGTTTTTTTTCTGCTTTGGTATTTGGTGTTCTCTGTTTTCAATCGACGGCGCGGGATTGCTACATATTATTGGCTGCGCCAGGGATTGGCTGTATTAGGTGAGGTCAGTGAGGCAAACTGGATTGGTTCGTCAAGTTCAGGAGCGCAGCTGATTGTTGGGGAAGCCAAATCACCATTCAAACGTTTTGGTGTTATGTTTATGCTGCAGCCCAGGGATATTTTACCGAAGTGGATATATTATTTGCTGCTGGGACGGCAAGATGATCTGGTCGTCAAGGCGGCTCTACGGAAAGCCCCAAAACAAGACCTTAGAGTGGCTCGGAGGGGGGACAAAGAGATTCGGAAACTGATTGACCCGGCCCAAAAACGACCTTATCAACGAATCGAGTCGCTGGCGGGGTTCGATATCGCTTATAAGGGTACCCTCGATGAGCAGCTGATCGAGCGACTGGCAGGCTTTCTAACCCAGTACCAGGAGGCTGTGTTGCAGATGTCCCTCAAAAAGGAGAAACCGCACTTCGAACTCCGGCTGGCGCGATCAGCGATTGTAGACGATCCTGCCGAGGATTTGTTCACCGCTTTGGGGAATGTTGTGGGCGGGAATCAAAGCGCATAATCTTTCTACATTATGAAGGCAGATTCATCTCGTCATCGGCGGGTTGCTTCCGCTCTTGATGTCGACCGCGCCGCTTTTCTAAGGCCCGCGCGGCGGCTTTGCTGTACATCGAGTTAGGAGGTATATTGATCACTTTGTTGAATTGAACCACAGCCCCGGCTTCCTTGCCCTGCTGTTGGAGGGCTAATCCCAGGTTGTAGCGGCAGGCTGCTTCGTATTTGAGACCCAGTTTTACAGTTTTCGCTTCTTCCAGAACTGACTCTAGTAAGGCTTGTGCGCTTTCGGGATTCTTGCGGCGCAGTTGTATGATCCCCAAATTTGCCATCACAATCAAACGGGTGGGCGCATCGGGGAAGATGCGTAAGGCAAACTGCAACAATTGGACAGCATCCCGCTGCCGGCCTCGCGCTGACAGTAGGTTGGCGATATCTACCAGTAAGCGCACGCGCATCGATGGCAGGTAGATGATGATCAGGAAAAGGATAGGGTGTATGGTTGTGCCAGTCAGCAGTGCTCCACCTTCAGCAATAGCCATGACCCCCAGCACTTCGAAGGCAAATTGACCTGATAGCCCTTCGCGGCGGAGAAAAGAAAGTCCTCCAAAAGCGACGATATATACCAGACCGATAGTGATATTTAACAAATGAGGGTCCATAATAGATCCTATAAAGAAACGAAAACGCCCTGACAACCTCTGGTCGAGGGCGTTTTCACGAGAGTTGATTACTGGCTTCAAGCAAACAAGTGGTTAGCAGTGCGCTGCAGCATCTCAACGCCGCGCACTTCTGTCTCGAAGAGCGGTATAATGGCGCGCGTGTCGGGAAAGCTATGCCAGATTTCCTCCATGTAATTGTCTTGCATAGCAATGCGGTTGATTACAAAATCGGGCGTGTTTTCGCCGACTGATTCTTTATCGATCAGCATATTTACCACAACGCCTCCTAGGGGGATGCCAAACTCCTTGAACCAGTTGATGAAGCGTTTGATGACGGCGATGGGCAGTGCTTCCGGTAGTGCAATGAAGAAGAAGGCCGTCTTTTGCTCATCGGTGAGCAGATTCTTAGCGTTTTCCATCCGCTCGCGAAAGCTGATCAGGTAATCCATTAGAGGGTCCTTCTTCTCTTTTTTGCTGTATGAGAGCAACTCTTTCAGAGACTTGGCTTCCTCGCGGCTTTGCATCATCTTATTCACCCACATGCCGTACACGCTGGACATGCCCAATAAGCGGCGAGCGTTCGCTGTCGGGGCGGTGTCGAAAACGTAGGTATCGTATTTATCCTCGAACATCAGGTCGATCATGTTCTCGAACATGGCTGATTCTTCGAAAGCTGGATTCATTGTGGCTGATTCTACAAATTCATCAGCTTTAGTCTTGATGTCAGCGTACTTGAGGAACCACTCGATTTTTTGTGTCAGCTCGACCTTCGATCTCTCGATAGTGTCTTTGGTGTCGATTTCGTAGGCTTCCAGGTTAGGCACTCCCTGTACAGACGTTGGCGTCCCAAAGACATCCTGGTCGAGCAAGCTGCTGAGGGAGTGTACCGGGTTAGTCGAAGCCAGTAATGTTCGCTTACCCTGGCCAGCCATCCACAAGGCTGCTGCACCGGCCATGACGGTTTTTCCCACGCCACCCTTGCCGCCAAAGAAGACGTATTTCATCTGCGGATGCGCAGCCAAGAATTGGGCAGTTGTTTCTTTTATCATGCCACACCTCCAAACAGCGTGTCTGCTACCTTGCCAATCATCTCTAGACCGGTGATGTCCCGGTCGAATTCCTGCACGCTTGCCAGTACCTCGTCACCAAAGGTCTCGCCTATCTTTTCGATATAGTGGTCTTGCATCTCGATGCGATTTTTTAGGTAATCGGGGATGTCTTGCTGGGCCAATTCTGCCGGGATGACACGATTGACGATATAACCGGCGATGGGCACATCAAATTTGGAGAATAGTTTGGCTGCCTTGAGTGTATCCAGGATGATCATTTCCTCTGGGGTGATGACGAAGAAGAAAGCCGTTTTCTCGCGGTCAGTGAGGATGCTGGAGGAAGTATTGATACGCTGCTTGATATCCAGTAATTCAGCGAGGATCTGATCTTCCTCTGATTCATCCTTTCGTTCTAGCAAAGCTGCGACCTGGGAATATTCCTCCATCTCTTCGCGCAGCGCGGTGATCTTGTCGATCCACTCGTCGTAGACGCTGGCCATGCTCAGGTAGTAGAGGGCGTGGCCTAAGGGCACCAGGTCGTAGATATAATAATCATACTCCTCGCCTACGACGATGTCCACGACGGCGTCGAAAATGGCGCTCTCTTCCATCGCTGGCTCTGCGGCAGCGGCCTGGATGTAATTCTCGATTTCCTCGGGAATTTCATCGAAGCCATACATATCCAGGATTTTCTGGCGGATTTCGTTCTGATATTCCTTGATGTGTTGGTCGGCGTTGATCTCCTGGGCGTAGAGGTTAGGCATGATCTCCACAGCCCCTTTACCGAAAATGTCCCGCTCGAAGATATCCGAAAGGGAGGCCTGGGGATCCACTGAGAAGACCAATACTTTGTGATCCCGTTTGGCCAGCCAATAAGCGGTTGCAGCGGAGAAGGTGGTTTTGCCTAGTCCGCCTTTGCCGCCGAACTCGATATAGCGGCGGTTGGGATGTTCTGCGAAAACTTTTGTTAGTGACAATGCTCTCTCCTTGTTGTTGGTATATTGGTAAATTGGTGGTCGGTAAAGTGGTAGTTAGTAAATTGGTTCTCAGGGGATTGATCTACCATTTGCCGGCCTACCAGCCACCAATCTATCAGCTTTATGCCAATGCATCGGTTAAATCACGCTCACGCAGCATACGACGTTTCCATGTGCTGATCTGCGGCACGACGTATGGCAGCAGGCGTAACGAGTAGTAGGGCGGCAGGATGGGAATGCCAAGTAAGTCACCCATGGTGATCAGGATGAACAGGTGCTCCATACTCCCGCGTGTTTTGAGCGCGAAACGGGTCATATCGTGGCCGGCCATGCCGTAGAGAAATTCCTTGGCCGAGTGCCCAAAACGTTTTAGAAAATTAGCCTTTTCTTCTTCAGTCATGTTATCTCCATGTTGTAATACTTAGTGGATTCCTTCGAACAGTTCTGCCAGGTCAGTCATATCGCGTTCACGCAATAGACTTCGTTTCCAACGATCCATTGCGGGGACCACAAAGGGCAGCAGGCGTAGTGTATAGTAGGGTGGAAGGATAGGAATGCCAAGTATATCGCCAAAGGTAATTAGCGCGAACAGACGTTCCACCTCTCCTCGTTCCTTATGGATACCGTCAACCCACTCGAAAGTAGTTGCACCGTAAATGAACTCACCTATTGTGTGTTGGGCTTGGCGCAATTTGGATCGGACATTTTCTACTAAGGGCATTTTTACCCTCCTGTATCATGGGGAAGGTTGTTTGCTAATAGACGCTCTAACGAGTCCGCCTCCCATCCGGTATATTTCGTCTGGCGGTCGATGATGAAAGTGGGATACTGGCGTACCCAGTAACGCAGCGATTTGAAAAACCCCTGTAGAGATTGTGGGTCGAAAACCTGGATATGCAATTGCTCTTCGTATGTAGTGGATAGGTCTTGTAGCCAGGCTGCAAGCCGGCTGGTATCTTCGAGTATATCTGGTGGATAGGACTCCTGAATCTCTTCATGTACCGACATTCCTGCGGCGTCGAACAGGCGCTCGCAGTGGGAACAATGGAAAAAATCCGTGGGGATAAATGCCAGCACTTCCAAGAGAACAGGGGCTGGTTGGTGAACAATCGACATATTTTTTTTGCGATGGTTGAAAAATGGGAGGGCCATAAGACCCTCCCATTTGTACTACGAGAAAGTTACTCAGCCGTTGGGGCAACTTCGCCCTTGCGATAGCGGTTTATCGCTAACACGCCATCGTAGCCGAGAACCAGGGCGCAGAGGATCAATATCACTGCAACAACGACAGCGATAATATTTCCCGTTACCTTTGTGCCGGCAAGGACTGCGGGCAGAGCTTTCCAGAAAGCGGTGTAGACCAGGGCTGCAATGGTGGTGATGTACATGAAGACGAAAGGCCAGAAGGTCCAGCCATACTTCTTCCCCTGAGACATCAACCATACCGTGATGATCAGCAGCGCCAGGGATGCCATCATCTGGTTGGCGCCGCCGAAGAGCACCCAAATCGTCTGCCAGACACCGGTCCAGATGACAATAAGGGAGAGTACCAGCGCCACGATAGCGCCAACGTGCATATTCTTCAGCGCCGGGATGGCGTCACCCAGCAGTTCAGCGCTGGCCACTCGCATGAAGCGCACCACCAGGTAGCAGATCGTCAGGCCCATGATGGTCAGGAATACCATACCGTAGGGTATACCGAAGGCAGTCGGGATGCCGATATGGCTGAGGAAGTTCGCCAGACCTACGGCGAATACGCCGAACTTACCACCGGCGTAAGCTTCCAGGTAGGCATCCCAGCCGCCTGTAGCAGCGGTGGCGGTCAGTAATGCGATGACTGCCAGGATCATCTCCATCCACATGGCTCCGCCGCCGATGGGCAGTGCGTCCACTTCTTTTTCAATCTGCCGCGCGGTGCCGGAACTGGAGACCAGACTGTGCCACCCGGAGACAGCGCCGCAGGCGATCGTAACGAACAGGATCGGCCATAGCGGCCCTAAGCCTGCAACTGACCAACCAGTGAAAGCCGGGAAGTCACCGAACGTGGCGCCTCCCTGGAAAGTCCAGATGATCATACCGATGACGCCGCCTGCCATACCCAGGGCTATGATCCAGAAGGAAACATAGTTGGTGGGCTGTGCCCAGCGCCAGATGGGGAGTACTGCACCCAGGTAGCAGATCACGGCGAAGATGAGGGCCCAGAAATACTTCGTGTTCGCTCCCAGTGATGCGTTAAACCCCTCGAAAAAGCCGGTGACACCTGAAAGAGTGCCCACCCAGATGCCGATGAAGGCCACGACCACGGTGATGGCTGTCGTCAGAAGAATATCCTGCTTCATTTTGTAGGTCATCTGACCGGCCAGCAATCCCATCAGGATCACTGCAAGGACACCGACGGGTACACCAGGGTTAGACAGGAAGTTGATGCCGATGACCTGCCCGAAGGCGCCCATAATGAGCAGTAGGTAGAGATAGATGAATACCAGCAGGATGCCGCGGGCGCGAGGCGAGATGAGCTTATAGCTCAGCGCCCCGAAGGTGTCGCCCTCTGAGCGCATCGGTACGATAATGCTGGCGTAGTCCTGGACCCATCCGATGAAGAAGGTGCCAAAGATGATCCACAACAGGCCAGGCAGCCATCCATACTGTGCGGCTACAATCGGCCCGCCGATAGGGCCCAGCGCGGCGATGGACTTGAACTGGTAGCCGAAAAGCACGTTCTTACTGGCCGGGGTAAAGTCCACGCCGTCCATGTACATGGTCGCTGGTGTTGCCTTGTCTGGGCTGGGTTGGATGATGTCTTTGTCGATCTTCTTGGCATAAAGACCGTACCCAAGATAGACACCAACAGCAGCAATAATTAAGATGACTAGTGCGTTCATATTTACTCCTTTGGTTAAAACTATTTAGTGGTCATACAAACGGTGAACAAATTAACATACCAGTTTATTTGCTCTCAATCACCTCCTTTCCTTTCTTATTTTGCGCGGCCGTGACAGCATTGGGTCTCTGGGATTTTGCATGGTAATGTCCAGATTTGGGGGTGAGCGGGGTGTGGAATATTGGGATTTAAAAAGAAAACGCCATAGTGCTGTTCTTGCACTTGGCGGTAAGTTGCCCGTCCACCCCAAAGCTGTAGAATACTATCGTACAGTTACGGAAAGGCCATTCCATTTGGCTAAGTGTATCTGCAAAACTAATCATTGTTCTTGGATTAGATGCGACTGATCTTACTGATCTTTACATTATAACCCTGAACTCACAAAGAGTTTCGGTTTTGGCCTGCCTACTTCGTTAAAAATATATAAAAAAGGCAACTACCTGATTGATTTGGCGATGCGGTTGTAGAGTTTTTATATACGTTCAGTCCAGTCTGGGTGGGCGTATTTTTCTATAATAAGCTCTTCGGCGCGAGCAATTTCAGTAGGAGAGAGTTCGGTAGGTTCAAGGGTTAGATTTAAGGTTTTCGAGAAAGCCTGCGCAAATGCCGAGGCTACCTGTTTCCAAATAACCTGGCGCTCAATGGCGGATTCGACTGTTGTGGCGCGGCAAAGCAAACGCTCGGTGGCTTTGGCTCGACTACTCTCATCTGGAAAGACTAGGGCATGGGTGATGCGGGTCAGGTTGCCGTAGAGGGGCAGGCTGCCGTGTTGCAGCACACCCGCTTTCTTACGCGCCTGGGCGCTGCCAATGAGTTTCTTGCCGTTGACGGTGATCTCGTAGCGCGAAGGAACTTCAAAACAGACTGGCTCTTGCTTTTCGGAATAGTTGTCGTTTTTTGCTTTAGGCAAGGCCTCTGCCGGGAGTCCTAGCAAGAGTAAAGCTTCGAGAAGAGCTTGAGACAGCCTTTGGTAGCTTTCGATGACGCTGCCAGCTAAACGCGGCTCATCATGCGGTCCAATAACAGAGTAGGTCAGTTCGTCGGTATGCAAGATTGCTCGACCACCTGTAATGCGGCGCACGACATTCCAACCTTTGTTTGAAACGCTCGTAACGTCAACATCGCTAAAGGACTGCGCATAGCCAAGAGAGAGGCAGGGCGGGTCCCAGGCATAGAGCCGCAGCGTTGGTGGCACATCCCCGCGACCGATGGCTTCAAGGATAGCTTCGTCAGCGGCCATATTCCAGGCACCGGGAGCTGGGGGTGTTTGGATTAGACGCCACTTTGACGGTGATAGCGTATCGCCCATAGTTATTGTTTGGTTGCAGCCTCCAGCTCTTCAAATGCTTTTTCAGCTAATCCATTGGGGAGGGGAAGTAGTGGGGGGCGAACAGGCCATTCAGGGAACCCGTGCATGCGGTGCATCAGTTTCTTCAAGCTCGTGGCATAAGGCTGATAGCTTTCCAAGACAGTGCGCCAGGCATCGAGCTGGGCCTGCGTATTAAGATCATCATCGCCGCGTTGATGGGCATCCCAGACGATACGCAGACTGGGGGAGAATAGGTTTGCCATGGCCGTAATACAGCCGGCGGCTTGATTCTGCATGGCGAAACTTAGCAGGCGGTCATCGCCGGTTAATACAGTCAGATCACTGCCGAAGCGCGCCCCCAATTGTTCTGCGTGTTTTGGATCCCCTGACGAGTCTTTGATACCAGCAAAGCGTTGGGGATGGGCATCCTTGAGGCGGGATAGCAAATCCAGACTCAGAGGTACACCGGACACGCCAGGGATATGGTAGCCCAACAGCGCGCCATCTGAGGGAACGGCTTGCTCAATAACTTTATTAAACCAGGCTAACAAACCTTCATCCGTCGCTTTGCGGAAATAGTAGGGCGGCAAAACGACCACGGCGTCAAAACCCAAATCGAAAGCAGCGCGGGTAAGGGAAGTGGTTTCTGCGAGGCTGGGGGTGCCCGTGCCGGCCATCAAGCGAAAGTCGGGGAATTCCTGGCGCACTCGTAAGGCGGCGCGGTAAATAGCAGTACGCTCCTCGGGGGCAAAGGAAGGCCCCTCCCCGGTAGTCCCCAATAATAAAGCCCCGTGACATCCACGTTGGGCATAGAAGGCCAGTAAGGGATGAATTGCTTCCAGATCGGGTGAAAAGTCTGCTTTTAGGGGGGTCAGCGCGGCTGCATATACACCTGCAAGATTTTTTGATGTCACAGAAATGACTCCTTTTGACAAATCTATTGATAGATGACACTAATGATACGGGTGTGTCTCATTCCAGTGGAAGTAAACCCAGAAATAGGGGTGTGCGGGGGGTTACACCCCCCGCACACCCCTATTTCTGGAACTTTTCCGCTCGTTTGAAACACACCCTAATGATACTCCTATGCAATTCAAAATTCAATGATCCCTGATCATCGCGTGCGCGCAAATGATGTCAGGAAAGAATCTCGAAAATGGGTATTTGGCGTACTCCGCACGCTAAACACCCATTTTTTGGATAGGATTAGGGTTATTTGTGAGAAAATTAACTAAATGAACAAACTGCGCATGTATAGTTAGATGACTTGACAAAACTTATTCACTTGTCTATACTTCTCATATTCTTAGCAGTGAGTTAGCAAAGTCTTTTGAAGGGATCGAATTTGTTTCTGTCAAATGGATTGTTGCCTGATTTGAAGATTAGAAACTCAAATAAACATACTGTTCTGAATCTGATTCGTTTTACACCTGGGGGGGTATCGCGAGCTGATCTGGCTCGCCAACTGGGACTCAGTAGATCTGCGATAACTTCAATTATCAATGATCTCTTGGATGGTGAGCTTGTCCGCGAGATGATCAATGGCCCCATGACCGGTGGCCGTAGACCGAAGCTCTTGGGGATCAACCCCAAAGGTGGTTATGTGGTCGGCGTTGATATCGGGGCGACTCATCTTGGTTTGTTATTGTCAGATTTATCCGCCCAGGTTGTTCATGCGATTGAAATACCCTTCGATGTCAGCCAGGGACCAGAAACTTGTTTGGCTAAAGTAGATGATTTGTTGAGAGAGCTTTTGGTCAAGGCGGATCTGACATTAGCTGATTTGAGCGCAGTTGGCGTTGGAGTCCCTGGCCCGGTTGTGGAGGAGGCTGGCGCTGTGATTGGGCCTCCCATCATGCCAGGCTGGGATCATTTCCCCATTCAATCTCATTTGCAAAAATTATGGAATTGTCCGATTGCGCTGAATAATGATGCTGAGTTAGGCGCTATTGGAGAATGGGCTTATGGCGCGGGGCGTGGTGAGCGCCACTTGTTATATATCAAAGTGGGTTTTGGCGTTGGAGCCGGGTTGCTGATTGACGGGCAAATTTACCGCGGCGCGACGGGCAGTGCAGGGGAAATCGGCCATATCACTATTGTTGACCAGGGGCCTGTCTGCACTTGTGGGAATAGAGGTTGCCTGGAAGCATTAGCTGGTGGGCGCGCTATCGCTGAGCAAGCGAAAATTGCTATCCGCAATGGCGGTCGCCGTACTCAGTTATCTATTATTGATCCCATTGATCGCATCACATCTTTTGATGTCGCCTCAGCGGCTCGAATGGGCGATTTGATGGCCCAGGAGATCGTTGCAGAGGCTGGCGGTTATTTAGGGATTGCCATTGCCAATTTAATTAATGTGGTTAATCCTGGCATGATAGTGATTGGCGGTGGCGTGTCGCAAATGGGCGATTTATTCCTTGAGCCAATTCGCCGTTCTGCCCGAGAACGCAGCTTATTGGCTGCTGTCCAGAATCTTCGTATTACCGCTGCTACACTCGAACGCCGGTCTACTAGTATGGGGGCTGTGGTTCAAGCGTTGACGATAGCTTTATATCACTTAACATTAGGTTTGACCAGCGCATTAACAATCGAATAACTAGAACTTTCCAGGGGATGCAACAGATATGCGGAGCAGGCGTCCATCACGCCAGTGTAGGTTGGCAGCGTTGAAACAGGCACAAGTGCTTTCCATTGCGAGTTGCTGATCGCTGTAGCGAT
>JADHXE010000148.1 GCA_016783125.1 Anaerolineales bacterium
CACACCCCTTATTTTCGGTATATTCGTAAGTCCTATAGGATATCGAATTGGGTGTGTTTTACTGAAATTATGGAGGCTAAGATGGCAGAGCGCTATGGAAATATTATTGGCTGGGGCAAATATGTCCCAGAACGCGTGGTCACAAACGCAGATTTCGAGAAAATGCTAGACACCAGCGATGAGTGGATCGTCACCAGAACGGGGATCCATGAGCGACGACATGCTTCTCAGGATGAAAATACTTCTCAGATGTCGACAGCCGCAGCCCGTGATGCGTTGGAAATAGCTGGTGTACGACCCAAAGATTTAGATCTCATTATTGTTGCAACTTCCACCCCAGATCATCTCACGCCGCCAGTATCATCCCAGGTTCAACATATGTTGGGAGCTGGCAACGTTGGGGCCTTCACGCTGGTTACAGGCTGCACGGGTTTTGTGTACGCTCTGGCAACAGCGCAGCAGTTCATCGCTTCGGGCACAGCTGATAACGTGCTTGTCGTGGGTGCTGAGTTGATCAGCCGCTTTGTCGATTGGGAAGACCGCGCTACGTGTGTACTGTTTGGCGATGGCGCGGGCGCGGTAGTTGTTCAGGCCACAGATGAACCCTCGGGAGTGCTCTCTTTTGTGCTTGGCTCCGATGGCTCTGGGGCGGAACACTTGATCCTGCCTGCAGGTGGCGCGGCGATCCCTGTCAGCCATGAAGTGTTAGTCAAGGGCCAGCATTATTTGCAAATGAACGGCCGCGAGGTTTTTAAGTTTGCCACCCGGGTGTTGGGAAAATCTCTTCGCCAGGCGATTGCAGAAGCGGGTTTGACCTCAAAGGATATTGATTTGATCGTTCCTCACCAGGCTAACATACGCATCATCGAGAGCGCAGCCCGGAAGGCCAAACTCCCCATGGAAAAAGTCTTCGTCAATATTCAAAAATATGGGAATACGTCTGCGGCCTCGATCCCGATTGCCTTGTGTGAGGCTTTGGAGGAAGGACGCGCTAAGGTCGGTGACACGCTGGCCTTTGTTTCATTCGGGGCGGGGTTGACCTGGGCATCTGCAATTGTCAAGCTGGCTGAACGAAAGCAGCCAGTTCGCAAGCGCAAATGGCAGTTCCCGATATTGAAATGGTTCTCAAGAAACGGAGTTGTAGAAGAAGAGGAAGCCAAAGAAGAGCAAGGCGTTCCAGTTAACTGAAAGGCCAGGCGCTGAGATATTTCGCCAATAGTGTTCAGATACGAATGACAGTCACCTCTAAGGTGACTGTCATTTGCGTTTATGCATGAGCAGCTTTGACCGCTTCTCGGTCTATTTCGCCGCTTTCAGTGCGGGGAAGCTCGTCCACAAACTCTACCAGACGCGGCTTTTTGTAAGATGCGATCTGGTCTGCGACGTATTGGCTGACATCTTCTGGGGTCAAGGATTGGCCTGGGTGCAGTTCGATGACAGCTTTTACGGCTTCACCCCATTTCTCATTGGGCACGCCAATCACACATACGGCGGCCACTGCGGGCATTCCTGCGATCGCGTTCTCGACCTCAGCGGGGTAAATATTTTCGCCGCCCGATTTGATCAGCTCTTTTTCTGGTTTGCGGCCCACGTAATATAGATAACCTTCTTCGTCAAACTTGCCGACATCACCAGTATGGTGCCAGCCGTGACGAGATGCGAACTTGGTAGCGTCGGGGTCGCGCCAGTAACCGGCAAAAACTAGCGGGCCTTGCACAGCGATCTCGCCAGACTGACCAACTGGCACATCCTGCCCGGCTTCATTTACGCAGCGCACCTGTGCCGCCGGAAGCGGCTTTCCAGCCGAGCCGGGTTTCTCATCCACGCGCCCAATCGTCACCAGGCCAGAGGTTTCAGATTGACCAAATCCGGTCCAGAATTTGGCGTTTGTTTCTGCATAGAGGCGCTGAATGGTATCAGGCGCATCCAGCCCGGCAACGTGTTTGAGACTCTCTAAACTGGCCCCCGCGGATGCGGCCTGGCGGGCGTCGAGCAACATTTGCAGGATGGGCGGGAAGTCGGCCACCAGCGTGACACGGTGCTCGTCCATCAATTGGACTGCCTGGGCGGGATCGAATTTTTCCATGACCACGTTGGCTCCGCCAACTTGCATCACAGCCAGTGATAACCCCAACCCGGTGATATGGAATAGAGGCAGGGCTGCCAAATGACGGTCTGTTTCGGTAAGCCCAACCGCGTTGACAATCTGGTCGCCAGCCGTGAGCAGGTTTTTATGAGTCAGCACCGCGCCACGGGCCACACCGGCGACGGCTGCCGTGGAGATGATTGCAAAGGGATCAGTGTTGCTCACATCAGCTGGCTCAACAATCTCGGAGATGTAGAGGTCAGATAAGGGGATAAACCCCTCAGCACGCTTTGCGTCTCCAATCAGGGCACACACCCCAAACTGAGTCGCGTCCAGCCCCTCCAATTGGGGCAAGTGCTCCATCCCTACGATTATCATTTGGGGATCTGCTAAATCCAAAACGCCTTTCACCTCTGCAGGAGAAAGACGCCAATTGACGGGATAGCTAATTGCGCCTGTCTTTGCGCAGGCTCCATACAATTCGAGATAGGCAATGGAGTTCTGCGCCAGGATGCAGAGGCGGTCCCCTTTGGTGATTCCCTGGGCGGCAAGGCCAGCAGCGAGCTGGTCAACGCGCTCTAGGAATTGGGCGTGGGTATAGGATTTCTCTGCGCTGATTACCGCGAGTTGATCTCCTTTTTGGTGCGCGTTGCTCTGCAATAATTCGTAGATTGTATATTCGTGAAGTTCCATAATACCTCCCCGGAAGAGAGTGTTCGAAAAATAGGTGTGCTTGGGGGCGACGCCCCCAAGCACACCTATTTTTGTTATTTTTTAACCTAACCAGCGTTTGCGCCGTTTGTAGTGCTTTACATCGCGATAACTCTTGCGCTCGCCAACCTGAGTAAGCCCCAGGTAAAACTCTTTGATATCTTCATTTTCCGCCAGTTGATCAGCTGGCCCGTCTAGCACGATGCGCCCAGTTTCCATAACATAGGCGTAGTCAGCAACTTCGAGGGCAATTTTCGCATTCTGTTCTACGAGCAAGATCGGGATGCCCGATTCTTTATTGATCTGGTTGATCGCCTGGAATATATCCTGAACCAGGAGAGGAGCCAGGCCAATGGAGGGCTCGTCGAGCAGCATCAGTTTGGGACGAGCCATCAAACCACGTCCGATGACAAGCATTTGCTGCTCACCCCCTGAAAGATAGCCGCTGATCCTTCGGTGGATGTCTTTCAGGCGTGGGAAATAACGATACACTTGCTCCAGGTCTTCCGCGATCATCCTGCGGTTGTGACCCCGGGCTACGGCCCCGATGGCAAGATTTTCCTCCACTGTCAAGTGCCCGAACAGCCGGCGGCCTTCTAACACTTGAATAATGCCTAATTGTACGATATCTTCCGCGGGTCGGTGATCAATACGGGTGTCACCGAGCTCGATACTACCGCGCGTGATTTCTCCTTCTTGGGAGAGTAATAACCCGGAGATGGCTTGGAGGGTGGTGGTCTTTCCTGCACCGTTCGCTCCTAGGATGGTAACTATCTGTCCTTCACGGACCTCGAGCGAAACCCCTCGCAGGACGAGGACGACGTTGCTGTATATGACTTCGATATTGTTTACACGGAGCATTTATTTTTCATTTCCCTGGCTGACAGCCCCAGAACAGAGTAGGCCGAAAAACGGGTGTGAATGGGGGCGCCCCCCCATTCACACCCGTTTTTCGGAATTTCTCTTCACGAAGGCTTTAGCCTGAGTGATTATAACCCCTAACCCCGCCCAAAGAAGGGGCGGGGTTAGGGATGGGGTTAAAATTTACTCGCTAGGCCGTAGATCAGGTGTCTCAGCCCAGTCTTGGATGACAACGAAGGCATCTGGCCCGCCCTGGATCATGCGGATTTGTGCCTCGTGCGGTGAGCGGCTGCCGCCTGAATAATCAAAGCGGAAGACGCCATCCAATGCCTCGTAGGAACCCATGGCGACCAGCGCATCGTGCACGGCCTCACCAGTCAGGTTTTCGTACCCGACTGTGTCGATGGCCTGGGTGATGGCTTCCACGGCCAGGTCTACACCTGCGACCAGGAGCAGGTAACCTACATTGTGTTCGGCAGCGGGGCGTTCATTGGCTGCGAAAAGTCCTTCAGCATATTGGATGCCGGCATTATCTGCATCGGTCCACCACAAGTAAGGTGTGGGGGCAATCAGACCGACGCCATAAGCTGGATCAGCCAGGAAGGCATACAGTGCCAAATCCATGGCCCAGTTATCGGCCGCGACCACGAACTGGTCGCGCAGCCCCAGGCTGTTGAGGTCATTCAACAACGCGGCTGGGCCGAAAGCCAGGCTGTTGGTCCAGAGCACGTTAGCACCCGCCGCCTGAGCGTTGAGGATGGCGGTGGTTGTGTCAGCGGTCGGTGAGAGATCATAGGTTTCTTCGTGAACCAGCTCGATGCCAGCGTCTTCCATGAAGGCGCGTGTCTCAGGGGTCAAAGCGCCCTGACCGAAAGCGGTGGGCCAACTGAGGTAACCCAGTTTGATCTCATCCCCAGCGCCAGCGGGCTTGTAAGTATCCCAGTTTTCGGACAGGAAGTTCATTACCAATCCGAACTGGTCAGGGTAGATCGGACCCAAACCGAAGGTGTAACCGGAGTCGACATAGAAGCCCTTTGCGCTTAGACCAGCAGTGATGTTGACAACCTTGTCCTCGACAAAGCGTTGAGCCAGTGCTTCAACTTCGCCTGAGCCATAAGTGATCATCACCAAGGGGTTGTCGTCTTCGCCAGTGAAGCGGTCATAGGCTGCCACAGCCTCGTCGATGCTACCGCCGGTATCAGCGAACCCGATCGCCAGCTCAGCACCATAGATGCCGCCTGCTTCGTTGATTGCTGCTATTGCATCCTCAGCCCCGTGAACGAGTGGCGCGGTGATGGCCGCGTACGGGCCAGAGAGGTCTCCGAAGTGGTAAAGCGTGATGGTCTCACCAGTCAGGTCAATAGGCAACGTAGAAACTTCGCCAGCAATGATCTGCGGGGTCAAAGCTTCGATCTCAGCCTGAAGGTCGGAAGGAACATCAACACCGCCGTAACCCAGGCCAACACCACCGTTATCCAGTGTGCCCATGTAATTGCCGCCAACAAAGCTGCCGTCCATGGCTGCCTGAATGGTCTCGTACACGTACAAGTCCATGTTCTTCAGGGCGCTTGCCAGCACGTACTCGGACTGATTGGCGAACTGTACCGACCAGTCGTTGTCAACGCCGATGATCAAACCAGCGCCGCGCTCTTCCATCACTGCCAATGTGCCAGCACCCACAGGGCCAGCAACCGGCATGATGATGTCTGCGCCTTCGTCCATCAGGCTCTCGCCCATGGTGCGGCCGTCATCGGTGCTCTCGAAGTTGCCCACGAAAAGACCGTCCTGCGCAACATAGTCCCAGCCCAATGTCTGGACATCGGTACCATGTACTTCATTGTACTTCTCAACACCCAGCACGAAGCCGTCCATGAAGACAGCCACAGGCGGGATGTTGATGCCACCGAAGGTGGCTACAATGCCGGTCTCGGTCATGCCAGCGGCCAGGTAGCCCGCCAGGAAGGTGGCCTCGTTGATGGCGAAGCCAGAGCCGTACAGGTTGTCAGATTCGAGCCAGTTGACATCCACGATACCGAACATCTGATCGGGGTTGGCGCCTGCGGCTGCCGCAGTGGCGTCACCAAGCAGGAAACCGACGGAGATGATCAAATCACAGCCTTCTTCGAGGAAAGCGTTGATATTGACCTCATAGTCGGTCTGCTGCTGAGATTCGAGGTACTTGCCCTCGACGCCCAGATCAGCCATGGCATCCTCGATGCCCTTCCAGGCGGTGGCGTTGAACGACTTGTCGTCGATGCCGCCAACATCTGTCACCTGGCAGGCCTTGAAGGCTGGCGCCTCCTCGACTGCTTCCGCTTCGGGTGCAGCCTCTTCTGCTGGCGCATCAGGGGCAGCTTCCTCGGCAGGTTCTGCGGGCTGGCAAGCGGCCAAGAGCATTGATGATACGACCAGCAATGCGATAAGAATCCATGTGATTCTTTTTATATTCATCGTGTCTTCTCTCCTTGAAAACTATTTTTCTGATAAAGTGATCTTGTTTATGAAATTATTCTTTGCCAGGCATCACCTCCTTTCGACTAAAGAGTGAATTTTAATGCGAAAATGGCCGCAATCGCCAGGCAGCTTTGAATAATTGCCAGCGATGTGCCAATCCGCGCGGTTCGAAAATCAAAAATAGCATCAAGGTAACACCAAAGAAAAGAGGACGTAATGCCTGAATCATCCCCGCGGCCGTGGCTGGAAATAGTTCGACGAAGAACGGCGCAGAAAGTGTTGCGCCTTCGATAATGAATTCCACAACGATAGCACCGACGATAGCTCCCAGGTTTGTGCCTAAGCCGCCAACTACCAGCATACCCAGCAACAATACCGAATCTACCAGGTTGAATGTTTCCGAGTTGATATGCCTTAGGTGGTGGGCCATCAAAGAGCCCGCAACACCAGCATAAACCGCTGCCAGGAAGAAGGCTTGCAGTTTGTATTTGAAAAGATTCACACCCAGCAATTCTGCTGCCAGGTCGTTGTCACGAATTGCAACGAAGGCACGCCCCAGCCTTGACCGGGAGATATTGTGAGCAATAACTGTAGTGATGATCAGAGTCGTCAGGGTAAGGTAGATATATTTCCCAGGCTCATTGAATTCGATGCCAAAAATCACCGGGACATTTACATTCAATCCTTGGGCGCCGTTGAGCACTTCAGGAAATGCCTGGCGCGTAAACCAGGGAATAATAAACTGCGCTGCCAGAGTTGCCATGGTCAGATAAAAGCCTTTCACCCGCAACGACGGCAAACCGAAGATCAAGCCGACTAATCCCGCGCCCAGGGCAGCAACAGGCAAAGCCGCCGGGAACGGCCACCCCAGGTTGTTGACCAACAAAGCCGAAATATATCCGCCCGCGGTCATGAAGGCGGCCTGACCGATGGATATCTGGCCTGTGTAGCCTGTAAGCAAATTCAATCCTTGCACAGCGATGATCGAAATCCCAATACGATTTACTAAAGACACAACGCTCCGGCTGGCGTAAAGGGGCAGTGTATAAAGCCCAGCCAGGAATAGCAATAGCATTACCCACTGCCAGCGCCGCCGGATGGTGGCCATATCGTAAGCGTAACTGAAATCGAATTCGCCCGCTGGTCGTTGAATTGCCATAGCCTAGATCCTCTCGATGCGTTTCTGACCGAAAAGTCCCTCCGGTCGGATGAGCAGCACTATCATCAAGACCACATACGGCATGATCTCAGCTGAATTTCGAACGATGGGGACTTTTGAAACTTTCACTAAACCCTGAGACAACCCGATTAGCAGTCCTCCCGCTACCGTTCCAGGAATCGAGTCTAGACCTCCCAGCAGTACCGCCGGGAAGGCTGCTAATACCACCAGGGATAAACTCAGATCTAAACCACTCGATGTTGCTAATAGAACACCTCCCACCGTGGCTACTACACCTGCCAGACCCCAAGAGATGCCAAAGATGCGCCGGATGCGCAACCCAGTACTCTGGGCTAACTCATGATCCTCGGACGTGGCCCGCATTGCCAGGCCGGTGCGGGTATATTGGAAAAATCCTCCTATGATGATCACACCGATCACGGCGACAACAAATGACCAGACCAGGTTCTGTTTCAAGATCAGGATGATATTATTGCCCTCGTGGACAAGGGGCGTAGTTATTTTGTAAGGGTCTCCAGCTGAGAAGATTTGTGGGAAGTTTCGTTGGGCGCCACCGAAAACGAGCAGGGCCAAACCCTGGAGAGCCTGACTTAACCCTAATGTCATCAAGATGATCGACAGCAAGGGCTGCCCGGTCATTGGGCGCAGGGCAAACCGCTCGATGGCGAAGCCTATCAAAGCCATGACCGCCACCGCCAGAAAGATGGACAACCACAAGTTCAATTCCAATTCAATGGAGAAATACCAGGTAAATAGTGCGCCTAACAGGAGCAATTGTCCCTGGGCGAAATTGAAGATATAAGACGACTTAAAAATCAATACCAGACCCAATGCGATGAGAGCAATCGGCCCACCTGCTAAGATGCCCGTTAAGGCAAACTGCGGCAAAAGCTGCCAATTCATGCCGGAATCTCCTCTTCTTCTAACGTTGCGATGCGGACCGTGGTTTCGACGCTGCTCGTGCGCCCATCGCGATATTTAACTACCGCGCTGACCTTGCATTCTTTTTGACCATTGTACATAGCATCGATGATCTCTCGATAGCGATCCACCAGCAGGCCGCGGCGCAATTTGCGCGTGCGAGTCATCTCGGCCTCATCAGCGTCGAATTCTTTATGCATCAGCACAAACTTGCGAATACGCGCCCCAGGGGGTAGTGAGCTATTTACGCGTTCTACATCTTCCCGGACTAATTGGTAAACTTCCTGCTTTTGGGAAAGATCCAGGAAGGTCGTGTAAGTAATGCCCTTTTTCTCCGCCCAACGACCGACATTGTCAAAGTCGATATTGATCAGGGTGGCAACGAATTCTTTATCCTCCGCTCCAATGGCCATGGCATGTTGAATGTATGGGCTAAACTTCAAGCGCCCTTCGAGAAATTGCGGAGAATATTTCTTGCCACTGGCCAAGGTGATCATATCCTTGACGCGATCCAGGTAAATTACGTGACCGTCATCGTCAATGTAGCCAGCATCACCTGTATGCAGCCAGCGAGTGCCTTTTTCATCCACCGAAAGGGATTTGGCTGTAGCTTCTTCATCCTTATAATACCCCACAAAAATATTCTCGCCGCCGACCATAATCTCCCCTTCATCAGAAATCTTGAATTCAATATTCGGGAGTGGTGTACCCACGCTGGCGAATTTGACATCATCGTCCTGGTGTTGGGTCCCTGCCGCAGCGGTTTCAGTCGACGAATATACCTGCTTCAAGTTTATCCCCAGGGCGCGGAAGAAACGCAGCATATCTGGGCTGAGGGAGGCGCCCGCAGTGATAGCTGTGCGGATGTTGACCAGCCCTAATTGATCCCGTAAAGGTCGAAATACCAGAAAATCACCTAGCCAATTTAGTAATGTCAGCCAAAGCCCCACAGTTTTCTTTTCATAACGCAGGTCAGCCACCTTGTACCCTATTGGCAAAAACAATTTATAAAAGAAACGGTTGATCCAGGTGCTGTCTGTGATGCGTACCTGGATGATGGCAGTCAGGTTCTCCCAGAGGCGGGATGGATAAAAGAGGAACTCGGGCGCGATTTCGCGAATATTCTCCCGTACTGTTTCAGGGGCCTCGGGGAAGTTGACGATAATGCCATACATCACATGGGGGGTCACGGCCAGGGTGTGCTCAGCGATCCAGGCCAGAGGGGTGAAGGAGAGGACATTATCTGTATCCAGGCGTGGTTCCAAAAGATGGAAGCTTTCCACTGCCGAGAGGAAGATTCTGTGGGTGAGCATGACCCCTTTGGGTACTCCCGTGGTGCCCGATGTATAACATAAGTTGACGAGGTCTTCACCATCACCTGAAGCGACCAGCTCTTCGAATAAATGCGGCTGATCCTCGTGGCATTTCTGACCAAGTTCGAGCACTTCATCATAGGACATTAGCCAGGGATCATCGTAATTCCACATCCCGCGCGCTTCCCAGTAAATGACCTTTTGGATAGTGGGGATGTTTTCCTTTATCTCTAGATGTTTGTCGCATTGTTCTTGGTCTTTTGCCAGGGCGAATTTCGACTCGGAATGGGCGATTACATATTCCATCTCACTAGGAATAGCATCTGTAAAAATACCGACTGTCACACCCCCAGCAGCCATGATAGCTAGATCGGTCCACATGTACTGACGGTCATTATCACCAACGATGCTGACCTTGTCACCCTTTTCGAGTCCCAAGACTGCCAGGCCTAAAGCGAAGTTGCGGACTTTTTCGTATGAATCCGCCCAGGTGAATTCTTGCCAGATCCCAAAATCCTTTTGGCGGACAGCCACTTTGCGGTCACCGTAGCGCGCCACTTTTTCCATGAAATGTTTGGGAATGGTGTCAAGTTTTTGCATAAGATTTGTTATTCGCTTCTCATGGCAATAGAGAAAAAAGTACCGAAAAAAGGGTATGCGTAGGGGTGCTGCGCACCCCTACGCATACCCTTTTTTCGGGAACATCCTCTCGATGGCTGAACAGTTACCAGCGGTGTTAGTATTCTTGTCCCAGATAGGCCTGGATAACTGCCGGGTTATCGCGAATTTCCTCTGGGGTGCCCTCGGCGATCTTACGCCCAAAATCAAGCACGCTTATGCGGTCGGCGATATCCATTACCAGGCCCATATCATGTTCGATCAAAACAATCGTTGTATTTTGTAGTTCGTGGATATCAAGAATAAAACGGGCCATGTCTTCCTTTTCTTCGAGGTTCATGCCCGTCATTGGTTCATCCAGAAGCAGCAGTTTGGGTTCGAGCGCCAGGGCGCGGCCTAGCTCGACGCGTTTACGCAAACCATGCGGCAACGCTCCCACCACAGCTTTGCGAATATGTTCGATTTCCAGAAAATCGATGATCTCTTCGACAACATGGCGATGCTCGATATTCTCGCGATGAGCAAAACCCCAATAAAGCATACAGCCCAACATTCCTGATTTCATATGGACATGCCGGGCTGCCATCAAATTGTCTAAAGTGCTTAGGCCAGTATAAAGGGCAATATTCTGAAAGGTACGCGCGATCCCAAACTCGGCGATCTTGTGTGTTGGTGTCCGGGTGATGTCTTGGCCTTCGAAAAATATATCTCCGCGGTCGGCGCGATAAAACCCGCTGATGCAATTCAGGGTTGATGTCTTACCGGCGCCATTGGGTCCGATAATAGCAAGTATTTCCCCTTGATAGACATCTAAACCTACATTCAGTAAGGCTTGGGTACCCCCGAAGCTCAGGGAAATATCTTGTACATCCAGATGAACAATGTCATTCTTCATAGAATATTTGGCCTAAATGTAGAGTAAAACACGGGGATACTATGATCGTTACGTATCTCAGCGCCGGAAAAACCTAAACTTGCACCGTTGGTTCAACAACTGGCAGTATTTTTGATGTTGGGCTCTTTTCATGAGTCCATATTGTGATGTCCAAAACGGGAAAAAAAGACAAGCAAAATAATCAAAAGTTATCTACATTACCTATTATATCTAATAACTTCCTACCCGCAAGCCCAAAACACAAAATGCTATGGGTGCGTTTCATTTCAGTTGAAGAGAGCCCGGAAAAT
>JADHXE010000149.1 GCA_016783125.1 Anaerolineales bacterium
CGGGGTGTGAAACACCCCGCATACCCCCAAATCTGGGAGCCTTCACGCAAAATCCCATAGACCCGAGAATATGAATATCCCGCATAGATGATAAACGAGACATCACGATATGGATGATTTAACTTTACAGCTGACGAAGGCTGAATTTTTCAACAAATTCCCAGAGAGAGACCGCGCCGCGCTTGCCAGGCTCGCCATTCCGCGCAAGTTGCAGCCTGGAGAATTCTGCTGTCACCAGGGGGACGTGTGGCCCAATGCGATTTTTCTGGCTGAAGGGAGTTTGCAATGGGCGATGCTCTCTCTCGCCGGGCGGGAATACGTATTTTTTACACTTAGCCCAGGCGAGGTCTTTTGGGGGCACTCTATGTTTGACGATCAGCCAATGCCGGCATCGTTGATGGCAACCCAAGACTCTATGGTGTACCGCTGGTCGCGTGATGCGATTTTGCCCATCCTTTACCGCCATCCAGAAACATTATGGGAGATCGCCGGTATGCTGACGAAGACCATGCGCAAAGCCAGAGAGATTATTTACGGTCTGGCGTTTCAACCCGTTGCTGGCCGTCTGGCAACCTTGCTCCTGGATCGTTTTTCTGACCCCGATGACACTTCCGTCGAGCGCGATCTTACGCTCAGCGCGATTGCCTCCAGGGTAGCCTCTTCCCCGGAGGTGGTCTGCCGCGTATTGCAGCAATTTCAGTCTGAAGGCGTTTTGGAAGTCACGCGAGCTACGATCACTTTATATGACCGATCTGCACTCGAAAATTTGGTTGAATCGGATTAAATAGAGAGGATCTTGTAATGAATTCTTTTGCTGCAAAATTGGTGCAGAACCCGGTATTTTCGACGCTCAAGTCTTCTGACCAGGCTCACCTTGTTCAGCAATCGATTTTCCGCAACTACGAAAAGGATGAGTGGATTGTTCATTACGGGGATATTTGGCCTTATTTGTTTATAGTAGAAGAGGGCACCGTCACAGCCTTGAAAGAATCGAACGAAGGCCGCAGTTTGATTGTCGCTACCATCAACAAAGGGGAAATCTTTTGGGGGCTGGCTTTCTTCGAAGATGAAGCTCCCATGCCGGTGGCGCTTGTAGCCAGCGAGGCCAGCCGCATCCACCTTTGGTCCCGGGACCGTCTGCTGCCCCTGTTGCTGGAAAACGGGCGCATGTCCTGGGAATTATCCCGCCATATGGTCAATCGGATGCAGCGCGCCAGTGAAATCGTCGAGGATTTGGCCTTTCAGCATGTCACGGGGCGGCTGGCGCGGCTCTTATTGGAACATTTTGGCGAGGCAGTGGGGGAAATCGTAACCCGAGATATGACCTTAGATGAAATGGCAGCGCGCATTGGTACCACGCGTGAGATGGTTTGCAGGCAGCTTTACAAATTTGCGGACGATGGCACCATTCAGATCAATCACACAGAGTTCATGATCGCGGATCAAAAGCGGTTAGAAAAAATCGCTGGGAAGATCAAAGGGTGAGAAGAATTACTGTGAAGTTTTTGCGCCTCAATCTATTTGGATTGAGGCGCGGTTGGTTTAGGGTGGACTCTAAATTGGTATGAAATCTTGGTTATGCTGAAGTCAGCAATCTATCTAAGTTAGCCTTTGATTTTTCCTCAACCTCGGCGTGCAGGCTGTTGTTATGCGAGTCCATGGTCACAACGACGGGGAACTCCTTGACCTGCAGAACCCAAATCGCTTCGGGGACGCCGAAATCCATTTTATGCACACCCAATACTTTTTCTACCGATTGGGCGATTAGAGAAGCCGCGCCGCCAACGGCGTGAAGATATACGCCTGGCACTTCGTTACAAGCTTGCAGGGTCTTCGCTCCCATGCCCCCTTTGCCGATGACCCCTTTCATGTTGAAGTGGCGCATTACGTCACCCTGGTAAGGCTCCTCGCGGATGCTGGTCGTAGGACCTGCAGCGACGAATTTATAGTCGCCGGTGTCCAGGCCCGAGACAACCGGCCCGCAGTGATAGATCACGCCGCCTTCCAGGATGGGCTTGATGGCCTCGTAAACTTCCAGATCATCGCCCTGGGGGTCTCGAGTCTCGCCCTTCGGTGTCACAAAGGTTTCGATCATCCATTTGTGGACGGCGTCGCGGCCGGTGAGCATCAGGCCGGTGAGGGCTATCGTATCGCCGACTTTCAGGCTGCGGACAACATCGTCGCTGATGGGGATGGTTATTTCTCGCATAGAATATCTCCAAAAGGGTATTGGTTATGCAGACGCCTCATTTATTTTAGCCCCAAGAATTGTTTTGAGAATTTTCGTGTGGCTTTTGCGATTTCTAAGGCTTCTTTTGCTTCTTCAGGAATTGGGTCTTCACCGGGGTATCGAACACGAACGGCATAGTCGGAGAGTGTGTTGAGGTCTTTTTCGTTTACCGCTACGAATATGCTGGCTTGTTCGCATAAAGTTTGTAAAAGTAGCAGATCATGGGTTCTTGGAAAAGCAACACCTTTCGAAACCAGGAGTGCCTTTAGATATTTTTCAGCGCATTGTTGGGCGTGGAAGCATGCTGAGTATGACAATGGCGGTTTCTGGCGCAGCGCCAGACGTGCCATGATGAAATCTTCTTCAGCACGGGTGGCCCAGGCAAGCGGATTATTCGCTTCGCTCATATACCACAAGCCCGTCAGTCAAGATTCTGGAGATAAAAGTATCTTCTTGTTCTAGCGCAGTCATAATTTCAGAAGGAGTTCTGACGATAATGTCTACAGGAAATTGTCTGGGAAGTAACAAGCGCGAAATAGCCCATGAGCGTTCTTTGCTAGGCTCGGTTGTTTCCATTATTACGAGAAGATCCACATCGCTATCGGCTGTCGGGTTCCCAAGGGCATAAGAACCGAAGACGATGATCTTCTCGGGGTTGAGTTCTTCGATGATGCGTTGGATTGCTGCAGGTAAGGTTTCGCCAACAGAGACCGAGAGGCCTCTTGGGATCGTCGCTGAACTCAGTGGGTGCTGTAGCATGAAAATCTCCTACAAAGATTATACATGAAAGCTGAGTGTTCTGAAATATGCCGCCCGTTGGCTTGTAAGGCGTTCTCAAAGTCCTAGAAGCGGCACGCCAAAGGCGAAACTGCAACAACATTTGCGAAGTCGCCCTGCGGCGACTGGGATTCAACCTGCGCGCCTTGCGGGCCTCCGGCCAGGCAGGTTTCGCAACTGTTGTTGCGACTTCCAGTCGCCGGAATCGCGACTTTGAGAAAGCCATGCGCTGGCTTGCATCTTATGGCAGATACTTATTCACCAATAAATCCAACTTTTGCTTGGTTTCATCAGGAATAACCTTGGGATCAGTGATCAACGCCGATGCGAGGGCTTCCCCGCACTGGCAATCTCGCGCTGCCTTCAGGTTGCGGGCCAGGTTGCGCACGGCGTTCTGAGCAAGCTCGGTATTACGGTTGAGGATTTCGATCACTATTTCCACGGTAACAGGTTTCTCACTGACGTGCCAGACATCGTAGTCGGTGACGTGGTTCATCACTGAGTAACACATCTCTGCTTCTCGAGCAAGGAAAGCCTCGGGGGCAGTACTCATGTTGATAACCGACATGCCCCACGAACGGAAGGTATTCGATTCAGCCCGCGTGGAGAAGCGCGGTCCCTCAATAGTGATCAGCGCGCCTCCTTTGTGGGTCTTCCCTCCGGCGGATTTTACTGCCTCGTAGACTTCTTGAGAGAGATCAGCACAAAACGGGTCAGCAACCCCAATGTGGGCAACCATCCCCTCCCCAAAGAAGGTTCGCGGTCGATCTTTGGTGAAGTCGAAAAGTTGATCTGGGATGACGATCTCTCCAGGCGTATAATCCTCTCGCAGCGATCCGCAGGCGCTGATGCTGACCAGGCGTTCTACGCCCAAGGATTTCAAGGCGTAGATATTGGCGCGGAAGTTGATTTCGCTGGGGGAGATGTGGTGACCATCGCCATGACGGGCAAGAAACGCCACGCGCTGACCTTTGAGAGAGCCTACCACAATGGGGGCGCTGGGTTTCCCGAAGGGTGTCTCGATCTCGAACTCTTGGGCATTCTCCAGCCCGTGCATATTGTACAGGCCTGAGCCGCCGAGTATGGCGAGTGAGGGGATGTCGTTCATGCAGAGTTTTCCATTCAGTTATTTGTCGTTTTTGAATAAGTCTAAATAGGTATCCAAATTCTCAATATCTGTGGCATCGGTAGGGCCTGTGGTGGTGTGTGTGGGCCGAGACGCATCAGGCAGAGGCCCCGGAGTTCCCACGCCGAAGATGACGGGTACCCCGCCCACCGAGATGACATCTCCCGGTTTCAGGATGACCGCTTGAATACGTTCTCCATTGACCGATGTGCCCGCTGTGGACTCCAGGTCGAAGAGCACGTATTTCTTATCAATGAACCGGATTCTGGCATGATGCCGTGAAACGTGCGGATTATCGATGATGATTTGGTTGTCTTTTTTGCGGCCAATCCCAAAAGCTTCTTTGTCGATGACGATCACTTTGACGCCATCTACAATAAGGAAGGCTTGAGGGCGGTCGGGATTTGCTTTTTTCTTAGAAGACACGGTTATCGATCCTCAGGAAGGTTGTTTCTATTTTGAGAAGATGTCGTTGCGTATTGCGTACTGCCTACGGCATATTTCGTAAGCCTTTCCAAATACAGGGTTTGTCCGCAAAATGTACGTCACTCGCGAGAATTTTTGAACCGCAAAGACGCCAAGAACGCAAAGAAAATAAAAAAATAAAAAAACTTCGCGCCCTGCCCGAAGGGCCACATAGTGTGCGTCTTCGCGGTGAATCATTTGGTTGCGGCTATGCTGCGATATGTAATACGCAATACGGAATATACAGCGGCATCTTCAACCGAAATGAAACACACCCATATCATTTCTCGATGGTAAGTGTTGCCTTCCCACAGCGCAGCTGGTCGCCCGGAGCCAGGACTGTGGGTGAAGTGACAGGTTCCTGGTTGAGTAGCGTACCGTTGGTTGATTCGAGATCTTCCACCCACCATTGGCCGCGGTCATAGCTGAGACGGGCATGGTGTGTGGAAACTGTTTTTGAGTCGATGGCGCATTCACAATTGGGGTCGCGCCCGATGGTGATTTCTGCTGAAGTGAAATGTTGAACGCGTGTGATTTCGCCGATTTCGACATTTACGCTCAAGGGAACTACTTGTTGAAAAACCAACGTATTTTGACGGTGTTTCAGGTCACGCCATAGCAGCCAAAGCGCCCATCCTAAAAAGGCATACAGGGTGATGGCCATGGCGGCCCTCAGAATCAACAAAACGACCCCGCTCATATCATAGACCCTTTGGTGGTGTGGTCATCGTCAGGCGAAGTTGGCGGGTTGTATTGCTGCGTCTCATCGATGGAGGTGGAGTCCTCTTGGGCATATACCAATGGTACCCCGGCCAACGAAATTACATCCCGAGGATGCAGCGTGCTCTGGGTAACCCTGCGACCGTTTACAAAGGTTCCGCCAGTTGAGTCAAGGTCAAAAATAATATAGCGCCCTCGGGTGGCGCGCAGCTGGGCGTGCTGGCGTGAGATGCGCGGGTCGTCGATGATCAGTTCATTGTCAGATTTTCGGCCAATGTTGATCACGGTTTTCTCGAGGGTAAAAACCTGGCTGCCATTGACAATCATGAATGCATTTTGCGGAATATTCCCCTTACTGTCATCAGCCTCCATTTCGAGGGCAACGGTTTCATCGTAAATATCCTGGCTGATGCGAGCTACGATGTCGATTTCATTAGGCTCCATGTCCGGCTCTGCTACCAGGTTTATCGTTGGAGAGCGCAGGAAGAGAAAGTCGGCTTGATCTCCCGCCTGCTGAATTAAATCGGCTAACTCCTTTAAGAGCGTATCTTGTCCAGGAAGTCCACTGATATGTTGGGGATGCAACTGGATGAAAAAAATATCTGGGGCCAGGAACGTTTCATCCTCCCGCTGCTGGACACCCGCCTGCATGGCAGTTGTCATCTGCCGGATCAAATCATCCTTAGATAATATCGCCGGGAGCAAACGAGCGATATGCCCTTCGATCAGGGTCTGCAAACGGGCTTCAAGTTGGTCGAGTTTGTTAGTGAACGCATTCATGAGATAAGCTTACGGTAACTACTAAGCCACGGAACGGATTTGCCCGAAAAAAGGGTGTGCGCAGGGGGCTGCCGCTTTGCGCCTGCGCACACCCTTTTTTCGGGAACTCTCCCGGATGACTTAGTAGTTACAGCTTACGTTATTATAGAGGAGAGACGGCTATTGGGCAAGATGATATGGTGTATACTGGATATATGGATCGTCAAACGGCCGGATGCCGCGAAATCGAACACACTGCCGATTGGGAATTGCACGTTTGGGCGCCGGACCTGGCAACCCTGTTGGAGCAGGCCGCTCGAGGTATGTATGAGCTTTCCCATACGCATCTGGCTGATGGGCCGCGGGTTGAGCGCATATTCGACTTGCCCTTCACTGACCGCGAATCTCTGCTGGTTGATTTTCTGTCCGAGTTGCTCTTCTATGCTGAAGATGAAAATCTGGCCTTTGATGAGTATCGGCTTGATTTTGACGGGAGCAGCCTCAAGGTTCAGATTAGCGGCTCCCTGATCGATTATCAAGCCAAGGAGATCAAGGCGGTGACATATCATCGTATGGCTGTCCGTGAGACGGAACGTGGTTTAGATGTAAATATTGTGTTTGATGTGTAGCGTATTGCGTATTATGTGTTGCGTAAATACTTGATACGAAATACGGAATACGGAATACGAGGAGGTAGAACTATGGTTGCCATAGCAGACTTGAAGAAGATCAACGATTTCGAGTGGGAGATCCCGAAATCCTTTCGGGGTGATATGCGGGTCCCGGTGCGGGTTTTTGTCTCCGAGGGTTTGCTCAAGGAAGCCATGCGCGACAAATCTTTGGAGCAGGCCGTCAACGCGGCCACGCTGCCGGGTTTGGTCGGCCACGTGTTAGTGATGCCAGATATGCACCAGGGTTATGGATTCCCCATCGGTGGTGTGGCAGCGACGCGTTATCCTGGAGGTACGATCTCTCCCGGAGCGATTGGTTATGATATTGGATGCGGCGTGCGCCTTTTAGGGTCGCAAATCTCTCTTGATGAAGCGCTCCCCTACCTCGATGATCTGGCCACCGCCCTGGATAGAAATTGTCCCAGCGGGGTCGGTAAAAGCGGTCAACTACGCTTGAGCGAAAAGGAATTGAACCGCCTGTGTGTCGAAGGCTCACGCTGGGCCTTGGGAAAGGGCTATGCCACCCAGGCGGATGTGCGCCGCACCGAGGAGGGTGGACAACTCAAAGGCGCCGATCCCAGCAAGGTCAGCGAGCGCGCCAAAAAACGCGGCCGTCCCCAGGTCGGTACCCTGGGAGCGGGAAATCATTTCATTGAGGTAGACTTGATCGTGGAAATCTATGATCCCCGTGCCGCGCAGGTTATGGGCCTTGAAGTGGGCAACCTGGCTTTGCAGATCCACTGCGGCTCGCGCGGCTTCGGGCATCAGATCTGCTCGGATTATGTGCGCACCTTCCAGGGCGCGGTCAAGCGTTATGACATCGAACTTCCCGACCGGGAGTTAGTCTGCGCGCCAATGGATTCCCCTGAAGGAGAAGCCTACCTGGGGGCCATGCGCTGCGCAGCCAATTACGCTTTCGTCAACCGCCAGGTGCTGGCTCATTGGGCCAGAGAAGCCTTCGATAAAGTGTTAGGCAGGAGAGTCCGCAACGCCAACCTGCACCAGATTTATGATATCGCCCACAACATGGGCAAGATCGAAACCCATGAGATCGAGGGGCGGCGCATGAAGGTGTGCGTGCATCGCAAAGGGGCCACGCGCGCCTTCGGGCCGGGGTACGAAGGGCTGCCCGACGAATACCAGGAGATCGGCCAGCCTGTGCTGGTGCCGGGCAGTATGGGCACGGCTTCGTGGGTGCTGGTGGGCACTGAGGAGAGCATGAAGCGTTCCTTCGGCTCTACCTGTCACGGGGCGGGGCGCACCATGAGCCGCAGCAAGGCTAAGAAAACTATCTGGGGTGAAGATTTGCGCAAAGAGCTGGAGGGCGAAGGCATCCACATCCGGGCTGGTTCCATGGCTGGATTGGCCGAAGAAGCCCCAGCCGCTTACAAAGACGTCGATGCTGTGGTCGATACCGTCTCTGGCGCGGGGATTGCCAAGAAGGTGGCGAGGCTGAGGCCGTTGGTGGTGGTGAAGGGGTGATGAGTGGGCAGTTGACAGTAGGCAGTGAACAGTTGTCGTCTTGTGCCGACGGTCTCCGTTGGCACAGGCATCTGATTTGGGTGTGTTTCAAACGAGTGGAAAAGTTACAAAAATAGGGGTTACTTCCACTGGAATGAAACGCACCCATCTGAGTTGGAGGTAAACGCAATGGTAGACAATGAACCTGATTATGATAATGAGCCAGAAGAAGATTTTCAAGATCGAATTCAACGCGCGCTCAACGAGAGTAAGAGACAAGAGCTGCAAGAAAAATACGGCATGGACCTTGAGTCTTATCATGCCGATCTGCCGCCGGAGGTGGAAGAGGAATGGCTGGATTATATCGCTGAGTTCGAGCGACAATTCGAGTACGCTGAACAAATTCCAGTCCGGGAGATTATCGGAGACCCTCCCATCACACCTCTAGCGGAAATTGATGCTGAAGATGTCGAAGCCGCGCTTGATGCTGTGCTTGATCTGTTGGCATCCCATGGCATCGCGGTCGATTTTCTCTACGATGACACCGATGAAACAGAAGCGTATCGCTTCATCACAGAAGAACTGTTGGATGAGGAAATGGATGATATTCGCATCCCAGGAATGGTGCATCACTTCATCTACGAAGAATTTCACCCCAACGACCGGGAAGATGCCAAGATGTGGGCGGAAGAATTCCTACATGCCCTGTTTGCTAAAGATGATGAAATGCGCATGGTCTCTATTGGAGAGGATGAACTCTACGACAGTGATGGCAGCGCGATCAGCCTGGCTCAATTCAAACAAAATATCGAAGATTTTTACAACAGGTATTCTGTCATCATGGCGTTTTCTCTCCAGCCCCTGGATGCACAGGTTGATGGGGATTATGCCACCGTGGAAATTGACACAACCTGGGAGAGCCTGGATACGGGTGTCGGCCAGATTGTTATCCACAGCGGTCAATCACAGATACGCTTGAAACGCAGCGAGTATGGTGGCTGGGATGTCATTCAAACCAAAGTTATAGGGTGGAATGTTGGGGAATAGGTAGCTGCTCAGCCAGATAGAGAAGCATCGTGCTTTAGTAGGTGACCTCAAACTGCTCTAAGTGGCTACGCGAGCCGTAATCTGCGATGAGCACGGAAGAAACCATCGACGCACGTTTCTTCGCACTCGACGATTTGCCTGAAATGCATTCCCACTATCTTGATGTTTTAGTAGATTTGCAAAAATTTGATGGTACGCTGCTCTTGAAATAAAACTCTCCATAAAAAACAGGCAGACATAACCGTGCCTGCCTGTTATCTAATTACCCAATCCCTAACCCGGACAAGCCAGAACCAAAAAGTAACGGGGGGAGTAGGGAGTAAGAAGTAATGGGAAATACACCTACTCCTTACTCCCTACTCCCTGGTACTTCCCGGATAAGCGTAATTTTCTTGCACAAAAAGCAAGGTTTCAATTGATAAGTTCCCAATACCCAATACCCAATACCCAATACCCAATACCCAATACCCAATACCTAGATAGGCTCAAAGCGCGCCTGGAAGAAGCGCAGATACTCCGGTTCGTAAACCATCTTCAAGCCCTTAGTCTGCTCGCGGGCATCATAGACAGCCTTGATGCTCTCAGCGACCACGTCCATATGCGCCTGGGTGTAGACGCGCCTCGGGATAGTCAGGCGAGTCAGCTCCAGGGCCGGGTAGCGATGATCCCCGGTCTGGGGGTCACGGCCCGCGCTGACGACGCCGCGTTCCATCGAGCGCACGCCAGAGTCTAAATAAAGTTGCGCGGCCAGCGTCTGGGCAGGGAATTGATCCTGGGGGATATGATTGTAAAATCGCTTGGCATCCACAAAGATGGCGTGCCCGCCAACAGGCTCCATGATAGGAATATCCCAATCCAAAAGCAGTTTGCCCAAATAACGCACCTGGCGGACGCGCGAGGCCACATGATCATCCTCGACGCCTTCGGCGATCCCGATAGCCAGGGCTTCCATATCGCGTCCGGCCATGCCGCCGTAGGTGTGCAGACCCTCATAGACCACCACCATATTGCGGGCTTTCTCGGCGACCTCTGCCTGATTGACTGCCAGCCAGCCGCCGATATTGACCAGGTTGTCCTTCTTGGCGCTCATCCAGGCCGCGTCGGTGTAACTGCAGAACTCGAACAGGATTTCGGCGATGGATTTGTCGGCATACTCATCTTCGCGCTCTTGAATGAAGAAGGCATTCTCGTACATGCGAGTGGCATCAAGGTAAATACGGATACTATGTTTGTCGCAAAACGCTCGCAAAGCCTTGACATTAGCCATGCTGACCGGTTGTCCACCGGCCATGTTGACCGTGCCTGCCAGGCTGACATAGGGGATCTTCTCGGCGCCAACTTTATCTACCAGGGCAGCCATTTTATCGAGGTCTACATTGCCCTTGAAAGGATGTTGGTCAATGGGATCATGAGCCTCATCGATGATTACATCCACGAAGATGCCCCCAGCTAATTCCTGGTGCAGACGGGTGGTGGTGAAATACATATTGCCGGGGATATAGTCGCCCTTGGTAATGGTTGCCTGGCTGATCAGGTGCTCAGCGCCGCGCCCCTGGTGGGTGGGGACAACGTACTTATAACCGTAGTATTTTTGGATGGCTGCTTCCAGGTTGTAGAAGTTGCGGCTTCCGGCATAGGCCTCGTCGCCCATCATAATCCCAGCCCACTGGCGGTCGCTCATGGCGCTGGTGCCGCTGTCCGTCAGCAGGTCGATATAAACATCCTCAGAGCGCATCAAGAAGGTATTGTAGCCTGCATCCTGGCATGCTTTCAAACGTTCTTCTGCCGTGATCATGCTGATGGGTTCAACCATTTTGATTTTCCATGGTTCGGCCCAAGAACGGCGACCGAATTGCTGCCCCATGGTTTGGAATTTGGATTTTGACATATCGTCTCCTTATGTATAAATCTCTTAGTTCATCTGTTGAAGAGGAAGATGGCCGAAAAATGGGTGTGCGTGGGGCGCAAAGCGCACCCCCACCCATTTTTCGTTATTTGTACTTAGTGTAGATTCTATTGAAGTTCGGGCCTTATCTAATATGACTTACGCACTGGCGATGGAAAAAGC
>JADHXE010000150.1 GCA_016783125.1 Anaerolineales bacterium
GTAATCTACGGTCTTGAATTTTCGGGGCGTTGCCATGACAATCTCCCGTTTTCGTTTCATTGTAGTTTGAAAGTGTATCATGGCTTTTTATCACTTTCTATCCATTCAGCAACTCGGACTTCTCCGACAAGCTGCTAGGAGCAGCACCGACGCGGCTTGCGCCGAAGTGGTTTCCATGCAGCAGTACAAAGCCGCCTCTAACATATCGTGCAAACCCAAGGGTTGGGCCAGCATTGAACTGACGGTTACATAATTGTTCAAATATCCGACTTGCTGTTTGAGTTTCGTCCGTTCTGAGATGCCAGCAACGAGTTTCCCAAGGCATCCTAAAAGTCCACGCCACTGATCTTCGGCAATAGGAAGCTCGTTTTCCTTTTGAAGCAGGCCAATCAGTCCCAGAAATGCGCCATTTTCCCGCAGGGGATGCAGGGTCAGTTTAGCCTGGGGCTTCCAGTATTCAGAGGAGGGCAATGTGGTTTTTTGGAAAGTGTCTTGGCTGGACAGTTGATCATAATGTTTGGGGATCAAAGCGGTTATTTTTGGGATATCTTGTTGGGGGAATCCCAAAAGCTCGAAATGCTCGCCAGGATGAATATACAGCAGCGCTTCATTTACATCAGCAAGAATAGCCACTTCGGGCAGAATGCCTTCGGCGAACTGGGGCAGACTCTCTGCTCGAATGGCCTTTTCCTGAATTTTGAGCAGGCGGTTGCTCTGACTGACCTCTGGGGTGGTACTGTTTTCGATAGGCATGTGGCTCTCCTTTGAGAACTTTCAGGTATGGAGAAGCCTGTGTGAATGGAATAGGATGCTCCGGCAATCTTTTTTTTGGACACGGACGCCACTGGCGCGCCGGCCACAGGCCCGCCTTCGGCGTCGGCGGCACGGATTTTAGGGATTTTTAATTTTGAATAAAGATTCGAGGTTCTTTGCAACTATATGGAGAATTCTCATCCAGAGTTTAAATTCAAGAAAAATCCGTGTTTGCCGAAGGCACGCAGAGCGTCTGTGTAATCCATGTCCTATTGCTTTATTGCTAGCGCGGCGATCTCAGCCACATCCATGACAACTAACTCCGTTATGCCCTGGGCCTTGACGCTGTCTTCCAGGCAGGCGATGCAGTAAGGGCATGAAGTCGCCAATAACTGCGCGCCTGTGGATAGGGCTTCTTCTACGCGCAGGTCGGAGAAGCGCTCACCGGGTTCGGTCTCTAACCACATACGGCCGCCGCCCCCACCGCAGCAAAGGGTATCCTCGGCGATGTTGGGCATCTCGACCAGTTCTACGCCAGGGATGGCGTTGAGAACTTTGCGCGGGGCTTCGATTTCATCGTTGTGGCGGGAGAGGTAGCAGGGGTCGTGGAAAGTTACTTTGGCGGGGAGCGGGGAGCGGGGAGCGGGGAGCGTGAGGCGACCTTCCTCGATTAGATTGGCGAGATATTGGGTGTAGTGGAATGGTTGGATGGCATTACCATAGTGATTTTTGAAGGCGTCGTAGCTGTGGGGGTCGGTGGTGACTATCTGAGTGATGCCACCTTCTTTGAAGGCTTTGGTGGCGTTGTCAGCCATCTCTCGGAAATAATGCTTATGGCCGACGCTGAGCACTTCCTCGCCGGAGCAGGGTTCGTCTTCACCCAAAGTGCCAAAAGGTACTCCTGCCGCGTTCAACAGCGATACAACCGCGTGAGCGACTTTCTGGGCGCGGGTATCATAGGAAGCGGTGCAGCCCACATAGTATAGGATTTCGTGTTCTTCTGGGTCAAAGATGGGTAGGTCTAGATTCTTGGCCCAATTTGTGCGCTGGGAAGGAGGCTGCTCCCAGGGGTTGTTGTTCCAGTAAACCGACCACAACAAGGAAGGCAAGCCTTCGTGGGGGTGATTATTCTTCCAGGCCAGGTAGCGCAGTCCGCGGAAGACATCGGCGATGTCCACACCGCGGGGGCAATATGCCTCACATTGGGCGCAGGTGGTGCACAGCCACAGGTTTTCGTTGCCGTTCTTTTGCAGGCCAAGTTGGGCAGCGCGCATATACGAGCGCACGGAAAGCGTTTCTTCTTTCACCAGACCCCATGGACAGACGGCCGTGCAGACTCCACATTGGAAACAGACCGCTGCCGCGCCATTGGTTAATTCGATCAGTTCTTCCCAAGTGTTATCGTCGATGATGTATTTGGTTTGAGGCATGAGTACCTCCGATGGCTTCATGCTATAATTCCACAAGGAATCTCTTACAGATTAAGGTGATTACATGAAAGACACTTTGTTAAAATCTACACCAGCTCTGAAATACGATGCTGAAGTTTTAGATGATGGACGGATCGAGCTGCAGATTCCTTTTGCTCCCGGTTCGCGTATTACAGTTTTTGTAATCGAGGAGGCGAGGGAAATCCTCGACGATTTGCTATCCGCAGCGGAGAGCAGCCTCGATTTTTGGGATAACTCATACGATGATGAGGACTGGAATAATGCCTGAGCAGGGGGATATTGTTCTCATTCCAGTGCCATTTACTGATCTCACATCTCGGAAAGGTCAACTCGAAAATCCTTGATCGTATTCGCCATACGTTGCATAATTTGACGGCGTAAAGGTTTACGGAAGACATATCTTTCATCTTGTTCCATCTGAGCGCCTGACGGATGGGTTTGGGGATGGTTACCTGGCCGTTGGATGATAATTTAACGAACATCATGGGCCTCACAACTGGCACCTGGATACTGTTCACTGTTCCCTGACTACTGATAACTGGTAACTTTTGATAACTTCATCCATCTCGTGCAGCTTTTCGGCGAACTCTTTGCCTTCGGCGGCCGAGATCCAGCGTAGTTGGAGGCGTTCAGGATCAATACCTTTGCGCCCTATTTTCTTCACCCAGCGGTTGAAGCGTTTCTCGGTCAGTTTGTTGGCGTAGTTGTAATGGCAGTCGGAGCCATGTTCGGTTAAACGGCAGCCGGTGACCAGTACTGCGCCAGCATCTTTCTCGAAGGCATGGGTGATGAAATCTTCTTCGAAGCGCGCCGAGCACATTGTGCGGATGACGCGCGAGGAAGGCGGATATTGGCGCTTCTCGATACCAGCCAGGTCAGCTCCGGCGTAGGAACACCAGTTGCAGGTGAAGACCAGACATTTCTCCTGGGGGTTTTCTTCAAGGGCCGCATCAACCTGGGCAATGATTTGCTCCTTGGTAAAGTAGGGCATGACGATAGCGTCGAAGTTGCACTCCGCCGCGCAGGTGCCGCAGCCCATGCAGGCCGCATCGATGATTCTGACGGCGCCGATCTCGCCAGGCTCGCCAATCTGCTCGATGGCGCTGTAGGGACAGATGCGTACACAGCGCATACAGCCTTTGCAAAGATCGGGTATCAGCTTGGCAGTCAGGGGTTCTTTCTCGATCTCGTCACGGGAAATCAGTGCCCCCGCTTTCCCGGCCGCGGCCATGGCCTGGGCCATGGACTCGCGCACATCTTTGGCTCCCTGAGACGCGCCTGCCAGATAGATACCCTGGGAAGCCGTTTCAGCAGGGCCAAGTTTGGGGTGCAATTCCATGTAGAAGCCGTCTTCACTGCGGGAGAGTTTGAGTTGTCCGGCCAGGTTATCTTCGGTGGGCGTCAGGCCGACAACCAGCACAGCCAAATCGGTAGGGATGGAGATGTCAGCACCCAGCATATGGTCGTAGAATTCTATGTGGGACAGGTTGTCAACCTGTCCTACGCCAATCACATCTTGGGGCGGTTTATCCTGGTTATAGCGGAAGAACTGTACTCCCGCGCGCATGGCATCTTCGTATAACTCCTCGGCTTGACGGCTATAGGTGCGGATATCTTTACCTACCACGCGCACCTTTTTACCCATTTGGCGGAGTTTCAGGGCTTGACTGATCATCGATGTGCAGCAGTAGCGCGAGCAGCCCATCTCCCTACTTCGCGCTTGCTCAGTTAGGGATTGTCTTGATCCAACACAGGCAATAAAGGTGACGCGTTCTGCGTCGAGAGGGGTCTTTTGAGCTAAGATGTGTTCCAGTTCCAGGTTTGTAATGATTGGTAAATTGGTAGATTGGGGAACTGGTAACTGCCCACTGGCATACCCAAACTCGGTTGGCTGGTAAGCATGGGAACCGGTTGCCATGATGATTGCGCCGACGTCCAGATCAGCGCCATCGGTCAGTTTAGCGTGGAAGTTACCCACAACGCCGCCGATGGTCTCGACCTCGGTGTTCATGTGCACCTCTACCCCTGTATCAAGCAGATCTTTGGATTTGGCTTCAACCAGATCACTAGCTGGTAAATCCGCGGGAGCAAGATAATCTAATTCGTTCAGCATCCCACCCAAAACTCCCGTCTGCTCAACCAGATGGGTTTCATATCCCTGGCGAGCCAGAGTCGCTGCCGCGGTCATTCCGGCGATGCCTCCACCAATCACCAGGGCGCTTTGGGTCAGAGGTAAGTGGGCTGCTTCGAGCGGTTCCAATAGACGGGCATGTTGCACCGCCATGGAGACCATGTCATTGGCCTTGATGGTGGCGGCCTCTTTGTCATGCTTGTGCACCCAGGAGTCCATGTTGCGGATGTTGGACATCACCAGCAGATAGGGGTTCAGCCCGGCGCGGGTCATCACGCCTTTGAAGATGGTTTCGTGCGTCTTGGGGGAGCAGGCCGCAATCACCACCCGGTTGATATCGTGCTCGACGATGGCCTCCTCGATCTCTGCCTGGGTATTGCCCGCGCAGGAGAACATTTGATGGTCAGTGTGGATCACATCGGGCAGGGTTTTGGCATATTCGACGACTCGTTCGACGTCCACAACGCCGGCGATATTGCTGCCGCAGTGACAAACGAAAACGCCTACACGTGGGATGTCGATATTTTCCCTGGGTTCGATTACTGGAGGTTCAGGCCAATAGCGAGATGTCAGGTGGCCAAGGGCCAGGGCGGCCGCGCCGCTGCCTTCAGCGACGCTGTCGGGGATGTCTTTAGGGCCGCTGGCGCAACCGGCGGCGTAGACCCCGGGGCGAGTGGTCATCACCAGGCCGCCGTGGGTTTCAAGGGATTTGAGGAAGCCATCCTCGTCCATATCGATGCCCAGGCGGTCGGCCAAATCGGCCAAACCCTCCTGGGGTGTGACGGCGTTGGCCAGCACGACCATATCGAAATCCTGCTGGATACGAGCCGCGTTTTCGACATCTTCATAGGTCACCTGGATGGAGCCGTTGTGCCCCTCGATGCGAGAAGGACGCCCGCGCAGGAATTTTGCGCCCATCTCACCGGTGCGTTGATGGAAGCCGTCGAAGCCCTTACCGTAGGCGCGGATGTCCATATAGAGCACGGTGACATCCTCGACGCCGTGATCTAAGGCTTGATAGGCGTGCTTGATGGAATACATGCAGCAGAAGCGCGAGCAGTAGCGGTAATGGCGCTGATCACGCGAACCCACACACAGTACAAACAAAATATTATGGGGATGTTCGCCATCGGAGGGGCGGATGATCTCCCCCCCGGTGGGGCCTGCTGAATTGACCAGGCGTTCGAACTCCATAGCGGTCAGGATGTCGGGGTGGCCTCCGTACCCGTACTCTTTCATCACCCGAGGGTCGAGCATATCGTACCCCACCGCCACAATGACCGCGCCCACCTGTCGGGTGACAATCGATTCTGGATGCATCAAGTAATCGATGGCCTTGGGCTGACAGGCCTGGTAGCAGCGCTCACAGGGGATGTAGTTGGGCGGATCGTTGAGGCAAGAGTCCATATCGATCATATATGGCCCGGGCGTCGATTGCGGGATGGGCGTGTAGACGGCCTTACGGATTGCCATGCCGGAGTCATACTCGTTGGGCAAGACTACCGGGCAGACCTCGGTGCAATCTCCGCAGCGGGTACACTCGTTGCTGATATAGCGTCCTTTCTGGCGGATGCTAACTGTGAAGTTGCCCGGCTCTCCCTCGATGGAATCGACCTCGGCCAATGAGAGAATCTCGATATTGGGGTGCAGATCCACCTCGGACATTTTGGGGGCTTCGATACAAATCGAACAGTCCAGCGTGGGGAAATTCTTATCCAAAACGGCCATGATACCCCCAATGGTGGCCTGTCGTTCTACCACAATAACCTTTGCCCCGGCCTCAGCCAGGTCGAGCGAGGCCTGGATACCCGCAATACCGCCACCGATAACGAGAACAGAATCACTCATTTTTCTCTCCTAACCTGGACGAGCATGAACCTAAATCTTTCTACCACGAAGACACCCGCCAATGGCGCGCAAAGCGAGGCACTAAGAAAAGAATTCGTAAATACTCTTTTGAGCCTTCGCTCGCTTTGCGTGCGTCTGCATGCGCGCCTGGCCCGCCACAGGCGTGGCATTGTGACTTTGTGGTAAATCTTTGGATTTTTTGAAAGGATTTCATTTGTAACATACTGATTAGTAGTACTCATGCAAGAATGGCAGCCTGTATGGGAATATGCTGCGCATTGTCTCTTGGAGTTCCGTCGATGGGTTGCCCCAGCCCCGAATAGAGAAGTCACTGGGGTCGTGTGTGCCGTAGATCAGCGCAGAGAGGGCGTTGATGTTCAACCCGCATTGAGGGTCTTTAGCTTTGCTAACCTGTAGCGCGTTATCTGCGGATTCAAATTTCCAGACTCCCTCATTCCAAGGGCAGAGCGGATCGCTGATCATTGCCGTGAAGCTACCAAGGCCGGTTTGCATCCCGCCGATTTTCTCCACATCCAGCACACGCCCTAAGGGGGGAATCCAGGCTGGCTCTGTTTGGACTTCCATATCGGTCAGCCATGTTTCGGGCAGCTCGGAGGGAGGCAGCCAAATCTCTGCTTCGACCGCCTGATCGATGTGGCGGGCAATCCACTCTAAGAGCAGATATTTGCCCTGGCTGTTTTTATAGTAGAAGCGTGGGGCATGGAATTTGAACTTGGTGACTTCTTCCCCTTTGAGTGAATACAGCATCAAGCCGATGGCCTCTCCATCGGCACGCGCTGTGGCAATCCAACTTTGGTTCTGTTTGGCACCCGCCTCGTTGCCATGCTCAAAGACCCCCATACCGTGAATTCGTGGCTGCATTTCATAAAGCCATTGGCGGTAACTCTCGTAACCCTCGCCGATGAGGGTGATCTCAACCTCGCCTTCTAAATCTTTTTTCAATAATGGTTGCAGTGTCGATGGTGAGAACTTGGCGATGCGGGGTTGTGGAAATGTGACATAGCCGAGTCGCTCGTAGAATGACTCGCGGAATGGATAAAGGCACGTGAATGGCCACCCCTTGTCATGAATGGTTGATAGTAGCTGGGCAAGGACTTTCCTGGAATAACCTTTACGGCGGTAAGCCGGATGAGTGGCGACGTTGTAGATGCCGCTCATATTGAAAATCGAGCCGCGCACATTTTGGGTTAATGGGGTACTGGCCGCCACCGCAGCGGGGGTATCGTCTTCGAACAGCGCAAAGTAATCAATGCCTTTGCGGCTTTTGATGATCTCGAAACGTTCTTCTTTATCAGGGAATGGCGGCGAAGCCCTGAATGCATAGCTGGACATCCAGTATGCAATTTCGAGCATTTCATCGCCGACAACCGGCCGGATAGTGATTTTTGGCATATCAGATTTTTTCTTTAGCGTATGCGAAGCCTGTTCCTATCTCGTTCCATCCGCTCTGCGGTGGAACGCTGGATTTCTAATGCTTATGCTACTTACGATGTTTTTTCCTTTACATAATTGAAACCTGTTTCGAAAGCATTGAGATTCAGCTCGATGAATTTCTCTTTGACGGAAGATTTAATGGCTTCCTCCATGGCCTCTCTGCTGACGGCCTTGGTCACTGCGGTGAAGAAACCCAGCATGACCATATTGGTCACGATGCGGCGACCGAGCTCCTCAGCCAGGTGAGTGGCAGGGATGCCATAGGGTTGATCATCTTCGAAGGGATGAACCAGCCCATCGTCGATGAGAATCAAAGCATCTGGTTTGGCATCGGGGCGGAATTTGGTGTAGGCCTCTTGCGATAAGGCGATCAGGATATCGGGATTTTGTACGAAGGGGTAGTCGATTGATCTTTCTGAAGCGACGATATTGGCGCTGGATGCGCCGCCGCGCGCTTCGGGTCCGTAAGCCTGGGTCATCACGGCTTCTCTGCCATCATAGATGGAGATGGCTTTGCCGACGATATTCCCAGCCAAACCAACACCTTGGCCGCCAAAACCGCTGATCCGGATTTCTGTTCTCATTATGCCCTCCGGTTACCTATCTACTTGCACACACTGAAAGATGGGTCGATCTCTAGCAACAAATTCGCCAATATAAATGGGCTTATCTTCCCGCAGATCGATGCTGAGTACGTCCAAATCAACCTCGCCATTGTCGATCAAGACACAACGTTGACGGTATAACTCCATTTCATCCAGACCGTCAGGAATATTATTGGATTTGCCAAAGCCAATCGGGCAAGGGGAGAGTACTTCGATGAAGCTGAAACCGGGGCGTGTGAATGAAGCCAGGATATCTTGCTTGAGCTGCCTTACATGTAATGTCGTCCAGCGCGAGACGTAGTTAGCGCCGGAGGCCCCGACCAGGCTGGGCAGGTTGAAGGGTTGTTCGGGGTTGCCGTATGGGGCGGTCGTGCCCTTGGCTGTGTAGGGTGTGGTTGGGCCAACCTGTCCGCCGGTCATGCCGTAGTTGAAGTTGTTGACGCAGACAACCTTGATATCAATATTTCTCCGGGCGGCATGGATCAAGTGGTTGCCGCCGATAGCGGCCAAGTCGCCGTCGCCGCTAAAGACCGTCACCATCAGATCGGGATTGGCTAATTTTACGCCGGTGGCGAAGGGGATCGCTCGCCCGTGGGTGCTGTGATAAGAATCCAGGTACATATAGCCGGCCACACGTCCTGTGCATCCAATTCCTGAGACGACAATATGATTCTCGACGGGGATGCCGGATTCAAGGATCGCCGCGGCGTAGCAGCGCATGGCAATGCCGATGCCGCAACCCGGGCACCAGATGTGCGGCATGCGGTCGGAGCGGATGATTTGGTCGAGCGGGTGGGATTCGACAACAGTTGCTTGAGGCACAGGGATACTCCTGTTTAATTGTCAATTGTGAATAGCCAATTGACAATTGCTAACTATCCAGATTCTTCTTCGTCGTTTCAATGCTGGCGTTGATGATGCGGCATAGTTCTCCACATTCTTGGGTTATTTCACCCATTTTGGGTTCTGAGTGCATTTCACTTTTAGTAGTAGTTCGCAGCCAGACTCTCGATTCGTTCAGTTCTTTGAGACATAGTTTGAGCTTATGGATGAAATCCTTGGTGCTTTCCGCTCCACGCGCCTCAGCGTAATGAGCAGCTGGTGCAGTTCCACTTCGTAGTAGCTGCCCGGCGATATGTCCTCCGGCCCGCGTATTGGGTAAGTTGTCACACACTTTCACAATCCGAACGGCAAAGTCTGTCAATCGCTCCTCAATATCATCACCTTTGGCCATGGCTTCTCTCCCGTTTTCAATTGACAATTCACAATTTCTTTTAAGATCGGTTCGGGCGGAATCATTGCCCCTCCCGCGTGGTGCACACCAATGACAGGCTGGCTGACGAAGCGTTCGACCTCGCGCCTGATCTGTCCCAAATTCATCTCGGCCACAATGAAAGCATTTGCTTGTTCCCCAAGGGCTTTGATCATCTGCTCTGGGAAGGGCCAGATGGAGATCAGGCGCAGCATGCCAACTTTTATGCCTTGTTCTCGCGCTTCGCGGACAGCCCTACGGGCGGAGCGGGCGGTGCAGCCGTAGGAGATGACCACGATTTCAGCATCATCCAGAAAATACTCTTCGGTGCGGATGATCTGGTCAGCATTGCTGCGGATTTTATCTATCAGGCGGGTGACTAATTTGTGGTGGGTGTCTGCATCCATGGCAGGATAGCCCTGTTCATCATGGGTCAACCCGGTGAAGTGGACGCGATATCCTTCCCCGGCGTGGGCCATCGGAGGAACGAGATCATCATCGTCTGGCAGGAAGGCTTTGTAGTTGCCGTTGTTCCCTGGGGGTGATTTGGGGCGTTTGCGCTCCCAATGCATGATCTCATCTTCGTTGGGGATCACCACGCGTTCCATCATATGGCCGATGACTTCGTCGCCCAGCAAAATCACCGGGGTGCGGAAGCGGTCGGCAACGTTGAAGGCCAATACTGTCAGATCAAAAATCTCTTGCGGTGAAGAAGGCGCGTAAGCCACAATCTCGTAATCTCCATGAGAACCCCATTGGGCCTGCATGACATCTGATTGGCCAGCCATCGTTGGTAAACCTGTGGAAGGAGAACCACGTTGAATATCTATGATCACGCAAGGGGTTTCCAGCATCACCGCCAAACCTAAGTTTTCCATCATCAAGCTAAGGCCAGGCCCGGAAGTGGCTGTCATCGACCTGGCTCCTGCAGCCGAGGCCCCTATGATTGCGGCAATGCTGGCGAGTTCATCTTCCATTTGAATGAAAGTCCCGCCAATTTGCGGCATTCGATATGAGAGATGTTCGGCTATTTCGGTAGATGGGGTGATTGGGTATCCGGCGAAGAAATCACAGCCGGCGGCGAGGGCGCCTTCTGCGCAGGCATAATCGCCGTGCATAAAGAATTTTCCGGTGTGGACTCTGGGAGCGCTCATTGTTCTACCTCAAGGGTGTAGATGGCAAATTCCGGACAAACCATGGTGCAGAATTCGCAGTTGACACAATCCTCTTCCCGGCCAGAAATAATCTCGGGATAGTGGTATCCCTTAGCATTGGTCCCAGTAGATTCTTCCAGCACTTGTTTGGGGCAGAAGTGGATGCACAAATTGCACCCTTTGCAGCGCTCAGGGATCAGGTATACCTCACCGAGAGGCAATTTCACTTCAGCTATGTTTATGGGGGTTCGTGCGAAGACTCTCATAAGCCGCTCCACGAAGATCGAATGGATTAATGGGTAAAATTATATTAATCGTATGTATTATACTTGCTTAGATACGAATTTCAAGCACATGTGACGAATCTCATACATGATAATGTGTTTTATCCTGTTGGCGTGGTAATATGATTTGGGCGTGTTTCAAGCGAGCGGAGAAGAACCGGAAA
>JADHXE010000151.1 GCA_016783125.1 Anaerolineales bacterium
TTTTCGGTATTTTTTTTATTCATCTGCGTAAGTCCTGTTCTAAATGCAAATGAGGTATATGCTCCCCTATGTATTTCTTTCCAATTTCTCCATACTTTAGACGGATAGCACGCGGATCAGGGTTATTATCAAATCCGGCCTAAACCCAATCCCCCCGCAAAACATAGTAACGATATTTCCTAAACTTGTCGCTAAACAACTCGGTTACGGAAACACGATACTTGCCATATTCGGCTTGAATTTGGAGTATTGATCGATCAAGAGTAGCGTCTATTTTTATCTCGACTTGCCTGAACAGGGACTGAGCAAGTTCGATTATGTCAGCAAAATGTCTTGCAGTTTTCTCGTCCAATCATCGATTCCTTTGTAGCAAAACTCCCAATCAACCAGATCCATTTCCCACATTTTATTGATATTAGATTCTATGTGCTGGACGAATTCCTCATCTTCAGCGGTTCGCTGTGAAAAAGCTGGGTACTCTAATCTATAGCGTGTTTGATACTCAGAATCTTTTTGACGGAGTTCGGAAATTTTTGTTGTTATTTGTTCGATTGTATAGCATTGTAGCGCCGCATTCACGGACTCTTGTAAATCCCCAAAAGTGGTTAGAATTTCCGCAAATTTGTCCTGTACAGCTACTGTAGTCATCTTTATGTAACTCTTTTCGATTGTTGGATGAGAAAGCATACTCTAAGCAGATCATTATAACTCTAACCCATAAAAAACATTTCCGCAAGTAAAAGGCTCTCCGGGATTTCCCGTGGTAATGTCCAGATTTGGGAGTGTGGAACACCTTGCACGTCCCCAATTTACGGGAGCTTCTTCGGAAATCTGAGTAGTTACGGTAAACTACAGTCATGCGTGATATTCTCGATAATCTCAGCACCTGGTCGCAACAGGGCAAACCGCTTGCCATTGCAACGGTGATCCAAACCTGGGGATCATCCCCGCGCCCCGTGGGCGCTAATCTGGCCCTGACCGCCGATGGTGAGATGGCGGGGTCAGTCAGCGGCGGCTGTGTCGAAGGCGCCGTTTTAGAAGCGGGTATCGAAGTTCTAAAAAGTGCTCGACCGCAGCTTTTACATTTCGGGGTCGCTGATGAGACTGCCTGGGATGTGGGCTTATCTTGTGGAGGCACTATCGAGGTCTTCGTGCGCCCCCTCGACTTGGATAGATTTGCCATTCTGGAAAAAGAGCTGAGGGATGAAAAAATAGTTGCCTCGGTTGTGGTCATCCGTGGCCCGGAGACTGTCCTGGGTCAGGAGATGCTCATCCTCGAGGGCGGAGAAGCCGTGGGGACGTTTGGGCGTGATCTTGATCATCAGGTTTTGAACTATGCCCGCAGCGCCCTATCCGATGGTAAACCTCGCCGCGTAGAATTGGAAGAAACCTCCCAACCAGTAGAAATTTACATCAATGTAGAGATGCCATCTCCAACTTTGGTTGTGGTTGGCGGCGTGCATATCGCCATTCCCATAACTGCTATTGCTAAAACTTTGGGATATCGCACCGTAGTAGTTGATCCCCGCAAAATGTTCGGAACAGATGCTCGCTTTCCCCACGTCGATCAATTGATCCAGGCCTGGCCAGACACGGCCTTAGAGCAGGTTGGGTTGACATCATCCACCGCTGTCGCCATGCTGACCCATGATCCCAAACTGGATGATCCTGCCCTCAAAGTTGCCCTGGACAGCCCCGCCTTTTATATCGGCGCTTTAGGCAGCCGCAAAACCCATACCGCGCGCCGCCAGCGTCTCTTGGAAGCAGGTCTGACTGAAGGACAGCTCGAACGAATCCATGCTCCTATTGGCCTCGATCTGGGGGGACGCTCGCCAGAGGAGATCGCTTTAGCGATCATGGCGCAGATTGTAAAAACCTATCACGCCTGAAATCGATACCCAAACCCCCTCACATTGAAGAGATAGTGCGGCTTCTCCGGGTCAGGCTCGATTTTGTGGCGCAGGTGATAGATATATCGCCGCACATGCCCGATTTCTCCAGCATATTGCGGCCCCCAGACCTCACGCACCAATTCCTCGGGGGAGACCACTTCACCTGCACGCCGCATCAATGTCACCAGCAGTTTGAATTCCGTGGGGGTCAGGTTGACCCGCTCGTCGCCGCGCCAGACCTGGTCTGTGCGTAGGTTGACCAATATGTCTCCCTGTACAAGTTCATCCAGCCCGGCAGAATCGGCTCGTTTGGCGCGTGCCAGCACCGCCTGGATGCGGGCGGTCAGTTGAGCGAAAGAGAAGGGTTTGGTAACGTAATCGTCGGCCCCCAGCGAAAAACCGCGTAATATATCGGCTTCCTCATCGCGAGCGGTCAGCATGATCACCGGCACCTCGCTGACCTCGCGAATCAGCTCCAGGGTCTCCCAGCCATCCCGCTGAGGCATAGTTACATCCAGGATCACCAGATCAGGGGAGTCCTGGAACAAATTTTTCAAACCAACCTTGCCATCTCCCTCGGCCTGGACGCGGTAGCCCTGGTTGGTTAGATAGGCCGCCAAAAGCTCGCTCAAGCTCTGGTCATCGTCGATGAGCAATAATTTAGACATCTTCGGGTACGTCCCGTGTGATCGGTAGGGTCAGGGTGAAGGCAGTCCCGGGCGAGTCTGGGGCAGCGTGAACGGGGGATTGGACCTTGACCTGCCCCCCCTGAGCCTCGGCCAACATCCGGGCAAAATATAACCCCAAACCCCAGCCTTGGGTGGAAAGGCGGTCGCCGCGTACCAGGCGGTGGAAGCGCTCGAAAAGTTTATCCTGCCCCGCCGGAGGAATGCCGGGGCCGTGGTCGCTGATGGTGATCATCACCCGCTCGTGGTTGATCAGGGCAGCCAGCTCGATGGGCGCTTTCGGGGGTGAATATTTGACCGCATTTTCCAATAAATTGCTGATGATTTTTTCCAGGTAGATTTCATCGCCCCACACTGGCGGCAGATTTTCGGGCACATTCCAGTGGATAGGGCGATCCTGGCAGTCGCAAAAGATTTCTACGGCTCGACGCAGCATGGGCATCACCGCCACGGGACCAGGAGAGAGCTTCAGGTTGCCCGCTTCCAGCCGCGAGACATCCAGGATTTCGTTGACGAAGTGCGTCAGGCGCTGGCTCTCGCGAGCCATGACCTGCAGCGTGCGCCGGGAACCTGGGGGCAGTTCTTCCCCTTGCTGCAGAATCACTTCCAGGCCGCCGTTCAGGGAAGTCAGCGGTCCGCGTAATTCATGGCTTACCAGGGATACGAAATCGGATTTCATCTCATCTAACTGTTGGAGTTCAAGGTTGGCCTGGGCCAGCTCGGCGTTGCGGGTTTCAAGCTCCGCAGTGCGCTCCGCCACCTTCTGTTCCAATTCGTCGTTGAGCTGCTCTAACTCAGCAGAGATATTGATTTGCTGTTTGAGCAGGCGGATGATGTAGCTTAGTACGATGAAAACGGCTGATGGCCCCAAAATGCCGAAGAAAGTTACCTCGGAATATAAGTGAAAATCGAAGTCGAAGGTGCCTTTGGCAATCCAGTGTTCGTTGACTTCGTAGTAGACCACGATGGAAAACAAAATAAACGGCAGCACAAAGCGGATAGCATTGACCCGGCGTAATTGCTGGCTGTTGATTTGTTCGAGATTTTGATAGGGCATAAGTCTGACCTTTGAGATTACCAGACCTGACAGGGTTTGAAACAGGTCTATCTGCTTACATTATACATGACCTTGCGGCGCGAGGACATAATCACGACAGAATGGAACATTCCTCCGACAATCTGGCATAGAAAACGGACACGCGCCTGTGCTAAAGTGAGAGCGTGATAAAGCCCCGCATTGCGTGGCGTAAGCCAACCTTAGTTTTTGGAGGAGTGTATGTCTAAAAGAAACGTATCTGTTTTGCTGATTCTGGCAATCCTGCTGATTTTGGTGCTGGCTGCCTGCAGCACTCCCGTAGATAAACCCCAGGTTCCCCCTCCGGCCCCTGAGCAAGAGGAAGCGGCACCTGCAGAAGAAGAAGCGGCTGCGGCAGAGGAAGAAACTGCCCCGGCGGAAGAACCCACCCCTGAGTTGGTCGGTGATTCCCTACGCGGCGGTTTGCTCTACGACAAGTGGTGGACACCCTTGGGCCTGGATGCGCCTGAGGAGGATCACCCCCTGTGGGCCGCCCAGGATACCAACACCCGCAGCGGTGCCGACACCTGGCGCTGTAAGGAATGCCACGGCTGGGACTACAAGGGCGTAGACGGTGCATATGGTGATGGCTCGCACATGACCGGCTTCATGGGTGTGATCCAGATGGCCGGCGGCGACGCCAACGAAGTTCTGGAGGCTTTGCTAGGCGCTACCAACCCCGACCATGATTTCTCCGCCGCGATGGACGAGCAGGCCCTGGTTGATATCGCTCTCTTTATCAGCGGGGAACTCATGGACTATGCTGAAGTCATCGATGCAGAAAAAGCAGCCATCGGTGGCGATCTGACCGTTGGTGAAGAGCTTTATCAAGATAGCTGCGCGGACTGCCACGGCCCCGAAGGCGCCGCCATCGACTTCAAAGCCAATGCCCTCAAGACCGAAACGATTTCGGCTATTGCTAACGGCAACCCCTGGGAGTTCTTCCACAAGATGCGCTTCGGCCAACCGACGGAAGCGGATATGCCCCCCGCCCTCGATGCGGGCTGGTCGCTTGAAGAGCAGACTGCTGTACTAGCTTACGCGCAAACGCTGCCCAATACTAACCCCGCTACCCATGGCGGCTTGCTCTACGACAAGTTCTGGAAGGCCATGGGCATGGATGAACCCGCTGGAGATCAACCCTTGTGGGCCACCCAGTCTACCAATGAACGCAGCGGGGCCGATACCTGGCGTTGTAAAGAATGCCATGGCTGGGATTACCAGGGCGCTAATGGGGCTTATAGCTCTGGCTCGCACTTCACCGGCTTTGTTGGTTCAATCGGCGCTGCGACGATGTCTGCTGAAGAAATCGCATCCTGGCTGGATGGTACGGCCAATGCCGACCATGATTTCTCGGCCTACTTCGATGAGGCCGCCACCGAAATGATGGTTGCTTTCTTGCAGACCAACGCTGTCGATATGCCCCAATACATCAATGCTGACAAGACCGTCAACGGCGACGCTGCCAGGGGCCAGGAATTCTATCAGGCTGGCTGCGCCCGCTGCCACGGCGACGACGGCAAGGGGATTGCCTTTGGTGATGAGAGCGATCCCGAGTACCTGGGCGATCTTGCCCTCGGTAACCCCTGGGAGACCCTGCATAAAGCAGCCAATGGCCAACCAGCGGAACACATGCCCGGCGGGTTGAACCTGGGCTGGAGTTGGCAAGATTTGGCTGATGCTCTGGCTTATATCCAAACCCTGGGTGAATAATTTCTTCCTGAAACCATAATCGAGACCGGCTGTATTACACAGCCGGTCTCAACCTGTTCTTATTAACTTTTATTGTCTCAATACTCCTGTAGCCGCCCGCTCGTTGACGAATAAATACTTGCGCCTGTTGTGCACACCTGCCCCGCAAACGGAGCGGTGCCGGGGAGTACAGGTGTTCGCCAACTGAGATACAGAGTGCGTTCTAAACGCACTAACCCGTTGTCAATGGGTTTCGCGTTTTAGCTGCCGATTTCAATCGGTGGCAGGAAGCAGAAAACAACCTTAGGAAAGCAGTATGAACCCAAGATTTATGAGAACCTTGCAATGGCTCGGCCTGGGGACAATCGCGGTCTTCGTCTTCCTAGTCACGGGCATCTTGACGGGCGAGCAGCCAGTCCACGCTCTACCGGAATATGCCAGTCGCACGGGTGAATCCTGCGGCGTCTGTCACGTCAACCCTGGCGGGGGCGGACCGCGCACTTTGCGGGGTGTGTTATGGTCTGCGCAGGGGCGTCCCGACGCAGTGCCCGTGTTCGAAAATATGCTGATCGCCCCGGGCGTCAACAATGGACTTGAACTTTACGATATTGCCTGCGCCGGTTGTCACGGCGCTGCGGGTGAAGGCCTATTTGGAACGGCGCTGGTCGGTATCGGTCTGACGGAGAGCAAAATCCGCAGCACCATCGAACGCGGTCGTGAGCGCAGCGGGATGCAGCCTTTCGCCGGGCAATTCACCGACGAGCAATTGGAGGCCCTGGTGGCCTATGTTTATGGGCTAGGCAGTGGCAAAATCGAACTGCCGCCCGTCAGTAATCCGCTCGAATCTGCTACAACAGGCTGCGTTGAAAACGGCGAACCCGTCACCTGCGGAGGCAACTAAATGGGTACCCAAAAGCCATTATCCCGCCGCCAATTCCTGAAACTCTCGGCCTCCGTGGCAGGGAGCGCGGCTGTTATCAGCGGCGCGCGTTCTCTGTTTACTGGCCTGACTGCTGAAGCATCCACCGGGGGTACCCTGCAAACCGCCGTCGAAGAGAAAATCATCCCCACTGTCTGCCTATTGTGCCCCAGTGGGTGCGGTATGCTAGCCCGCGTCGCCGATGGGAATTTAGTCAAACTAGAAGGCAGCCCCATGCATCCGGTAAATCTGGGTGCGTTATGCCCCAAAGGGCAAGCCGCCCCCGAGTTGCTCTACAACCCCGACCGGCTGACCGGCCCAATGCGCCGTACCGGTGAGCGCGGTGCCAACCAGTGGGAATCCATCACCTGGGAGGAAGCCATACAGATTGTAGCCGCCAAACTGAACGATCTGCGTGCCACCGGAATACCTCAGCGGGCAGCTATCCTCTATGGGGAAGTGCGCGGCCAGATGCGCCCCTTTCTAGACCGCTTCATGGCTGTTATCGGCTCGCCCAACGCCATCTCGCACGACAGCCTCAATATTGAGGCGGCGAAACTGGGCACGTTGCTGACCCAGGGCATCTATGACTTGCCCGCTTACGATTTAGAAAATGCTCACTATGTGCTCAGTTTTGGGGCCAATATGGTAGAGGCCGGACGTTCTCCCCAGCGTATGGTTTCGGGTATGTCGTATATGCGCCGCGGCCGCGCCGAGCGTGGCAAAATTGTGGTCATCGACCCCCGCCAGGGCGTTACTGGGGCAAAGGCTGACGAGTGGATCCCCATCAACTCCGGCACCGACGCCGCTCTGGTGCTGGCGATTGCCAACGTGATTATCAAGACCGGCCAATTCGACTCCGATTTCGTCCACAATTACGCCTTCGGTTTTGAAGATTTCAAAGACGATGACGGTAAAGATCATAGAGGCTTCAAAAACTACGTGCTCGAAAATTACGACCCCCAGCGGGTCGAGAGCATCACCGGAATTCCGGCCACTACCATCTCCCGCATCGCCGGGGAATTCGCTGGCAACCCGCCCGCGGTCGCCATCCTGCCTGGCAAGGGCGGTCTGCTCAACGGTAGTTTCAACGGCGTGGCCGCGGCTATGGCGATTCATAGCCTGAATGCCCTGGTCGGCAATCTGGATATCCCCGGCGGCGTGCTAACCCAGCGCTACCCGGCTTGCCCGGCGTGGCCCGATCTGCCCGCCGACTCGGTCGCCGAGGCCGGCCGCCAGGCTGAGCGCGTGGACGGTGCGGGGACGCGCTTCCCGCTGGCCCGCCACGCTTATCAGGCCGTTGCCGACCGAGTGCTGGATGGGGGCTATCCCCTGGAAGCGCTTTTCCTATACGACGCCAACCCGGTGTACGAAACCCCCGGCGGAGAGCGCTTCGCCCAGGCTTTCGAGCGGATTCCGTTGATTGTGTCTTTCTCCAGCTTTATGGATGAATCGGCCCAATACGCCGATCTGCTGCTGCCAGAGCCGACCTTCCTGGAACGCTGGCAGGATGACTATTTTGAAGGGTTGGGCTACCCCGGTGTGGCGCTGCGCCAGCCGGTGGTCGAGCCGCTCTACGATACCCTGAATACCGGCGATTTCTTGCTGCAAGTAGCTCAGGCGATGGGCGGCCCGGTGGCGGAGGCCTTCCCCTGGGAGTCCTTCAAGGTTCTACTGCAAGAACGCCTCAGTGGAAACGGCACCGATTGGGAGATGCTCAAAGAGTTGGGCGTGTGGATGACCCCCGGTTACCGTTACACCCGCCGCGGTTCTGAAAAGTGGGTGCAGGAAGTCATCGGGCGCGACCGCCTGAAATCAGCCCGCGACGGGCGCTTCGACTTCTACAGCCGCGAACTCAGTTGCCTGCTCACCGGGATGGATAAAGACCAGCTCGAGGCCCTGGGTGCGGGCGTCAGCGGCGACCCTTTCTTTATGCCGCACTACGAACCGGTGAAGTATCTGGGGAACGAGAACGATTATCCCTTCATGCTCAATATCGTCACCCTGATGAGCCTCGGTCCGTATAGTGCAGCCGCCAACATGCCTTCGCTGCAAGAAATCAGCGGCATGACGGCCGGCAAGCGCTGGGATAGCTGGCTGGAAATGAACCCCGAAACCGCTCACGAGCTGGGGTTGGAAGACGGCGACCTCGTTTGGGTGGAGTCTCTCTTTGGGTATCTAAAGACCAGTCTCAAACTGGTCCCTGGCCTGCATTCGGATGTGGTCAACTTGCCGCACAATCAAGGACATACTGCCGTGGGGCGCTTCGCCCAAGGGCGCGGCATCAACGGTCTTGAAATTCTCAACCCGGCTAGTGAACCGTTCAGCGGATTGGCCGCGTTTACCAATACAAGAGTACGGGTGATGAAGGTGTGAGGGAAAGGATAAAACTATGCCAAAATGGTCCATGGTGATTGATCTTGATAAATGTGTCGCCTGCCAGGGGTGCAGTATCGCCTGTCGGATGGAGAACAATACCCCTGTGGTTTCACCCGCTGAATCCGCGCTGGGGCGCTTGATGTTGTGGAACGATGTTTTTCCCTTGCAGGCGGAGGAACATGGCGCTATCGCAAGTGCCCAAGCCAAGTTCCTGACCCGTCCCTGTATGCACTGTGAAGACCCTCCTTGTGTCAAGGTTTGCCCGGTCGAAGCGACCTATCAAGACGAGGAAGGCATTGTGCGCCAAAACTATGCCCGCTGCATCGGCTGCCGCTTCTGCACGGTGGCCTGTCCTTACGGGGTGCGGTATTTCAACTGGTACGCGCCCGCCTGGGATGAGGGCCTGGAGCGCCACCTGAATCCAGACAGAGTCTCAGGGGATGGTGATCTTGAGGGGCCGGCCATCCGCCCCAAAGGCGTGGTCGAAAAATGCACCTACTGCATTCACCGCCTGCACAAAGCCCGAGAACGGGCCGCTGCCGAGGAGCGCGAGTTCCGCCCCGATGAATACGTGCCCGCCTGCGTTCAGACTTGCACCGGCAAAGCGCGCTTCTTCGGTGACCTGGATGATCCCAACTCCACCGTCTCGCAGCTCGCTCAGAGCCGCCGGGCCTTCCGCCTGCTCGAAGAAGCCGGCACGCATCCTAAGACCATCTACCTGCATGAAGGATAAGCCATGCGTCGAGAAAAAACATTTCATCCCCCTAATGATAATGAAGCGACTGTGTTGGCCCCGCTGCGGGGTGTGACTGTGCGCGACCAAACCCTGTGGATCGTTTTGCTGGCCTTGCTCGGAATGGGGGTTGCGGCCTGGGTGTATCAGTTTGTGAATGGTCTGGGTGTGACCGGCATGAACCGCCCGGTATATTGGGGCGTTTACCTGACGAATTTCGTCTTTTTTATCGGCCTGGCGCATTCAGGAACTTTCATCTCGGCGATTTTGCGGCTGGCCGGGGCGGAGTGGCGCAAGCCGCTGACCCGCGCCGCCGAAGCCATCACGCTCTTCAGTTTGCCCTTTGGCGTTGCCAGCATTATCATTGATATGGGCCGCCCGGAGCGCTTGCTCAATATGATTATTTATGGCCGCTTTCAATCGCCGCTGTTGTGGGATTTCACCGCCGTTTCATTGTATCTATTTTCCAGTGTCGTGTTTTTCTATCTTTCGCTGTTGCCCGATATTGCCCTGTGCCGCGACCGGCTGACGGAGGTCCCCCGTTGGCAACGCAAGATGTACCGCATCCTGGCATTGGGGTGGGAGGGCCGCCCGGAGCAATACCACCGCCTGGAGCGCGTGCTAGACGGCATGGCAATTTTCATGTCTTTGTTGGTGATCACCGTTCACACGGTAGTTTCTTGGGTATTCGGGATGACCATTCAACCGGGCTGGCACACCACTATCATCGGGCCGTTTTTCCTGCTGGGGGCAATTTTCTCGGGGACTTCGGCAGTGGTGATCGTGCTGGCGATTTTGCGCCGGGTTTATGACCTGAAGGATGCCTTGCCTATCCGCCTGTTTAATTCCTTGCGAAAATTACTGATCGTTTTCTCCCTGGGGTGGATTTATATGATGATCGCCGAATATCTATCCGTCTTTTATGGCAATATCCCCGAGGAGATGGAAGTTTTTTGGCAGAAATTGACCGGCGATTACGCGGTGATTTTCTGGCTGATGACTATCCTGGTATTCGTGATCCCCCTGTTGATATTCATCTTCCGCGGCAAAGACAGCATCGGCTGGATGGTCACTGCCGCGGTGTTGGTGAACATCGGCATGTGGATGGAGCGCTATGTGGTTATTATCCCCACGGAAACCCGCCCGCGCTTGTTATATGAGTTATTGCGGGGCGCATATGCCCCAACCTGGATCGAATGGACAATCACTGTATCGCTGTTCGCCGGGCTGATTCTGCTCTACGCAGTCTTCACCCGTTTCTTCCCCATTGTGCCGCTCTGGGAGACGGCAGAATCGCTGGAAGCGGAATCGGAGATGGATAAAGCCCGGGAACGCATCTTCAAATTTGGGGCGAAATTTGGATCTGGGTTCAAACAAAAATCAGGAGACTAAGTATGGCAATTGGTGAGTTAATTGCATCCTTCTTTACCTCTGCCGGCCCCGGTGGTGCGGTTGTGATCGTGGTCATCGTCCTGGCGGCTGCGGTCTACACTCGCCTGACGAGGTGGATCTTGCAAGGCAGCGAGGGCGAAGGAACTGCCCGTTACCGCCCTTTCAGGTAAATACCCTAAGAATAGATATGGCTCTTTGGGACTTGGCGTGGAGCTTCCCAGATTTGGGGGTGAGCGGGGTGTTCCACACCCCGCTCACCCCCAAATCTGGACATTACCACGCGAAATCCCAGAGACCCA
>JADHXE010000152.1 GCA_016783125.1 Anaerolineales bacterium
AGCATTTGATTGGATGGCTCGGAGCGAAACGGGAGCAGGGATAGCTCCACAAGAAGATAATAAGGCACCCATACGCTATTATTCTGGTAAGTGTGGTCCTGACTTTCAATGCGGTGCAAACCAGAAGTTGCCTTGTGCCTGGGGTGCGGTAAAAGTAATGTTAGCATTTAGTAAACTTCCTATTGAGCAACGAACGCCTCTTATCGAAAAGGCCATTCAACGAGGGATTGAATTTCTTTTAGGAATTGATCCAGCAGAAGCAACCTATCCAACTGGTTTGAGTAAGAAGCCAAGTGGGAATTGGTGGAAGTTTGGATTTCCCGTATTTTACGTCACAGATTTATTACAAAATACCGAAGCATTGGTGCGCTTAGGTTATGGAAAAGACCCCCGTTTAGCCAACACACTCAAACTGATTCAAGCAAAGCAAGATAACAATGGAAGATGGGCATTAGAATATGACTATGCTGGAAAAACATGGGTTGATTTTGGCAAAAAGAAACAACCTAATAAATGGGTCACACTGAGGGCAGCTTGGGTATTGAAAAATGCGTAATGCCAAATGCAGGCTACCGATGAGTGCAGTTGTCAAGAGGGAGCGGGAAAAAGGCTAAAAGAGAAATACACGAGTTAAAAAGCCACCAGGAAATATGACAGAAACAATGGGCAGGTGGTATTTTCTATAAAAGAAGCTTTTACTGAGGTGCCGATTTGAAGAATAGACAATCTTCCCCCAGTCCCAACGCCTGATATTCAGAACGGGGACAGCAAGAAATATATAGAAGCAAAAAACGAGTAATGGTCTTAGATAGGCGGTCTCAGATCTGGTTTGAGAGCCAGGACTTCATCAGAGGAAGCGATGCGGCGAGGGGTACCGTTGCGTACAAAGCGAGTAAGATCATGACCAGCGCCCAGGCGCAAGAGACCATACTTGACGAACTGCTGACGGGTCATGCCACGGAGAGCGACTTCGTCCATGCGTTGAGACCAAGAAATCATCTTGTAGGCGATGGTTTCGTCGTCGAAGTGGCGATAAGGTTCACGATGGGAGAGTACATGCCAAACAGCGACAAGCATCTTACGTGCGACAGCAACAATGGCTTGGTTGGAATGTTTGCCTCTTTTCTTGAGATCTTCATATGTTGCTTTCCAGTAGGGAGAAGAGCCAACAGCGTTCCAAGCAGCTTCGACCATGGCCCAGCGGAGTTCCTTGCGGCCAGCTTTGGTGATACCTTTGTCCTGATGTTTCTTGCCGCTGTCGTGGACACCTGCACCCAAGCCAGCATAACCAACCAGGTTTTTTGCACACTCAAAGCGCGAAATATCACCAATGGCAGAGAGAACCGTCATTGAAAGGACCACGCCCAGGCCAGGAATTTGCATCAGGAAGACCATGTCTTTAGCCCAAGGCTTACGGTTACTCAGGCAGGCCAGTTCTTGATGAATAGCATCTTTGTGAGCACTCAGATGTTCAAGGATCAGCAGGTCTTGCTTGATCTGGATACGGACGATCGGAGAAAAATCCTGCTCTTGCCACCAGGAAAGGTTCTCTTCGGAGAAAAGTTTACCTTTGGGTGGGATGAGATTGAAGCGGTGGATGAAACTCTGCAGACGGTTCTTGGTCATGGAGATTTGCTTGTGAAGACGCCAGCGATGGGAGATCAAAGAGCGCAGATCTCTAACATGATGGGGTGGCACCCAGACTTCGGGGACAATGTCGGCGATGAGTAAGGTCAGCAAGCGTTCGACATCGAGCCTGTCCGTTTTGACCTTAGCGCCAGAGATCTGGCCAACTTTCAAGGGGTTAGCAACAACGGCCTTAGCGACAAGATGGACGAGCTGATCGTAGATTTCCCAGGCGTTGGAAGTCGATTCGATCACCACAGCATCGGTGGGTAAAAGGTTCTTCTGAACCCACTTGGGGAAACGAGACATGCGTACTTTACGAGTGCGTAGAACCCACTCCTTGTGTGGGTTCATGCCACCCACGACAACGTAATGTTTATGAATGTCGATAGCGATGTAACGCTCAATGGGTATTGATTCGGGGTTCGATTTCATGCTACACTCCTTATGTTGGTGGGGCGTGGATTTTTGGGTCAAGAGATACACCTACCGATACGGGTTCATCCACTGTTCGTGGAGTCCCAGACTAGATGTTCGCTGGGCAGCCAAATAACCCGGCGGGTTCACTCAAGATACTTGCTATGAGTGTCCCAGGGCAGCAGTCGGCTGACCCAAACGCTCAGGCCCCCGGTGTGCGTTCCCAGTGATTTTGTCAAACCTAAGGGTACCACTCACCGGCCACGCCCCAGCAAAGGGTAGTGTTCAAAAACGCCTGAATTTGGACAGTTTGTTTGCTCAATTCACTGGACACTTTGGCTCCAAATCTCTTTTCCTGTTTCGACGATCGGACGCATCTTGACTGATCAAAACGACCCGATGGACGGCAAAACCGGCGTTTCCGCCCCTATTCTGATCGAGAATGGCTTCAAGAGCGTCCAGCAAGGGCAAATTGTGTCCACAGGTTGTGCCAACGTTCAGGCAAAAGTGTCCACTACCAACCTATAGCTCACTCGTTCTGAATGAACACTACCGAATATTCGGTAAAGTCGGCATATTTCCGAGTATTATTCGGCGAAATCATGCATTTGGTCAATAATCGAGGGTTTTAAACTAGCACCACTGGTTATTAGTTACGTCAAGGGTGTTGTCTCAATATTTTGGGACAAGAAGTTGAACTTTTACCTGCTCCAGGCGAATTTGGAACGGAATTATCGAAAAAGTTCAACTTCTCCCCTATATGGATTAGATTGGGTACCTCCTAATAAGGTAGAAAAAAGATGGGTGGAAAGGAGAGAGCTTCGAAAAAAACCTTCTGGGCAGTGTATCATATTTGCCGCGAAGAGACTTTATAAAAGTATAAATTGACGGCAATTAAAGGCAGACTTCCGAAGCCTTTGCAGTGAAGCGTAACTTCGGAAGTCTGAGGGGATCGAACTATTAACTATTGCTTGATGTCTTTCACGAAGCCCCAGGTGAAGGCGAGAGCCATCAGCAGGAGCAGCGGAGCCAAGATAGCCATGACAACATCGGCACTAAAGAAAAGCAATTGCTTGCCCGCTTTCAGGAAAGCCAAAGCCATACCGCCCAGGCTGATCAAGATGCCGCCAATGCCAACAAGCCCAAAGCCTTTGGGCGCATTATCTTTGAGGCAGCGTTTGATTGGCAGACCGACAATAATCAATCCAGCTACGCCGTGGAAAAGGGGAACTGCAATGCTTTTCAAAGACATTCCGGCAATGCTGGTCACAGCAACTGCGAGGAAACCAACCAGCGCAAACCAGGAATAGGCTTTCTTATATTCTGGCATGAACTGATTCATCAGACCCAAGGAAAGACCGAGCGGAATCAAAGTTGCTACGGTCAATATATAGGGTGAGGCTAGAATACCCCAGCCCAGGAAGATCAGCAGAACGCCAGAAACGAATAAAACAGCCATAGCCATCATATAATAAACATCATGAAGGGCTTTTTCCTTTGAGTAGCGTCCCCAAAAACGCCAGATAAGATAGACGGCCGTCAGGCCGGTGAGGAGAAGAATAACTCCGTCGAGGTTGAGCATCATGGTAGAACTCCTTTTCAATATAAATAAAAACGGATGGCATAGGCAGGCAGAAACGCCTCCCTGATACCAATTCTCGCATATTTTATAACCCCCGTCTGTGATTTTAGTCACGTTTTACGAGCATCAGGGATCAGGAAACCAGGGATTAGTAGATCAGTAGACAAGTTTCCTGATCCCTAATCCACTGATCTACCAACTTCTCCCCAATAATGTCTTCTTATGGCTTTCGCCGCGCCGTGAAAAATTGCCGAAAAATTGGGATATGCGGAGCACCCCGCACACCCCTATTTTTCGGGTTTCTTGTTTGCAGGAGCGAAAGTCCTACTTCTTTTTCGTGCCGGGGCTTCAGTCTTCCAGGTCGAAGAGCAAATCGAGCAGCGATGGCAGGGCTTCGTCCAGGCTGTCCTGATCGCCAAGTTCGTGAGCTGCATCGATTTCAGTCACCAGCATTTCCAGTTCGTAACGGTCTTCGTCGTCTAGGGAATCGTCGGCTAGTAAGTCGCGGGCGCGTTCTAGCAAGGCGAGGGTTTCGGGGGTTTGGGGTGGTTTTTGGGCAAGCGTTTTAGCTATTTCTTTTTGCGCTTGCATAATTTCGGCTTCGCTCATGCGGGCGGATGTTGCTTCTACCGTGAGGCTCTCTTCTTTACCCATATCACGGCTATGCGCGGTTACGGTGAGCATACCACTCACATCAAGGTCGAATTTTACGGTAACTTCTGTGGAGGCGTCAAAGTCATCTGAGGCAAGACCTCTAACTTTGAATTTGCCTAGTTCGGTGTTTTCAGAGGCTATAGGGTGTTCTCCCTGATATACCTCGACTTCAATTGTGTCCTGACCGGGATGGAATTTATAAAATACTTTTTCTTGGGTTACGGGAATGGTGGTATTGCGCCGAATAAGCACAGCGTATTGGTCTGGAACATCTTTACCCATAAAGTGTCCTACAACCGCAATGCCCAACGAGCGGGGAGTCACATCCACCAGGATGGCGTCAATAGTCTCCCCGGCGATGATGGCCGCCTGCACGCCGGCGCCCAGGGCAACGGCTTCTTCAGGGTTGATAGAACTGTGCGGTTCGGTATCCAGGGCGTCGCCGATCAGTTCCCACACAGCGGGAATATGCGTGGAACCGCCCACCAAAAGCACCTGGTCAATCTGTTCTTTGCTTACCTGGGCATCATCCATTACGCGCTGGATGGACTTCATCGTTTTGTCGAGCAGGGGACGAATTAAGGTTTCGATGTTTTTGCGGCTGGCTTCGTATTCCAGATGCAGGGGCACACCTTTCTTCTCGGTGATATATTCTTCCTTGATCCAGGTATAGGGGTGCGAAGAAAGTTGGATCTTAGCCATCTCAGCAGCGCGAAGCAAGCGCGCCCAGGAGCGGCGGCCTTCGCGCAGGTCTACCCCATGCAAACCATGAAACCAGGTGGCGATATCCTCGGCGAGCAACTGATCAATATCGTCGCCGCCCAACTGCGTGTCGCCGTGACTGGCGCGCACTTCCACGATGCCGCCCATCAATTCCACCAACGACACATCGAAGGTGCCGCCTCCCAGGTCGTAAACCAGCACCATCTGGTCTTCCATGCGGTTGAGGCCATAGGCCAGTGCAGCCGCAGTAGGCTCGTTGATGATGCGCCGCACGTTGAACCCGGCCATCCGCCCGGCGCTGTGCGTGGCCTGACGGGCCGCATCCGAGAAATAGGCCGGTACGGTGATGACCGCATCCGTCACTTCCTCTCCCAGGTTACGTTCAGCGATGCCCTTCAACTCACGCAGGATCAGGGCCGAAATTTCGGGCGGCGAGAACTTGCGATCTGCCAATTTTACGCTATCGCTGCTGCCCATCTTGCGCTTGATCGAGCGGACGGTGTTTTCCGGGGTGAGTACATATTGATTGCGGGCAGGGGTTCCCACCAGCCATTCTCCATCTTCGTTATAACTGACAACGGAGGGAATAATACGTTCTTTTCCATGCGGCAGCATGATCGGCGTGCCATCTCGTACGATAGCCGCGCCGGAATTGGTGGTGCCTAAGTCAATGCCGATAATCCTGTTCAATTTATTCTCCTTGTTTTTTCTTCTAAAGGTATCTTCTCGAAAAGTGGGGGAGAAGTTGAACTTTTCGGCGTTTCTCCGCCAGTTTTTCGTAGTGCGACATTCATGTCGCTTTGCATATTTTTGCAGAGTTTTCAGTTTTGGTAGTCTCCCCATAAAGTGTTGCTGGCAAAAAAGTGGAGCTAAATTTCACCGCACTAGACGCAAAGTTTGTGCTTATTTTGTCTTTTTTCTTAGCGTTCTCGCTTTGCGCGCCGTTGGCGGGCGTCTGCGGTTCAAAATAGTGCTCAATTAGACAACAACACTCAAGAGGGGGAGCATCTCGGTTTTTAAGGTTTATACACGACAACTTCTGCGAAGCGCAGCACGCTCTCTTCTGTGCGGTAGCCGCGCTGTTCTTCGGCAATGATGATTCCTTTCGATATGCCCGGCGCGGCTTCGGAGACTGTGCCGACGGCAACGTGCAAATATGGATCGAAAGGATGCCCAACGCTGGGAATTGGAGTCACGCCGCCTGCTTCCAGGATGGCCAATAATCGCTCGCGCACCAAACCTAATCCGTTCAACCAACCGCTCAACATGGCGCGATCGGCCGGCGAAACTAAAATCGCCTGAAAGGGAGTCAAATCCGGTTTGCGAGCCGCCAGATCGCGCTTTTTCAGATATCCCTGACCGCTGGAAATAGCGTGTTCCAGGCCATCGAGAGCCGGCAGAATGGCTTCAAGCAGCTCACTGCGCGCTTGCTCAGTTTGCTGATGACCTAATGTTTGCAGTAGATGAGATTTCTGCTCACGGTCGGCCCGGAGGGTTTCCAGTGCGTCTTCCCAACGGCTGGACTGACTTTCGGCCAGAATATTGGCCTTGAACAGCGTTTTGCCCAGTTTGCGCACTTCCTGTTCCAGGTCCTCTAATCTCTTCTCGGCAGGAGATGGCGTGTGTGAGTTATCCGGAGACTCGCTGCTCTCACCGTCGACGCGGGATAATAAGTGAGCGAGAGACTCCCAGACCTGACGGCGTTGGCTCATATTTTCACCGCGCGGTAGTCGTCCTGAAAATCTACGCGGCCGAGATCCCCATGAGATTTCAACAACAGCCAGATGTCTTGAGCGTCGAAACTCAAATCGAGCTTGCGACGCCGTTTACGCGCTTCCCACGGGGGAGGGGGCTGGAACAAAAATAAGTCGGTTTCAGCTTTGGTTTCCTCGGTTTGCAATTTTTCGTAAGCGGCACGGATGAGTTTGAAAAAATCGGCGTGTGTCTCCGGAGGATACTGGCGAACTAATTTGAAGTATGCTCGTTTGACTTCCCGGCTCGAAGTGCGGCGCGGCAAACCCAGTACGGCGTAGGGGTCGCTGCTGGTCAGGTTGGGTTTGCGGGCGCCGGCTCTCTGTTCCCGATGTTCTTGCTGGGGTGATGGGGTGTTACTCATAGAAGTCTTCTCCCATAAACGACAAGAAATCTTCCACTGCTTCCGGCCCTCCCAGGTTAAACAACCGCTCTATCACGGCTTGCGGCCCACCGGCCATAAAGCGGGCAAACTCGAGGCGTTCCTTCAGCTCAGTATCCCGGGTTTTGCGGGCAATGTGCCCGGCCTGACGCCAATGCCGCCTGCTTTCTCTTTGATCACCCTCGTGGTCGGCCAGAATCCCCAGCAGCAGGTGCGCCTGTCCCGTGGACTGCTCCTCGGCGACGGCCTGTTCCAGATAACGGCGGGCAAGCTGCTCGTCGTAATCCATGGCCATCTCGCCGATCATCAGCAGCACAGGCTGGCCGGAAGGCGCGTGCTCGATAGCGCTATCCAACCAGATGGCCGCGTCTTCTGTCTGCTCCATTTCGAAAAGCTGGGCTGCGTGCACCAGGTAGAAATCGACCGGCACCGGCTCGATGGATTCTTCGGCCTGACGCATTAATTCCAGAGCGCGGTCGAAATCTTCAACTAAAATCCAGGCGCCGATGATTTCGCTAAAAACATATTCCTTTTTAGTCGCCAGACCAATGGCTTGCTCAATATAAGGCTGGGCGCTGTCCGAGTCATCGTCCTGGATGTAGCAATTGGCAATAGCGGCCAGGGTTGGAGCATGGTTGGGTTGGTATTTCATCGCTTCTTTATAATCCTTGATCGCTTTGCCGAAACGATCCCAAGAGTAATCGATTTCGGCCTGATCGCGATAGTAATCGGCCAAAGCCTGGCGTGCCTGAAAGTGATCGGATTCCAGTTTTAATATGCGCTTCCAATAATGTGGCGCTTCTTCTCTTACCCACCATTGGTCGCTGTGGAAAAGCACCTCGCCCATGCGCAGCAAAGCCGGAATATGCTTTTTGTTGCGCTTTAGAACGCGTTGTAGTTCACTTTGGGCTGCATCGAGGCGGTCTCCTGCCAATAAGTCTTCGGCTAATGCCAGCCGCACACTGAGGTTATCCGGATCCCATTTGATGGCTTGTTGGTAGACTTGGATCGCCTGGTCGGGTTGATTAGCCTTGCGATAGGTTTCGGCAGTGTGCTGCCACAAGCGGGCAACTTGCTCGTCGTCGAGGGCATCGGGGTGGTCGGTGCGGCGTGGGCGGCGGCGTAGGGCCTCACGCCAGGCTTCGGCAGCGGCGAGATAGTCATCATTTTGCTCGTAAGCCAGCGCCCTATTATATGCCAGTCGAAAATTACCGCTGTCGGTCTCGACGGCGGTTTTCCAGTGCGATTGAGCTTTATCCCAGTGATTGGCAAGGGCAGCCTGGTACCCTAAATGTTGGTGGGTCTGCGCCAGCAGCCCGTTCAGGGCATTGTCATCGTTGTTGTGACGCTGCGCTTCTTCCGCCATTTCCAGGGCAGCCCGTGGGTTGTCGTCTAATAACGCGGCCTCAGCTTCCCGGTGGAAAATCTCGGCCAGATTATCCTCCAGACGTTCTGTGTGCAGCCCATCGGCATAAGCTGCGTTCCACTCCTGCCGCGCAGTCTCCCAATCCTCTGTTTGGGCAGCCAGAACGCCCAGATAATAATGCGCCATTTGCTTTTCGATGGGTGAGTTTGCCGATGCAAGCGCATCAACCAGGCCGGGTTTGGCTTGTTCCAGATCGTCTGCATCCAGCATGGCCAGCGCGCGCCAGAGCAAGGGCGCTTCCGGAGGCAAGGTATAAGGCCGACGCTGGAAAACATCAACGCTGTGCAGCATGGCTCGTTCTTCAGGCTGTAACTTCTCCTGCAATGAACCCTCGAATGGATGCTGCCCTTGCTGAAGCAATGCCAGGGCCAACGGGTAAGCCACTCGGTCGGCAAGAGGATTCTCATCCCGGCACGCAACCCGGTATGCCTGTACCGCGCTCTCCAGATCGCCCAGATGGTGCGCCGCCAGCCCCAGGTGATAGTTATAGAGCGGGTCGTCCGGTTGATATTCGACCGCCTGCTCGAGGTCGCGCAAACCTGCGGATGGATTTGGTTCCGGTCCATAAAGATGTTGCAGACCTCGCCGAAAGTGCCCTTCGGCCAAAGCTGGTATGGAACGCATGGACTCGGTTACCCGCTCCCATGTAGCGATGGCCTTGTCATAATCGCCGCGTTTGAGGGCTTTCAGTCCGTTTCGCCGCAATGCTGCGGCACTCTGTGCACTTTGTTTTGCCACGTCATATTCTCCTTAATCGGCACAATTATACTGTTTGTGCGTGATCTGTGAAGGGAATTCGCGGATGATTGTCAACACAGAAACGTGAAATGTGATGTTCGAGGAAGTTCCAAGATTTGAATCATCCCGGCCCGTATTGCGTATTGCGTAAAAAACTTCACGGAATACGCAATACGAATGCTTTCTAATACCCCAGCACGCGCCCCCGCTGGTGCAGTTTGACCGATGGCAGAAGGAAGAAGATGCCAGAGAGAACGAGGATGCTGATATCTAGCCACAGGTTTAGCTCTCCCGCCCCCAAAACGGCATGATTCATTAAATCCTGCGCATAAGTGAGCGGCGAGAGGTACGAAAATCCGCGTGCAGTGATGGACATCTCTGAGAGAGGAATGAAAACCCCGCTGACGAAAAGCAGCACCCAGCGAATGAGTGTGCTGGGCATCTGCACATCCCCAGGGTTGTGCGTGGGGATGGAGCCGAAGACCAATCCCATTGTCGAGAAGGTGAACGCCCCCAGGATGATTCCAACGATCATGAGGGCTGGCTGAGCGACGGTTGCATCCAGAAAAAAGATTCCAAAGACCGCCGCGACGGATGCCACCATGATAGCAAAAAACGCGCCGACAGCAATTTTGCCCAAAAGCAGGGTGAGCAGCGACATGGGTGCGGCGAGCAGGCGGTCATAGGTACCCATGCGCCGTTCCGTGGGGATGATGAAGGGGCCTGCCGCCGCGGCGGTGAAGAAAATGGTCAGCGCCAGCAGCCGTGATAGGCCTTCATCCGCTGCCATTTCGCGACGCACGGAAAAGGAGAAGAACATGAAGAAGGGCATCAGGAAGCCAAACATAATCATGCCCGGTCGCAGATAATAAACTTTGATGTCTTTAAGAGTCACCGTCCAGGCTTGGTTTAATTCGTCGCGAATACGTGTCCATAAATTTTTCATCGCCGGCCTCCTTTTTTGCGCCGCGCGGGTGTTTCTTTATGCTGCACCGTGCCAATTTGCTGCCCGGTGATTTGTAGAAAAACAGGTAGTGTTCAAAAACGGCTGAATTTGGACGGTTTGTCGGCTTAATTCGCTGGACACTTTTAGCTCCATACATCTTTCCTTGTTTCGACAGTCGGACGTATTGTGATTGGCAAAAATGACCCGATGAGCGGCAAAACCGGCGTTTCCGCTCCTATTCTGGCCGAAAATGGCTTCAAGAGTGTCCAGCGAGGGCAAATTGTGTCCACAGGCTGTGTCCAGTGTTCAGGCAAAAGTGTCCAGTGCCAACCTGTAGCGCATTTGTTCTGAATGAACACTACCCAGCAAAGCTATATTCTAATAACCCCGCGTGGTACGGACTTGGGGTACGCGGGCGGAAAATTGGAATTAGGCGGCGTTTGTAGTTTTCGGAAAGCTGGGTGAAGTGCCAAGCCCCCAAGCCGCACAAGCCCCCGTTGGGCAGCGCAAGCTTTATGAAAGAAAGAAGAAAAATATCGATCCCAAGAGAAATTGGAAAAAAGTGATTAGAAAAAAGATACGATAAGAGTCCCATATTTCGTTTGATAAAATCAATACACGAAGACAAGCTAGCAGCTTGTCGGAGAAGTCCGAGTTGCTGAATGGATAGAAAGTGATAAAAAGCCATGATACACTTTCAAACTACAATGAAACGAAAACGGGAGATTGTCATGGCAACGCCCCGAAAATTCAAGACCGTAGATTAC
>JADHXE010000153.1 GCA_016783125.1 Anaerolineales bacterium
GCCCTTGATAGGGTGGCCGGAGGAAGGATAATTGCCCGCAAGAAACGGTTTGGCGGTGATCCGTTTTTACTCTAGTGATAGTGTTTAGACATCAATTTATCTCCGAACCCTTGACAAATTCTCCATATAACTGGGCTGGGCGTGGGATCACCGCTGGGATGGTTGTGGACCACGATCAATGCGGCGGCATTACGGCGCACAGCCGAGCGGAATAACTCCCCCACTCTGACCTGGGATGAATTCAAAGAGCCCTGATACACCTCGATGATATCTAACACCCGGTTGCGAGTATCTAAGAGCATCACCCGCAGATGTTCCTGCTCCAGGGCGCCCATCTCGAATTGCACCAGGGTTGCGGCGTCGGCTGGGCTGTTTATCGTCGGGCGTTCTTCAGGGGATTCGAGGGTCAAGCGGCGACCTAACTCAATCGCAGCCTTGATCTGGGCGGCTTTGGCTGTGCCGATGCCATGTTGGTCACAAACTTCATCATAGGAAACCCGATGCAAACCCGTCAGCCCGCCAAAGGTCTGCAATAAGCGTCGCCCGACCTGGACGGCATTTTCCCCGTGGACGCCCACCCGTAACAGAATCGCCAACAACTCAGCGTTGGATAACGCCTGGGGTCCCAGTTTCGCCAAACGCTCGCGCGGGCGTTCGCTGGAGGCCAGATCGGTGATGCGGTAGGTTGTGCTTTCTTCTTTCATAGATACCCCATTATCTTTCTGCTCAGCATAGAACGGATTTACTCGAAAAAAGGGAGTGCGCAGGCGCAAAGCGGCAACCCCCCTAGCACACCCTTTTTTCGGAGACTTCGAGTCTCGCTCAGTTGATAATATAGTTAATATTTTATTGTCAATTAATTATGGCTATCCATTATCTGTATTATGGTTATACAACAAGAGGAACAAAAACGCAAGCAATCGGGCAAAATTAGGCTATAATTGGTTTCATATCAGGAGCGAGATTATGACCTTTGACCCCTCATCTCTCAGCAATTTCATGCTCTTTCTAACCGCCTGGGGCGGCGCCTTCATCGCGGCTCTGTGGTTGAGTCTGATTGTGTGGACATACCGCGATATCCGCGCCCGGGCGCGCGATCCCTTGGGACGCATCCTGGCCGTGCTGGTTGTGGCCGTGCTCTTCCTTCCCGGCATTGTGATCTACTTGATCCTGCGCCCCCACCGCACCCTCGATGATGAATATCAGCACACCCTGGAAGAGGAAGCCCTGCTGCGCTCCATTGAGGATACCCCGGTCTGCCCCGGATGTGGACGCCGCACGAAAGAAAACTGGAAGATCTGCCCCAACTGTCAAACCAAGCTCAAGAAGACCTGTCATCAATGCGGCAAACTGATGGAATTACCCTGGAATTTATGTCCGCATTGCGGAACCCCCACCCCAGGGATGCGGCGTGACGATCTGACCTTGGATGAGGCTCTTGAACCCCTGGCATCTACTATTCCCGAAGAGGATCCTGAGGAAGAGACTCCAGAAGAAGCATAACCCCCAAAACTGTTGATACATACCAGGAACCGTGTTGCTGCACCTGTAGGGCGAACACGGTTCCTTTCTTTGTCTCGACGCAGAGCGTCTGTTTTAGCGTTCCAACGTAGAACGTTGGAACGAGCGTCCGTTCGTTACCTTCTAACGTTTGATATTCAACGCGCCCCAGCCAGCGTAGTGAGCCTCATCACCCAGTTCGCCTTCGATGCGCAGGAGCTGATTGTACTTGGCAACCCGGTCAGAACGAGCCGGCGCGCCGGTCTTGATCTGGCCCATGTTGAGGGCCACAGCCAGGTCGGCGATGGTGGCGTCTTCGGTTTCGCCGGAGCGATGGGAGGTGACTGCACGCCAGCCAGCGCGGTGACAGGCTTCAACAGCTTCGATGGTCTCAGTCAACGAGCCAATCTGGTTGAGCTTGACCAACAGTGCGTTGGAGGCCTTCTCTTCAATGGCTTTGCGGACGCGCTCGGGATTGGTGACCAACAGATCATCACCCACAATCTGTAAGCGGTCGCCCAGTTCTGCTACCATCAATTTCCAACCTTCCCAATCATCCTGCGCCAGACCATCCTCTATGGAGACAATCGGGTACTGATCGACCCAATCCTTCCAGAAGTCAACCATCTCTTCACTGGTCAGTTTCTTACCTTCGGTACGCAGGTGATAAAGGCCAGAGTCACTCTCGTAGAACTCTGATGCAGCCGGATCGAGGGCGATGGCCACTTGCTCACCATAGCCAGCTTTGAAACCGGCCTTATCAATGGCCTCGAGGATCACTTCTACAGCCTCAGCATTGGCTTTGAGCGCGGGCGCATAGCCGCCTTCATCACCAACCAGAGTCTTGTAATCACGCGACTTGAGTACTGCTTTGAGAGCGTGATAGATCTCAGTGCCCCAGCGCAAACCTTCAGCAAAGGAGTCTGCACCCAAGGGCATCACCATGAACTCCTGCGCGTCCGTTGATTGCCAGCCGGTGTGCGCGCCGCCATTGAGGATATTCAACATCGGTACAGGGAGAACATGGGCATAGACGCCACCGATGTAGCGATAAAGCGGCAAGCTCAACGAATTCGCCGCAGCTTTGGCGACGGCCAGGCTGGTGCCCAGGATGGCGTTAGCGCCCAGTTTTGCCTTATTCGGCGTGCCATCGAGATCCAACAAAGTCAGGTCGATAGCGCGCTGCTCAACAGCATCCCACCCGATCATTTCCTCAGCAATCAAGTCGTTGACGTTATCAACCGCCTTGAGCACACCTTTACCGAGATAACGATCCTTGTCGCCATCGCGCAATTCCAACGCCTCGTGGACGCCAGTGGAGGCCCCCGAAGGCACCGCGGCGCGGCCCCAACTTCCATCTAGTAACTGCACTTCGACCTCGACGGTGGGATTGCCACGCGAGTCGAGAATTTGCCGACCTAAAACAGATATAATTGTTGTCGCTTCCATAATAAAACCTCTTTCGTTTGAGAGTATGTAACTATTTTGACAATGTCACATTCGCGGAGAGTTCAGAAATTTTGGAGTATCTTGCTTGAAATGTGACATTGGCAAGCTATTCAGGCTAAGAGAGTTGCCCGAGAACTTCTTTTCGATGGATAAACGGTTATGAAATTGCTAAAGCAAATGCGGAATGTGGATTCACATATCGTTCTTTGCCAAGCCTGAAGTATAATCCATTTATAATTTATCGTGGAGACCTTTGTGAGGCAAATCACACATTAGGAGTTCTTTCATGGAAAATACAAACAATTTTTCTCCTGATCCCCGCGACCAGAAACGTTATTATTTCCACGAAACGCGTACCCGCCGTGCCACAGTTGCCATTTTAAAAGCTTTTGCCTGGTTCATCATGCAGATCGAAGCTCGGGACGCTGAAAATCTTCCCAGTGAAGGGGCTGTGATCCTGGCCTGCAACCACGTAACGACTTTTGACATCCTTCCAATGCAGTTGGGTATCTCCCGCCCAATCTTCTTCATGGCGAAGGAGGAGCTGCTCCGCAATCCCATCGTTGAATACGTCCTCCGCAAAGGGGGTGTCTTTCCTGTTTATAGAGGCACTAAAGATGAATGGGCCAAGCGCCACTCTGAAAAAGTGCTCGAACATGGGCGAGTGTTAGGTTTATTTCCCGAGGGGACTCGCAGTAAGGGGCGCGGCCTGCGAACCGCTAAAACCGGCACGGCACGTTTTGCCTTGAAGATCGGTTGCCCAATTGTTCCCATGGCCGTTGATGGATCCCACCGGTTGTTTGAGAATTTTCCAAAACGAACAAAAGTTACCGTTACCCTTGGAGAGCCGATCTATCCCCAACCCGATGAAGGGCCATTGGCGCTGACTGACCGGGTGATGTTTGCTATTGCAGATATGCTGTCCCCAGAGTTAAGGGGAGTCTACGCGGAAAAACCACCTGGATATAACGTTTAAACGTGAAACGTTCAACGTGAAACGTTCTTCTTGACAGCCTTGACGAATCCCACAAACAGCGGGTGAGGGCGTGTAGGGCGCGACAAGAACTCCGGGTGGAATTGAGTTCCTAACATAAAGGGGTGATTTTCCATCTCGGCGATTTCGACCAGCCGCTCATCGGGGGAGAGACCAGAAAATTGCATCCCCGCTTCCTGGAGCACATCACGGTAAGAGTTCTTGAACTCAAAGCGATGGCGATGGCGTTCATTGACAGAGTCGCTTTTATAGGCCTCTGCGGCCCGCGAACCTGCTTTAAGTTGACAAGGGTATAACCCCAAACGCATCGTGCCGCCCATATCAGTCAGGTCGCGCTGATCTGGCATCAGGTCGATGACTGGGTGCGGGGTCGCAGGATCGAACTCGGTCGAATTGACTTCGTCCGTCTCAAGGATATGACGAGTGAATTCGATCACCATCACCTGCATTCCCAGGCACAGACCCAGGTAAGGGATGTTATTTTCCCGGGCATAACGAGCGGCACGGATCTTGCCCTCAATGCCGCGTTCGCCAAACCCCCCGGGGACAATGATGCCATCGGCCTCTTGAAGCAGCTCAACCCCTCGTCCTTTCTCCAGGTCTGAAGAGTGTATCCACATAATTTCATCTTCTATCCCCAAGGACAGGGCTGCATGTCGAGTCGCCTCACGTACACTCATGTAAGCATCGTGCAACTCCACATACTTTCCCACCAGAGCAATTTTGGCCTTGGGCTTCTCACGATGCATTTCCATCACCAGCTTCTCCCAGGCACGCCAATTCGGTTTTTTGCGTGGTGCGAGACCAAGGCGTTTTAGCAAAATATCACCCACCTGAGTCTTTTCGATGAGCAGAGGGATTTCATAAAGCAGTTCAGCCGTCACCATAGGCACTACTGCCCGCGGCTCCACATCACAGAAGAGGGCGATCTTGTCACAAAGTTCCTGATCCATGGGGTAATCAGATCGAGCGATGATCATATCTGGAGAAATACCAATCGAGCGCAGTTCGCGTACGGAGTGTTGGGTAGGCTTGGTTTTCAACTCGCCCGTCGCGCCAATACGAGGCACCCAGGTGAGATGAATATAGAGGCTGTTCTCATGCCCTACATCGCCGCGCATCTGGCGCAGGGCCTCGAGAAAAGGTAAGCCCTCGATGTCACCAACCGTGCCGCCGACCTCGACTAAAACAATCTCTGCCCCGGTGGTCTTGGGTACCATGCGGATGCGGCGTTTGATCTCATTGGTGATATGGGGAATCACTTGAATGGTGCCGCCCAGGTAATCACCCCGGCGCTCCTTAGAGATCACCTCGGCATAAACCTGCCCTGTCGTCACATTACAGACTCTATTCAAACTGATATCCACGAAGCGCTCATAATGCCCCAAATCCAGGTCGGTTTCAGCGCCATCGTCTAAGACGTAAACCTCACCGTGCTGATATGGGCTCATCGTGCCAGGATCAACATTGATATAGGGGTCGAGTTTTTGGATGGAAACTTCGAAGCCGCGCTCTTTCAGCAATCGGCCAATCGCCGCGGCTGTGACGCCTTTACCTACAGAACTGACCACGCCACCCGTAAGAAATATGTATTTTGTATCCATCCTCGCCTCCTGTAAAAGAAGCGGGGAGGGCCGTTTCCGGCAGCCCTCCCCGATGACTGTCTGTTCGTTTTCAGGTTACCCAAACCATGAGTTTATCCAACAACACGTGCCAAATCTTCTGCAGCCCGGCGCATCTCCAAAAATACCAGGCCTAATTTCGCGCCTTCACGGGCCAGGGCGGTCAGGACAGCCTCCTCACCGACGGCTGCCAGAAGCACATAACCCTTATCCCCATGAATATAGACCTGATCCAGCATGCCTCTACTCAACTCGCTGGCGATGCGCTCCCCCAGGCTCAGCATGGCTGCTGACATTGCTGAAACGCGGTCTTCTTCAACCTCAGCAGGTAGGGCAGAAGCCATGATCAAGCCATCGACGGAAACCACCGCAGAGGCTTCAATCTCAGGAGAGGCTGCCTGCATTTCCCGCAAGCGGTCAACCATTAGTTCAGTGCGTGACTTGGTCATTGCTTATTCCCGTTTCTTTTTCGATAAATATCTTAACTTTTCAAAGTCTACCATATAAATTCCTATAGTGCTAGTTGACCACTCATAGTGTCCATGTTAGACTGATGGATTGCTATGCGCCGCGCTTTTAGCTTCGTTATCTTGTTGATTTTGATCTTTGGGAGCCTACTCGGAAGCTTTTTCTCCGCTCAAGCTCAAGAGGAAGATGAGACGCCCCAAGGGGGCATCAGCGCGCCCGCAGCAGGTGAAGCCTTGCAAGGCGCAGTGCCCATCATCGGCACAACGGCCATCGGAGGGTTCGAAGTCTGGATATTGAGTTTTGCTTATGTGGACGATACCACCGGGACATGGTTCCTGATCGGCGAGGGGACGAAACCTGTCGAGAAGGATGTCATCGCTCAATGGAATACGACTACAATCACCGATGGCACTTACAATTTACGGCTGATCCTTGACCTGGATGATGGAGAAAAGATCGTGTTCGTCGTGCCGAACCTGCGCATCCGCAACTATTCGGTCGTCGAGACCAGCACCCCTACCCTGACACCGACCATTGATCCAGCCAGCGCTTCAGCAACACCAACCCCCACATCGACGCCCATTCCCCCCACACCGACGCTGCTGCCCACCAATCCCATCGAAATCTCTAACACCGACTTCACGAACTCTTTGTCGCGGGGGGGCATAACCGCTTTGGTATTATTCCTGATTGTTGGGCTATATACATCAATTCGCAGAACGCTTCGCTAGCGATGAAACTCTTCAGACGGAAAAAAGACCAACCAATCAAATCTGACGATGCTGCACAGACATTCTTGATCGTCGGCCTCGGCAATCCCGGCAAACAATATCGGCATAACCGCCACAATATCGGCTTCATGTTGGTGGACAAGCTGGCCGAACGCCTGGGGTTGACCTTCTCGCGCGTGCAGCACAAAGCCCTGGTCACCGATGGACGCCATCAGGGCAAAAAGATCATCTTAGCCAAACCCCAAACTTTTATGAACAATTCTGGGCAATCCGTGGGCGCGCTGGTGCGTTTTTATAAACTGCCGGTGACGAACCTTCTGGTGGCCTACGACGATGTCGACTTGCCCTTCGAGACCATCCGCATGAAACCGTCCGGCGGATCATCAGGGCAAAAGGGGATGAAATCCATTATCCAACAATTAAGCACCGAAGAGTTCTCCCGTCTGCGTTTGGGCATCGACCGTCCCCCAGGACGCATGAGCACCCCCAGCTATGTGCTGCAAAATTTCTCCAAGGCTCATGCTGAAGATTTAGCCATCTTTCTCGAACGGGCAGCGGATGCAGCCCTGATGTTCATCACCGAGGGCATCGAGCCAGCTATGACGCGGTATAACCGCAGTGATCAGCAAACCGTGATCAATGAATAGTTATCCCTCGCTCGCTCACTAAGTAAGTAACTGTCCATAAATAACTTGTTCGTAGTGCGGGCTTCAGCACGCTTGCCACGGGCACGCCTTCGGCGAAGCGAGCACTACAAACAGGGAAATTATTTTTGGACGCTCACTAACTGATTACTGATCACCGATTACTGCTTACTGAACACTATGCTCACGAGTATTCTCGACACCATTCAGGAACTTCCGGCTTTCCAGGAAATAATCGAGGCTGTTCAGGCTGGCACAGACCTCCCGAACCTGACATTGCCGCGCGCCACCCGTCTGCCAGTGCTATCGGCACTACAAAAAACGCTCAATGCCCCAATCCTTTTCCTCACGCATCGCACCGACCATGCCCTGACCCTGGCCGATGAGCTCTCCCTTTGGGCTACTGACACCATTCAACTTTCCTTCCCTGAACCCAATCCCCTCTTCTACGAAAACGCGCCCTGGGGTACCAACACCCGCCGCGACCGATTGATCGTACTTACAAAACTCGCCGCACCACAAATTCCAGGAGGTCAGTATCCAGTATCCAGTACCCAGTATCCAGTAATCATCGCCCCAGCCCGAGCCGTGATGACGCGCACCTTGCCCCGCCGGGATTTCATCAAAGCCACCCAGAAACTCAAACCTGGTCAGGTGATCACCCCCGATAAGCTGGCGCGCCATTGGGTCAGCCTGGGCTACGAACATGTCAACACAGTAACGACCCCAGGGCAGTTCGCCCGGCGCGGCGGTATCCTCGATGTTTGGGCTCCAGCCGATACCTTCCCCTCCCGCCTGGAGTTCTTTGGGGATGAGATCGATACCTTGCGACATTTCGATCCCGCTACGCAGCGCACTACCGGACAACACGAGCTATTGCTCATTACCCCGGCTCGTGAATACATAACCAGACTTCCGGGGTCTATGCACAGCACTCCGGGGAAAACAAACCACAAGACCCCGGAAGTCTCAACGGAAGATTTCTCCGAATTCCACATTCCTCTGCTCTACCCCCACGCGGGCAGGATATTCGATTATCTGCCGCGCGATGCCCTGGTGATCATCGACGATAAAGACGCCTTTCAGGAAACTGTGCTCTCAATTGAGGAACAGGCCCTTTCTTCGCGTAAGGATTATATTGAGGAAGGCATCCTGGCGGAGGATTACCCCATTCCTTATTTGACCTGCGACCAGATCGAAGACTCGCTTCCTCCTGGCAGGGTTCTGTTCCTTGGGCCTTCTACTGCCTCCGAGGGATCACCGCCTCCCCTGGCAGAAAGCTTCACCCCCAACCCCCGTTTTGGGGGACGCCTGAAACCCCTGATGGAACGCCTGGCCCAAACCGCCATCCAAGGCGAGGCGGCCGTTGTGGTTTCTCGTCAGGCTGGCCGCCTGCAGGAATTATGGGAAGAGAACTACCGCCCAACTTCTGAGATCACACACTCGCCAGCCTTCATCAAGGGTTCCCTCACCGAAGGCTGGGCGCTCACCATCAAGGACGAGTCCACCCTGTACCTGTTTACGGATGGGGAAATTTTTGGCTGGCAGCCGCCCAAACCGCGCCGCCGCCACCGGCCCGTCGCCGAGGCTCCCGAAGCTGATTACGCCGATCTGCAAACAGGCGACTGGGTCGTGCATATCGATCACGGAGTGGGCAAATTCATCGGGCTGGTGCAGCGCGCTATCGAGGAGGCCGAACGCGAATATTTGTGCGTTGAGTACGCCGAAAGGGACCGCCTCTTCGTCCCCGTCCAGCAGGCCGACCGCCTGACCCGCTATATCGGCCCGAACAGCCGTCCCCCCTCGCTCACCCGCCTCGGCGGCCCCCAGTGGACAACCATCAAAGGGCGTGTCAAAGAAGCCGTGGAAGATATGGCTGAAGAGCTGCTTGATCTTTACGCCAAACGGCACGTGGTGTCAGGATACGCCTTCAACGCCGATACTCCCTGGCAGCGAGAACTCGAAGCCAGCTTCCCCTACATTGAAACAGAAGATCAATTGCGAGTGCTAACGGAAGTCAAATCGGATATGGAAGCCCAGCGTCCCATGGATCGATTGATCTGCGGGGATGTAGGCTTCGGCAAAACGGAGATCGCCTTGCGGGCAGCTTTCAAGGCCGTGATGGATGGCAAACAAGTCGTCATGTTGGTGCCCACCACGGTTCTTGCCCAGCAGCACTTCCATACCTTCCGCGAACGGCTGGCGGCGTTCCCCGCGGAAGTTGAAATGCTCTCACGCTTCCGCAGCCCCCAGGAGCAAAGCAATATCCTCTTCCGCCTGGCAAAAGGAGCCGTCGATATCGTCATCGGTACACACCGCCTGATCTCGGGGGATGTTGAACTCAAAGATTTGGGGCTGCTGATCATCGACGAAGAACAACGCTTTGGGGTGACGCACAAAGAAACCATCAAACAGCTGCGCACCGAGATCGATGTACTCACCATGACCGCCACACCGATCCCGCGCACGCTTTATCTGGCGATGACCGGTTTGCGGGATATCTCCACCCTGGATACCCCCCCCGAAGAGCGCCTGCCGATCATCACGCACGTTGGACCCTATTCACCCCAGTTGATCAGGCGGGCAATTCTGAGAGAATTAGAACGCGGCGGGCAGGTATTCTTCGTCCACAACCGCGTCCAAACGATTGGGGCGATCAAAAGCCAATTGATCAAGTTAGTCCCTGAAGCGCGCATCGCCATCGCCCACGGTCAGATGCCTGAAGCTCAGTTGGCCCAACGCATGAACGAGTTCAATGATGCGAAAATCGACGTGCTGCTGGCTACCTCGATCATCGAGTCGGGATTGGATATCCCCAATGCCAACACTTTGATCGTGGACAGAGCGGACACTTTCGGTTTAGCGCAGCTCTACCAACTGCGCGGCCGCGTTGGGCGTGGGGCACAGAGGGCTTACGCTTACTTCTTCAAACACACAAAATACACACCTACTCCCAAGGGCCTCCAGCGCTTAGAAACCATCGCTGAGAACGTGCAGCTTGGAGCAGGTTTCAATATCGCCATGCGCGACCTGGAAATCCGCGGGGCGGGGGATATATTGGGGACGCGGCAGCATGGGCATATCGCCTCGGTGGGATTCCATCTCTACACCCGTTTGCTGGCCGATGCAGTCAAGCGCACACATGAAAACCGCGGCTTGCCATTAGATACAAATGATCTGATGCTCAAAGCCCATCGTCCGCTGGTCAGCGTGGATCTGGCCCTGGACACTACAATCCCCAATTATTACGTGCCTGATCTGGATATGCGCTTGACTTTATACCGCCGTATCGCCGATGCCCAAACATTGCAAGAAGTGGATGCTTTGGCCGAAGAATTCCATGACCGATTTGGGCCACTGCCGCAGCCGGTTCAAAATTTACTCCTTCAACTGAAGATCAAAATTCTAGCCATCGCCGCAGGGATTAGGAATATCAGCCATGAGTATGGGCAAATTGTATTGAGGTATCCTGAGGGGGTAGTACCGCCCCGACTTGCACGCACCAACACAAAAGTACGCGTCGGGAAGTCCGCCCTGTGGGTCGAGGCAAACGCACAAATCCAGGATCAGCCCGAATTATTGATCAATCTGCTCGAAGATTTA
>JADHXE010000154.1 GCA_016783125.1 Anaerolineales bacterium
GATTTGGGGGTATGCGGGGTGTGAAACACCCCGCATACCCCCAAATCTGGACATTACCACGCGAAGTCCCAAAGAGCCAAAATATCAAGCAAAAACTATCAGTCTATGGCTACGACCATAGAGCTATCTGTTGAACGAAAACTTGGTGTATACTATTTTTATCGACAATGTTTTTGGTAATGCCGTTTGTGAGGAGGATGCACGATGAAAATAACAGGCAAAATTATCGCTTTCTTGATCCTCTTGATCTTGTTGATCGCGCTGCCGGTGTCGATCCTGGCATATGATGTCGGGAGCGTTGTCTTTGATCAGGTTTTAGTAAAAGGGGTTCTCACAGAGATTGTCACCGAGTCCGATTTAATCTCGGTGGCATTGCAGTGGTTTTCGGTACGCCGTGCTGAGCAGCGCTATGGCGCGGGCGAAGCCATTGCCTGGGAAGATGAACCGGACATCTTGGACTTACTTAGCTTTGTGGATGTAACTGAGTGGAGTACTATCCGTGAGCAAGTGCTTCCTAATGATATATTGGAAGAATGGACTTCGATAGCAGTGGACGGAACCTATGAATGGATAGATTCGGAAGACAGGGTTCCTGATATTTCTTGGAATACTAAAACCTTCAAAGAACGCGTCCATTCTGAATATGGGGTCAATGCGATTCAGGTAATTTATGATGCTATGTCACCCTGTTCTGAAGACGAAATTTCCGATTTCAAAACTCGACTGGCGGCTGCTCCCCCAGGGACAGATGTACTCTATAATCTGTGTCAATTTCTAGATGCTTTTGGGGAAGACCAAAAGAGTGATTACCACGAATCGCTTATTCAAGTAGTCGAAGAAATTCCCGACACTTTTGCCCTATCAGAGGAGTTAGCGCGCACCCAGGATACCCAAGGAATTGGTCCTGAGATCATCAAGGCTCAACTGCTCATGGTCCGCCTCTTGATGCGTTTAGCGCCGCTGATCCCCGTGGTTTTGCTGCTGCTGCTCCTGGCCTTTGCAGTGCGCTCCTTGGCTGAGCTGGGCCGCTGGTGGGGCATCCCTGTGATGTTGGGCGGGGCGCTGCTCTTAGTTCTGTCACTGATATATCGTGCTACGCTGATTGGCGTGCTGACCGTTGGCCCTTTGAGCGAAGTGCCCCCATTGGTGCGTGAGGAGGCCATTTCCGCCCTCATGATCCTGGCCGACGAAGTTTTCCATCCCTTGATGTGGCAATCGATCATCGTGGTCGTGTTGGGTTTGATTTTGATCGTCGCAGGCGCAGTTGTGCGGCCTAAACCCGCCGCAGTAGCTGAAGCAATCTCCTGAAAAATCTTTGTTCTGCTGGATATAAGACCCCAGGCGTGATCCCATCCCTGGGGTCTATCTGTACCCGGGCAGGATGAGCGGACTCCCTTATGGCTGCTTCTGAAATCCCAGAGTTTTTACTCGATCCAGAGATCATCTTCATCAATCACGGCTCCTTTGGGGCTTGTCCCCGTCCCGTGTTCGAAGCCTACCAGTCCTGGCAGCGAAAGCTCGAACACCAGCCAGTCGAATTTCTAGACCGACAGGCCGGCGCGCTGATGGCCGAAGCCCGGGCTGCCTTGGCGATGTATCTAAATTGCGCTCCCGAAGAGATCGTCTATTTTCCCAATCCCACCACAGCTATCAACATGGTCGCCCGCAACCTGGCTTTGGGGCCTGGAGATGAAATCCTGACCACGGATCACGAATACGGCGCTATGGACCGCACCTGGCGCTACGTTTGCAAGAAGACCGGAGCGCGATACGTACAGCAGTCCATCCCGCTGCCGGTGAGTACCCCTGGGGAGTTTGTGGAAACCTTTTGGGCAGGAGTGACTCCTCGTACAAAGGTAATCTTCCTCAGCCACATCACCAGCCCCACGGCCTTGATCTTCCCGGTCGAAGAAATCTGCCGCCGAGCGCGAGAGGCCGAAGCCGGCTTGTTGTGCATCGTTGATGGCGCTCATGCCCCTGGACAAATCTCCGTTGACTTAGAAGCGATTGGCGCCGACTTCTATGTCGGAGCTTGTCACAAGTGGATGATGAGTCCAAAAGGGTCAGCTTTCCTGTATGCTCGCCCAGAAGTGCATAGCTGGCTTGATCCTTTAGTAGTCAGTTGGGGCTACGATGCGGAGGATGGCTTTGGCAGCGGAAACCAATTTATCGACTATCATGAGTGGCAGGGCACGCGTGACCTGGCGGCTTTTCTATCTGTACCAGCCGCCATCGAGTTCATGCGCGAACACAAATGGGACGCGGTCAGTGATCGCTGTCATCATCTGGCCCGCGCCGCCCGCAGGGAGATCAATGCCCTGACGGGTTTACCCCCCATCTGCCCGGAAACATCGTCATGGTTCAAACAGATGTTCGCGGCGCGTTTGCCTGATGTGGATGAAAAGGAACTCAAAAAACGATTGTATGATGACTACCATATCGAAGTGCCGCTCCTTCGGTGGGGCGGGGACCCCTTTATCCGGGTGTCGGTACAGGGTTACAATACTCAAGTGGATGTTGACGCGGTGGTTGACGCGTTAGGGGAGTTGCTCGAAAACCCGTTATAATATTCAGATAGGTTCGTATTGAAACTCACGCAGGGGAGTACCATGCCCACACTTGCAGAACAAACCCGAGAACTCATCGATCAGACTCTGGCGCGCGCTGAGCGGCTGCAGCATTCTATTCTCAACCGGGGGTTCGGGATGTTGTTGATAGATCAAAATCCAATCGTTGAGCAGGCATCCTTGTTAGTTCGAAAGAATACAATGAGCGGGCTCAGCTCGGCAAAAGATGTTTGATAGCTAGTAAGGTTCGAGAATTTTTCCGGAGGGAACTATGCCCAAAACAGATCGGCTTCTCAATCGGGGTATTTCTTTCGCTAAGACTGGGAAAGAAGAAAATGCACGCAGTCTTTTTCTTGCAGTCATCAATGAAGAACCCCAGAACCAGCTTGCCTGGGGATGGTACGTACAATCCTTTAGCAATGATGCTGAACGGATCAACGCGTTCGATGAATACCTGGGGATTTTCCCTGAAGATCAAAAAGCGCTCAGATTGCAGTTTGAGCTAATAAAGGGGCAAAACGCGCACTTGGAAAAACTGGCCGCGGACACCAAACAAGAAGTTGAGTGGGTGCAAAAGGAAAGCGAACAAAAGATCAGGAAACAGAATAACGCCACAACATTTATTAGGGCTATTTTGTCTGGGATTATATTGATCTTAGTGAGCATCATCTACGTTGTAAATACCAAAGCATCCAAAGAAATAGATCATCTTAGCGGTCAGGTAAAATCGCTCACAAACTCATATGATACGCTAAAAGCGACTTATCAATTACTTAGTGATGAATATACATCCATTGTTCAGCAGTATCAGACACTGTTTAATGATCACAATATTCTATTAGCAGACCATAATCGCTTGACCGAAGAGCATAGTTCTCTAACCGAGGTCTATAATAACCTGGCAGGCGAACATAGCGCCCTTCAATATGAACATGATGAGCTAAATAGAATCGCAGTCAAACCTCCATATATCGTGATCCACGACCGAAGTATTGAAACCGTCTTTTATAGTTTAAACGATGATCTGATCTATTGGATAACCCCCTTCTCTCACCTGGAACATTACCTTGACAAAGGGCACAACCTTCGCAACAATATGATGAATTTGCACATGTATACCTATACGGTCTATACGGATGGTGGAAGCATGTTGGGAATACGTGATTATACGGTATTCTTTGATACAAATTCTTATTCGAAGGTTATCGCAGAAATCTATAATCAATCTGCCTCATCCCATGATTTTATCGTGCAGGTTTGGCAGATCATTGTTCAACTCAACAATTACGCTTCGGAAGAAAATGAAACACCACGATTCCCATCTGAAACATTGTTCGCGGGAGGAGGAGATTGTGAAGATCTTTCGATATTATTTGCCAGTCTAATCAAGTCTGCTCCAACCAACTGGTATGTAGAAATCGTATATGTTGATAGTGATAATATTCTGAATCCTCAAAAGCACGACCACCAGGGCTGTTCAATTCTAAAACCAATATTGCTTAATGAGACTTCGGAAGTCTCCCGGCAAGCATTTCGTGGGCAAAATCAGCTTGAAATCACGTCAAGTTCACTCCAGTAGAACACTTTTGAGACTTCCGCAGTCTGGTCTGCCTAGAATTGAACAGCCCTGGCACGACCACGTTCTCGTTTATATCGATACAGGTCAGAGAACTTATTTAGTTGAAACTACCAACGACACCAATATGGAACCCTACACCAATGGCGTGAAAGGTTGGCTGGGGAGCAGGCTCAGTTCAAATAATGAAAACATGCGCTACCCAGTGAGTTTGCATTGAGCGTCCAAATGAAAAATTCCTCGCCAGCAATAATATCTTGACGTTGTTCACCCACCTGCACACCCACTCCCATTATTCCTTCCTGGATGGCGTGCCGTCCCTTCAGGCTTTAGTGGACGCTGCCGTTCAAAATGGGATGCCAGCCCTGGCGCTGACTGACCATCACGGCCTGACCGGCGCGCTGGAGTTCTATGAGGCCTGCAAGGATGCGGGGATCAAGCCCATCCTGGGGGTGGAACTGGCCGTTGAGCACTCGTTAGGGGTGGGTAATCTTGTCTTGCTGGCTATGGATATGGGTGGGTGGTCTAGCCTGTGCCGTTTGAGCAGCGCCGCTCAGACTGCTCCCCATCGCGACCCCAGCCAGGGTATCCCCTACGAAGTGCTGGTTGAGAATGCTGCCGGGCTGATCTGCCTGACCGGGGGAGTGCGCGGGTTGGTGGGGCGGTTTACGGCCAGCGGCGCCGACGCCAAAGGCGGGCCTCCGGCCGGCGTGCAAAGCAATCCCGAAGGGACGCTGGATTTCCTGTTTGAGTTGAGGTCGGCTTTTCAAGGGAATCTCTATGTTGAGCTTCAGGCTAACGAAAGCATTCGCGATCTGGCAGCCCTTGCAGAGCAGACCAACCTGTCAATCGTGGCGACCAATAATGTGCATTACATCTCTTCCGAAGATGCCAGGCTGCAGCGCACGCTGAGCGCCATGCGTCTGAACTGCCGCGTAAGTGATCTGCCACCGGATACGCCTGCTCCAGCGGGATGCCATTTTGCTTCCGGCGAGGAGATGGCTGCTCGTTTCGCAGATTATCCTGATGCAATAGCGAACACTCAGAAGATCGCCGAGCGCTGCCAGTTGGAATTGCCCCTGGGAGTGCCGCACTACCCTGAAGTTCCCCTGCCCCCTGGCAAAACTGCTTTGGATGTTTTGCGGCAGCGCGCCGAGCGGGGAGCCAAAGAACGCTATGGTTCCATCACCAAAACTATCCGCGAACGACTGAAGCATGAACTGAATGTCATCGGGGAGCGCGGCTATGCGCCGCTCTTTTTGATCATGGCCGAGATCATGGATTTCGCCCGCGGCGAGGGCGTGCCCACTGCTTCGCGCGGTTCGGCAGCCTCTTCCCTGGTAGCCCACTGTTTAGGGATTACTACCCCAGACCCCTTGGCGCTGAACTTATATTTCGAGCGATTTCTCAACCCCTCGCGCAGCTCTCCGCCCGACATCGATACTGATCTGTGCTCTAAGCGGCGCGAGAAAGTCATCCGACATGTGTACGAGCAGTACGGGGGAGATCGGGTAGCCATGGTAGCCACGATCAACCGCTTTCGACGCCGCTCTGGTTTGAGGGAAGTCGCCAAAGCTCACGGGTTGCCAGAGAAAACCATCAAGGAACTGACCGTGGGGCTGCCGCGCCGCGGCTGGGGGCCGCGCTCCCGCGCACAGACTGATCAAAGCAATCCCTTTGGCGATCTGCTTCAGCGTTATCCGACTTATCGATCCGTTTTCCAGCAGGCTGCTGCTATCCTGAATTCACCGCGCCATCTTTCCGTTCACCCCGGGGGCATGGTCATTGCTCCGGGACGGTTGAACGATTTGGTTCCCACCCATCTGGCTAGCAAAGGTGTTGTCATCACCCAATTCGACCTAAAAACGGTCGAGAAGTTTGGTTTGGTAAAGATCGATCTGTTAGGGACGCGCGGTTTGAGCGTGCTCGGGGATGTGGCTGAGCGGTTGCGCGCCTGGAAATCAGCAGAATACAAAAGCAGCCTGGACGTGCTCGACGCGATCCCCGAGGATGACCCCGCCACCGCCGAGATAGTGCGCAGCGGCCAGACCATCGGCTGTTTCGGCATCGAAAGCCCTGGGATGCGCGCCACGCTAAAGGAGATTGATGCCCACTCGCCAGAGGACATCATGATCGCCCTGGCGCTCTATCGACCTGGTCCCCTCACTGGAGGCTTGAAAGATGCTTTCGTCCAGCGTCACCTGGGGGTCCAGCCCGTGCAGCATCTCCACCCCGCGCTGTCCCCTTTATTGGAGAACACCTATGGGGTGATCTTATATCAAGAACAGGTGCTGCGTATCGCCAGCGAACTGGCCGGGCTGAGCCTGGCCGATGCCGATATCCTGCGCCGGGCGATGAGCCACTTCGATCCTGGGGAACAAATGGTGACACTCAGGGAGCGCTTCGTCGTTGGAGCCGAAGAGCAGAGCGGGGTGCCGCGCCAGATCAGCGAGCAGATTTGGGAATTGATGGCGGCTTTTGCCGGGTATGGTTTCCCCAAGGCCCACGCCGCTTCGTATGCGCAGGTGGCCTGGCGTTCGGCCTGGTGCAAAACCCACTATCCGGCGGAGTTTATGGCTGCAGTGATGGCCAACTGGGGTGGTTATTATCGCCAGCGGGTGTACCTGAATGAGGCGCGCAGAATGGGTATCCCCCTGCGTCCCCCGCATATCAACCATGCTGAACGGTATTTTGGTGTGCGCTATCCGGAGGGCGTGCCCACGCTCTATATGGGGTTGGATCAGGTGCGCGAGCTGACTCGCCGGACACAGCGGAAGATATTGGGGACGCGCCCGTTCAACTCATTGAATGATTTTCTGACCCGCGTCGATCCGCGGCCAAAGGAGGCCGAAAACTTGATCAAGGTGGGTGCGCTGAGAGGGCTGGGTACTATTCCCGGGCTGTTGACTCAAATTGAGGGGGCCGGTTGGCGTTATCAGCAGCCGCCGCTGTTTGATCTGCCCTCTGAGATGGACGCCCCGGATTGGGATTTGGAGGCCCGGGTGGCAGCCCAGGATCAGATATTGGGCGCGGGTCTGGACGCCCATCCCCTGGAATTGGCCGCTGAACAGGTCGCACAGGCGGATGCGATCACGACGCTAGAAGCAATCAGCCGTAAAGATGAAACTGTACGCGTGGTGGGTGTGCGGCAGACCTCACAGCGATTTCACACCCAGGAGGGGCAGGCCTTCTACATCCTTGAGTTGGAAGATCTGACGGGGGTCTTGAAGGTGCTGCTGACTCCCGAGCAGCGCCGCTATTACCAGGGATTATTCTCAAGTTCAAAGCCCGTCGTGGTGGAAGGCGTTATGGACCTGGCGCATGTTTCCGGTGAGCCGGTTCTGCGGGTGGAAAAGTGTTGGGGGTTGGGGTGAGGAGGTTTATAGTGTCGCTTGTGAAAAAGATGTTTGTAGTTGCTGCTCAGTTTCCCGCGGCAAATCAAGTGCCAGAAAATACTCGGCAGGGTATATATAATCCTCGCCGCTTTCGTCGATGATTCGCATATCCCCATCCTGAGCGACATCATCATCTGGCAGGGTACGATACATCTTGTGCAACTCTAATGAAGCTGGATACTCTGCATTATTGACACAAATTACAAAAGTTGAGATTGTTTTCTGGTTAGTCATCGGTTTTAATCTAGATAGCACTTTCGTTTGAACTCTTTTCGACCAATACCGTGAGCCTCATACCCGTGGATCTCCGCTTCACGAATTCGCCCATTCCGTAATCGAATCAGGGCACTACCTTTCATTTTTCGCCAACGCCCATGCCCATATTGTTTTCGCAGACGCCGGATATCACGAATGGATCTGCCCACGGCGATGGTTTCGATCTCTGTGATCTCACTGATGATTTCAAAAGGGTGCGTTTCATTGAAGAGAGCTCGAAAATTGGGGTATGAGGGGGGACGCAATGCCAGAGGCACGCATCTAAGCGAAGCGCCCCCCGCATACCCCAATTTCCGGAACTTCTCAACTCGTTTGAAATACACCCATTTCAAAATGCATGCATCAGTATCGTATCATAAAATAAACCCACGTGCCGTATAAGCAAACTAAAATTAGAGAGCTTGTTAGTTTTAGGAATGATTGTTCCACACAAGGAGAAAGATATCATGAAGGTGAAAGTAAAAAGCCTCGCCACTATTCTGCGATATGGTTTTGTGTCCATAGTGATCCTTTCATGCAATTTACCTATGCTTGTTTCAGACTCTGGTGATGTAGATAGGGGAATTGTCGATAGTGAGGATCAAGCATCTAGCCAATCTTATTGGATATTAGCTATTGGGGGCGAGGGCCGCGATTATGCGCCTTCTTTTCATGAAACAGAAGATGGTTTTGTTGTGGTGGGCATGACCAGTTCGTATGGTTTTGGTGACGGAGGGGGGAACCGGGATGGCTCGCATGATTTTTTGGTTGTAAAACTCGATAAGAGCGGCAATCATCTCTGGAGCAGGGTGATCGGCGGCCCGGGAGATGAGCGGGGGAGCTATTCCGTCAGGCCAGCTGCTGATAGCGGCTTCTTGCTTACCGGCACTACGAAATCGTTTGGGGCTGGAAAGACGGATATGTTCATCGTAAAACTTAAAGCGAACGGTGATCTTGATTGGAGCAAAGCCATAGGCGGGACTGGCGCTGAGGCGGGTATGACAACCCTGGAGACAGCCGATGGGTATATCGCTTTGGGTGACACCGACTCCTTTGGGGCAGGGAAAAAGGATTTGCTGGTCGTCAAGCTAGAACCAAATGGCGAACTCGCCTGGGCCAAGACCTATGGTGGGATTGAAAGCGATATCGGGAGCGGAATAGCGGAAGTGGATGGGGGTTATGTTATCGGAGGGACGATCTGGTCCTTTGGGGCGGGTGAGGCGGACGCGAACGCGGGCCTGATCAAGATCGATCCCCAGGGGGATGTGATCTGGGCAAAGACTATCGGCGGCAGTGCGGGGGAAGGGATCAATTGGGATGGCGTTCGAGTGACCAGCGATGGGGGCTACTCCTTCGGAGACAAGACGGCTTCCTTTGGGGCCAAAGGCAATGGGGCCTTGTTTGGGGTTAAGCTCAACCCTGATGGTGAGCTGGAGTGGAGCACGATGGTGGATGGCCCTGGCGAGGATGTCGGCTGGACGATGAACGAGACGGAAGACGGCTACATTGCTGGCGGCAAACTCACCATTCCCCAACACGGGGGCGATGTTTTGATCGTCAAGTTCGACAAGGATGGCAATTATCTATGGTCGCGGATCTTCGGCGAAGCCGGGCTGGACGAAATCGAAGAGATCAAGCCAACGGAGGGCGGCTATATCATGGCAGGCGTGACCAGGATGATCGACCCCGCCGGAGATTTTCTGGTGGCGAAGGTGGACGTGGAAGGTTTTGTTGGAGGGGATGCCGATCCGATTATGCCTCTTGATCCCCGGTCGGTCGTTTCGATTACGCCGCAGGTGCAGCCATTTTCGCCAAAAGTGACCGATGTGTCAGCTTTGACCTCAGTTGAAACTATTGTGCCGATAGTTGCTAGCCCGGGCATTGATATCCATGAGATACATAGAAATGAAACACACCCATACTAAACCATCGTTCTATTCTTCTTCAGGTAGCGGCACGAAGCCTAGAATTGTTTGGGGCCATTTGTCGGTAGCGATAAGGAAACCGCTCTCGTCTAAGCGGACCAGGCCTTCCCAGTTTCTTAGTGAGCCATCTGCCATCAATTGGAGTTGGATGGGGAGAGTTGATGTTATCGTAATGCCATCATCACTGTACTCAAATTCAACCAACCGCTCAACGCCTGCGCTGGCCATGTGGGTGGGGCCTTTGCCATATTCTTCTGCAATGGGGTCAGTTTCTGGCAACAAATCTTCATCGCCTGGGAAGAAATAGTTAATCATCCAGAAACGGTTGTTGTCGTCTAGTTCAGTAGCGTCTGTAATGCGGTATTCGATATTGGTCAGCGGCAATGTGCCCGCTTCACTCATATCCATGCCAAAGGTGTGGGCAACGGGGGCTTCGTTGACGTCTGCGCCATTCGCTTCATACATCGTCAGTAGATTTCCGCCAGCTAGCAGAATCACTTCATCTGACATATTGCCAACGCCAGATTGGGCCGCGATTTGCAGCATGACGATTGTATCCATTGTGATGCCGCTCAGGTCTGGGGTGATGGCACCTGCAACCAGGTATGCAAACATACCATCATCGGTCTCGGCTTCGATGGTCATATAGACGGTGTCGCTGTCAAATACGATCGACTCGAAGCCTTCAAACCCAGGAATTATATCCTGCACATCGGGCGCAGTAAATGGAATTTGCACCGGCTCGATGGGTTCGTAGCTTTCGCCGCTTAGCACTGCATTGATTTGCTCTTTGGCGATGGAGAATACAAAGCCATCGCCTGATTCAACAAAGAAATTGGGGTATTGCGGCATAAGGATAAGATTTTCGCCGTACCAAGTCATACCGGAGATCTCTGCGTCTCGTTCTGCGATTGGGCCCGCCAGCGGAATTTCTTGCACGGCTATCTCGGTGGCATATACTGGTGCTTCGGCGGGTTCTGGGGTTACAATAACTTTGACGATGCGCGTGACTTCTACTTCGATTTCTTGCACAACTTCAACTTCTTCGATAACGATCTTGGTGACTTTAACTTCTACCACTTCTGGCGTTGGAGGAGCAGCGCAGGCGGCGGCTAATGCTCCCATAATGATGAGTACTTCAAGAATTCCGACATATTTTCGTAACATTTTATTCTCCTATTTGTTCACTACTGAATTGGCAGGACTTACGCAGATGAATGAGAAATGTACCGAAAATAAGGGGTGTGCCGGGTTGCGGAGCAACCC
>JADHXE010000007.1 GCA_016783125.1 Anaerolineales bacterium
TCCGCAACCCGGCACACCCCTTATTTTCGGGCTTTTTCCATCGCCAGTGCGCAAGTCATAAATCGAGATAATATGCTCTTCAAGAACCTGCTTCGACGCAAGGGACGCACAATACTAACCGTTTTGAGTATAGCCATTGGTGTGGCAGCAATTGTTGCATTGGGGGCGCTGGCTGACGGCGTTCAGGCAGGCTATGACTCATTTCTGACTGGCAGCAAGGCAGACCTAGTACTCAGCCAGCCAGATTCAATGGATGTCAGTTTGAGTATTTTGGACGAATCGATTGGCAGGGAATTGGCTGTCATGCCAGAGGTTGCCGAAGTCAGTCCAATGATTCAAAGCTTTGTGCAAACCGAAGATGTCCCCTACTTCTTTGTTTTTGGTTACCCTGAAGACAGCTTCATCCTCGGCCGATTCAAGATCATCGATGGTGTAGGTTTAGATAGTCGCGAAGCTCAACGGGCTCAGGGTAAGCCCCTGATTTTAGGCGCATCGGCAGCTGAAATCCTGGATAGACAGCCCGGAGATACGCTTCGACTTACAGAGAGTGTTTATCGAATCGTAGGTATTTATGAAACGGGTAAAGAATTGGAAGATAGCGGTGCTGTGCTGCCCCTGAAAGAAGCTCAGGAACTTTTGGGAAAGCAACATAAAGTGAGTTTATTTTATGTCCAACTCAAAGACCCATCCTTGAGCAATCGTCTTGAAGAACGTGTTGAACGATTATGGTCGGATGTGGCCATTAGCAGCACAGAGTCTTACGCTGACAAACAGATCATGGGAGATTACATGCAGGGGTTCGCCTGGGCCATCGCTGGACTGTCGATTGTGATCGGTGGTGTGGTTATGATGAATTCCCAATTAATGGCCGTGATGGAACGTACCCGAGAAATTGGTGTACTTCGCTCAGTTGGCTGGAACAAGCGACGTATACTTCTTATGATCTTAGGCGAGTCATTACTTGTAGGTATCATGGGTGGTCTGATCGGCATTGGTTTGGGATGGCTGATGCTGGTGGCCGCATCGGATGTAATCAGTTTCTTTGGCGCCTCAACCGAAAATATCCGCCCGGCCATCTTGATACAAGCATCTATCACCGTTTTAGTTCTGGGATTTGTAGGAGGTGCGTATCCCGCCTGGCAAGCTTCCCGCTTGCAGCCAGTGGAGGCCCTTCGGTACGAGGGAGGCAGTGCTGGTAAAGTGCGTCGTCTACCAGCAGGTGGTATGACTATTCAAAGCCTGTGGCAGCGTACTTCCCGAACGTTTTTGACATTAGGGGTGATCGGTATCACCGTAGGTGGCATTATGGCCTTAGAAGCCATGGTTCGAGGCACAACGGACATGATCTCAGGGATGGGCGGGGATGCTGAAATAATGCTTCGGCAAGCTGGTATTGCTGATACCGGATACAGCACTATCAATCAACGTGTTGGTGCCAAGATTGCCGCTATGTCGGAAATCGAGAGTGTTAGCGGGTTGATTTTCTCTGCCACCGCTTTGCCGGAAGCTGGTATGTTTTTCATTTATCGGGGTCTTGCACCCAATGAATACAGTATCCAACGCGTTAACGTTGTCGAAGGAGAACGCCTTACTACTAATCACCAAATCATGTTGGGGCGCATGATGGCTGATTCTCTGAATACAGGTGTTGGTGATACCTTTGAATTGATGGGCAGCCGTTTCCGCGTGGTCGGCATCTATGAAAGCGGTACCGGTTTTATGGAATTGGGTGGTGTGATTTCTCTACGGGACGGGCAAACTCTTGCTGGTAAACCACGCAATGTGAGTCTTTATATGGTCAAGGTGAAAGATCCATCTCAAGCAGAAGAAATCGTTGATAATATCAATGCCCGGTTTCCTGAAGTCCACGCAGCCCTGACCGGTGAATTTGCTGAACAAATGCCTGATATGCAGAGCATGGATGCCATGATGGCAGGGATTTCCTTCCTCGCAATTATGGTTGGTGGGGTGGGAGTGATGAATACCATGTTGATGTCGGTATTAGAACGAACTCGAGAGATCGGTGTTTTACGGGCACTGGGTTGGCGCAGGGGCCGAATTCTAAGAATGATAATGAGCGAGGCTTTATTATTAGGAATCTTTGGTGCCGTTGCTGGCATCTTCATCGCCCTTGGATTGGGTGAACTGATACTCAGATCACCCGTCATAGGTGATATGTTACAGCTTAGATGGGAAATGGATATTTTCACACGCGCAATTAGTTTAGCCATATTCTTGGGTGTACTAGGTGGCTTTTACCCCGCTTTCCGGGCTACCCGATTGCAGCCTGTAGAGGCGCTTAGATACGAATGAATAGAATTACTCAGCCATACGGGGAATCCCCGGAAAAAGGGTGTGCGCAGGGAGCGCCCGCTTTGCGCCTGCGCACACCCTTTTTTCGGGCAAATCCGTTCTGTGGTTGAGCAGTTTGAATGAAAATTTTGAGAGAAAATAAATAAGGAGAATTACATGAAGAACAAAAACCTAATCATTACCTTATTTGCAGCAGCATTAGCAATAATGTTGCTTGCGAGATGCGACAGCATTCCTGGATTAACAGAACCCACACCTACTCCAGTGCCCGTTGTTGAAGATTTCACTCCTGTGGTCAGTGCTACAGGGAAAGTTCTCCCAGCGGAATGGGCTACTTTGAGTGTCAAAACGACGGGTATTGTCGCTGAAGTTTTGTTTGGTGAAGATGATGTTGTAGCCGCCAGTCAATTATTGGTGCGCTTGGAGGGCACTGAAAACCTGGAAGCGGCCATCGCAGCGACACGCTTTGAGGTTGTTTCTGCTCAACAAGCTTTGGATACCCTTTATGATGATCCCGAATTGGCTTTGGAGCGAGTACAACAGACCATCGTCGATGCTCATAAAACCATCGAGGATGCTGAACGCCGCCTCAGGAATCTTTCTCAAACGGCCTCACAGGCGGATATCGACCAGGCCTTTGCTAACATGGTTTTGGCAAAAGATGAGCTTGATAAAGCCAAAGAAGATTTTGAACCCTATGAGGACAAACCTGAAGATGACCTCGGCAGGGCCAATTTCCTCAGCAGGATGGCTCAAGAACAAAAGGATTACGACGCCACTGTGCGTCTCTACAACGCCTTGACTGGTTTTGGAGATGATCTCGATATTGCTGAAGCGCAATCAGACCTGGCTTTGGCGCAGGCTCAACTGGCTTCATCACAGCGCGATTATGAAATCATGCAGGAAGGGCCTGACCCCGATGATGTCGCTGTTGCCGAAGCACGCCTGGCGAATGCAGAAGCCCAACTGGCTGCTGCAGAAGCTGCTTTGAACGACCTGGAGGTGCTCTCTCCATTCGATGGCACTATCGGTGATTTGTATATTCATGCTGGAGAATGGGTTTCGCCAGGCCAACCGGTGCTGCTTTTAGCGGATCTAGGTCACTTGCGGGTTGAGACCACAGACCTCAATGAGATTGATGTCGCTCAATTAGAAATTGGCGACAAAGCCATCGTGACCTTCGACGCCTTGCCCAATGTTGTCATCGAAGGTACGGTCACCCGCATCGCACCCAAAGATTCCGAAGGATCGGGAGTGAATTACCCCGTTGTCATCGAGCTAGCCGAGATCCCCGACGGATTGCGCTGGGGTATGACCGCTTTTGTGGATGTGGAGATAGAAGAGTAGAAAAGTATGCAGGTTGCAAGTGTGCAAGTAGCAGAATATTTGTTTACCTTGTGTACCTCTTATGGAGATAAATTATGACCAAATCGAAAGAATCTTCCTCTCCCTACCTGATCGAGATCCAGGATTTGGCGCGCATATACGGTGATGGAGAAGAAATCCGCGCCCTGGATGGGGTCAACCTGCAGATCAAGCACGGAGAGCTGGTCACTGTGATGGGCCCCAGCGGCAGTGGGAAAAGCACCCTGTTGAACATGATAGGCGCTTTAGATAAACCCACCAGTGGGCAGGTGCTCATCGAAGGAAAAAATCTGGCCAAGATTCGCAACAAGGATAAATTTCGCGCCCAAACGGTGGGATTCATGTTTCAACTTCATAATCTGATCCCAACCTTAACGGCCAGAGAGAATGTCGAAGTGCCCATGATGGGGCAGATGAACGTGTTTGCCCGCCGCAAACGTTCCAGGGAATTGCTGGAATTAGTTGACCTCGGGGATCGTATGCGACACCTGCCTAATCAATTGTCGGGCGGTCAGAGGCAGCGTGTAGCAGTCGCGCGCGCCCTGGCTAACAATCCATCCTTGATCTTAGCGGATGAACCCACCGGCAGTTTGGATACAGAAGCTGGCCGCGCCCTGATGGGGCTTTTGCATGAACTCAATGAGAGCCAGGGCACTACCTTCATCGTCGTGACCCACGACCCTGCCGTAGCTCGCCAGACCAACCGTGTGGTGGTGTTAGAGGATGGCAAAATCGTGCGTGAAGATATCATCGGATCCCCAATTGAGGAGGATTTGAAGATGTGGCGTCACTCCGGTTTGGGGCGGCGGATTGTCGAAGGCGACGACGATGGCGCCTTGGAAGAATTAGCATTTTCCAAAAAGAAGATCGATGCCGTGCGCTCATTACTGGAGCAGGCGCATTAAAGAGAAAAAAACACAAAGGCACATGATATCTATTTATCACGAATATTATCGAATGACACGAATTGCACGAATATTCTTTTAAGATTGGCTAAACCATGATTTTATTCGTGCCATTCGGCAAATTCGTATCCATTCGTGATAAATTTTATGTAGAAAATAATTGGACAAAGTATGAAATCGATTCTTAAAAATATTTTCAAAGCAAAAACTGAACCCATCATCATCGTGTCTGGACTGCCCCGCTCGGGCACTTCGATGGTGATGAAAATGCTCGAAGCGGGTGGTATTCCCCCGCTGACGGATCATATTCGCACGGCGGATGACGATAACCCTAAGGGCTATTACGAATTCGAACGCGCCAAGAAACTCAAAGAAGGTGATATGGCCTGGCTGCCCGAGGCGCAAGGCAAAGTCGTCAAAGTTATCGGCGCTTTATTGGTGGACTTGCCTCCCGGTTATGAGTATCGCGTGCTCTTCATGCGCCGCAAAATGGACGAGGTGCTGGCCTCCCAGGGCAAGATGTTGGAGCGCCGCGGCGAGGAAAAGAAAGTCGATGACGACACGATGACCGTGTTATTCCAAAAGCACATCAAGCAGGTTGAGGATTGGATGAAGCAGCAATCCAACCTGCGTTATATCGACGTTGATTATAATAATCTGCTCGATGCTCCACAGCCCCAGATCGAGCAGATCAACCGCTTCCTGGGTATTGAGTTAGACGAGGCCGCCATGGCAGCCGTCGTCGATCCAGAACTTTATCGGCAGAGGAAGTGAATTAGCTAATTAGGTATTTGGGATTAGGTGTTTAGCATTCAGAACGAATACCCAATACCTGATACCTGATACCTGATACCTGATACCCAGATTACCATGCCAAACCCCCTTATTTCCTTAATAATAGCCGCGCTTCTGACCGTTCTCGGCGTTTGGATTTTTCGTCCTGAGCGCGGTATGTTTTGGCGTTGGCAGCGCGCCCGCAAGATGACAGCGCGTGTGCTGCGTGAAGATGCTCTCAAACATATCCATCAATGTGAAATCCACGACCGGCGGCCGACAATAAAGAGTCTTGCCGGCGCTTTGAATGTGCGCAGTGATGAAATCGCTGATCTACTTGAAAAGCTCGAGGCTAGCGACTTGCTTCAGGTGGAGGGAGAGAATTTCCATCTGACCCCTGCGGGGCGCGACTATGCTTTGCATATAATTCGCGCTCACCGTCTGTGGGAACGTTATCTGGCTGATGCTACCGGGTTTGAAGAGGCTGAATGGCATGGTCAGGCTGATCTTTACGAACACATGCTTTCGCCCGATGAAACCAGTCGACTTTCGGCGAGGCTTGGTAATCCTACTCATGATCCCCACGGCGACCCTATTCCCACGGCTGATGGCGCGATGGTTTACCGGGAGCGTGTGGCGTTACCTGCGATGGAGGTTGACAGACCTGCTCGCATCGTTCATATCGAGGATGAGCCGGAGGCTGTCTTCGCCCAATTGGTGGCGGAGGGCTTGCATGTGGGCATGATCGTTCACATGGTCGAATCTTCGTCACGAAGGATACGCTTCTGGGCTGGCGGGGATGAGCATACTTTGGCCCCATTGATTGCAGCCAATATCTCGGTTGAACCGCTGCCTGATGAAGTTCGGGAAGAGGAAACCCTTGGGGAAACACTGACCAGCCTCACCCCTGGAGAGTCGGGCCAGGTCATCGGGATCACACCCCGCATTCGGGGCACTGAACGTCGTCGTTTAATGGATTTAGGCATCCTGCCTGGCACAGTCATCGAAGCCGAAATAAGCAGCCCCAGCGGTGATCCTGTGGGTTATCGCGTGCGCGGTGCTGTGATCGCTTTACGGTCAACCCAGGCTGATCATATTCATGTGAGGCGCGTGGCCGAATGATGATGGGTGAATAATGACGGAGGACGGACGACCGATGACCGGAGTTTTCCGTCGTCGGTCTCCGGTCTTCCGTCTTTTTTACGAAACATGAATTATGACTAAAAAAACACTTATCCCTCAAACCCCCACTGCGTCCCCATGCGAAACTTGCCCGGTTCACAACGCGGCGAACTTGCTCAAGTTGGGTGTGGATATGGAAGATTGGGATTTCGCGGTGGCCCTGGCGGGTAACCCCAACACAGGGAAAAGTACGGTTTTCAATGCCCTGACCGGCTTGCGCCAACACACTGGCAACTGGCCCGGAAAAACCGTCACGCGTGCCGAAGGCGGTTTCGAGTACGCCGGCAACCGATACAAAATGGTAGACCTGCCTGGTACGTATTCGTTGTTAGCCACCAGCCTGGATGAGGAAGTGGCCCGAGATTTCATCCTGTTCGGTCAGCCAGATGTTTCGGTCGTGGTGGTAGATGCAACGCGTCTAGAACGTAATCTAAACCTGGCTTTGCAGGTCATGGAAATCACCCATCGCGTGGTGATCTGCCTGAACTTGATCGATGAAGCTGAACGGCACGGCTTCCAGGTTGATGACCGCCGTCTGGCGCGTGATTTGGGTGTGCCGGTTGTGCCCACTGTCGCCCGCCATGGCCAGGGCATGGATATGCTCTTGCAGGCCATTCACGAGGTTGCTACGGGCGAAACAGTTGCTAAGCCCTATCGTGTGCGTTATGAGTCTCCAGCACTCAAGCACGCCGTTTCCCAGTTGGTTGAGCAAATTGAGGTGGCCTTACCCGATCTGCCGAATCCCCGCTGGGTGGCTTTGCGTTTATTGGATGGCGATGAACGTATCGCCGAAGCCTTTCGTAAGGGCGAGTTAGGTGACCTGACTTATGGCAGCCTGGAACAAAGAGCTGCCCAACTGCAAGTTGTTGGTAATCAGTAGTTTGGTAAATTGGAAACCAGTGAATTGGTTTTGGTAAATTGGGAAATGGCAACTTTGGCTAAAATCCAAGCGCCAATTACCTAACCAATTTACCAATCGCCAATTACTAATCACCAAACAATGGAGATTTTATGAGTACGCAACAAACAATAACATCTGAGGAAATCCTCAGCACTGCATACGCCTTGCGCTGGGAAGTCAGCAGTGATTTTCACGAACAGGTGATGGAATCGATCTACACCGACGCGGCGCGCATTGCTGACCGCGCCATCACCCATCCTGAAGAAAAGCCTCGCTTTGATTTGGATCGCGCCATTGATCGCCTGGTCACCAGTCGCACATGGGGATTCCCCTTGATGCTGCTGCTGTTGACTCTCGTTTTCTGGTTGACCATCGCCGGGGCTAATGTCCCTTCGGCTATGTTAGCTACGCTGTTTATCGATACCATCCACCCGGCCTTGATGGGCTTTGCTGCTACTATCGGGATGCCCTGGTGGCTGAGTGGTTTTCTATTCGATGGCATGTATCTGGCGACAGCCTGGGTGGTCAGCGTGATGCTGCCGCCGATGGCGATCTTCTTCCCGTTGTTCACGCTGTTGGAAGATTTTGGCTATCTCCCACGCGTGGCCTTCAACCTGGATAATATGTTCAGAAAAGTCGGCGCCCATGGCAAGCAGGCTCTCAGCATGTCGATGGGATTTGGCTGCAACGCTGCTGGCGTGGTGGCCGCGCGGGTGATCGACAGCCCGCGCGAGCGTTTGATTGCCATCATCACCAATAACTTCGCCCTGTGTAATGGACGCTGGCCCACTCAAATCCTGATCGCATCGCTGTTTATTGGCGGTTTGGTCTCATCTCAGTTAGCAGGATTGATATCTGCTTTGGCTGTGGTGGGGATTGCAGTATTAGGCATTTTTCTGAGCTTTGCGGTTTCCTGGGGACTCTCTCGCACCGTTTTGCGTGGTGAGGTGTCTACTTTTAGCCTGGAACTACCCCCCTACAGGCCTCCCCGCATCTGGCAGACGATCTACACGTCGATGATCGACCGCACTTTGATCGTACTCTGGCGGGCGATAATCTTCGCCATGCCCGCCGGCGCGGTGATCTGGTTATCAGCCAATGTCAATATTGCTGGCGTGAGCATCGCCGAATACCTGATAAACTTCCTCAATCCCTTTGGTATTTTCCTGGGTTTGAATGGTGTGATTTTGGTGGCGTATATCGTCGCTATCCCCGCCAATGAGATTGTCATCCCTACCATCCTGATGCTGACAGTATTGGTCACCAACGCAACCGATGTTGGCGGCGGAGCAGGTGTGATGTTCGAGCTGGATTCCAATGCTGAAATGATGACTCTCTTCCAGGCTGGCGGCTGGACATTATTGACCGCCGTCAACCTGATGTTGTTCAGCCTGCTCCATAACCCCTGCAGCACCACGATTTACACCATCTACAAAGAGACGGGCAGCGCTAAATGGACTACGATTGCCTCTCTATTGCCAGTAGCGATGGGCTTTGCAATCACCTTCCTGGTAGCTCAGGTCTGGAGACTTGTAGTAGGAATTTTGTGATTATTCACCGCGAAGACGCGAAGAGCGCAAAGCAATATAAGCAATTCTTAGCGCACTTCGCGTCTTCGCGGTTCGCTTGTAGGTATTTTAATACTGAGATTTAATGGAATAAGCAATGCCTGATACCCTTGAACTTAACATTACCGGCATGGACTGCGCCGATTGTGCTCTGACTCTTGAGAAAGGCGCGGGTAACCTGGAAGGTGTGGCTGAGTGCAGCGTCAACTTCACTACAGCCAAGATGAACATCTCTGGTGCAGAAGATGCGCTGGATGAGACTCAAATCCGCAAATATATTCAAGATATGGGCTATGGCGTAGCACAAGTTGGCGAGCGTCCAGTGGTATTGTCGAACTGGGCGTTGGCCTGGGAAGTAATCCGCCGCCCGTGTAATTTATTTGCTTTGATCGGCATGGTGCTGGTTTTGTTGGCCTTTACCGCGGGCTGGATGGGCCTTCCTGAAGCAGTAAAAATTGGCCTGTTTGCGTTTGGTGGACTGGTAGGTATCTACTACCCGGCCCGTTCTGGTTGGATGGCATTACGCAGCGGCCAGGGTTTGGATATCAACGTACTGATGACCATCGCCGCAGTAGGGGCTTTCGCCATCGGCGAGTATGGCGAAGCCGCCACGGTAATTGTGCTGTTCAGCCTGGGAGAGGCTTTGGAAGGCTTCACCATGGAGCGCGCCCGAGACAGCATCCGCAGTTTGATGCTGCTGGCTCCGCTTGAGGCAACAGTGATCCAAAGCTGTATGGATTGTGAAGGTCACTTAGGGCAACCGCTAGACGATGAGACAAAGAAGTCGGACTTTTCCGACATCCAGGAAAAACTATCGCCGGAAGATCAAAAAAGTCCGACTTCTTCCCGTGTTTACGAAGGCGGCCCTTGCCCCTGGTGCGGCACGCACGATCAGGTTCTCCCGGTGGAAGACTTGAACCTGGGCGATTTGATCCTGGTCAAACCTGGGGAGCGCATCCCCATGGATGGCGTTGTGCGCGCCGGTCGCTCAGCCGTGGATCAAGCCCCGATCACAGGCGAGAGTTTCCCTGTTGAAAAGGATATTGGTTCAGAAGTTTATGCGGGCACAGTCAACAGCGAGGGTGTCTTGGAAATCGAGATCACCCGCCTGGCAGATGACAACACCGTGGCGCGCTTGATCCATATGGTGGAAGAAGCCCAATCTCAAAAAACTCCCGTTCAACGCTTTGTGGATCGTTTTGCACGCATTTACACCCCTGCTGTAGTCATCGGGGCGGTGTTGATCGCCGCGCTCCCGCCGCTTCTTTTCGGACAGCCCTTTTTGGACACACCTGCTGGGCATGGCTGGCTGTATCGAGCTTTGACGATGTTGGTGATTGCCTGCCCGTGTGCGCTGGTCATAGCCACACCTGTGACAGTAGTCAGCGCCATTTCAGCGCTGGCCCGTCGCGGGGTTTTGGTCAAAGGGGGGGCATTTCTCGAATCATTAGGCAAGGTGCAGGTGATCGCCTTCGATAAAACCGGCACACTGACTCATGGCCGCCCTGAACTCACAGCTATCGCCTGTGTGGATGATTGCTGCCACGAAGAACGCCAACGCCATCCCGATGTGGTGTGTGAGCATTGTGATGAGATGCTCGCTTTAGCGGCCGCAGTGGAACGCCGCAGCAACCACCCGCTGGCTCGTGCCATCAGCCGGGCAGCCAAAAAGGGTAATTTGCCCGACCTTGAGGCGCGCGATGTCGAAATGCTGCTCGGGCGGGGAATTCGCGGCCTCGTCGATGGAAGACAAATCACCGTTGGCAATCACGACTTGTTCCACACCGACAATGGCGGCATTACTGTCGCCGATTGTACGCTGTACTTGCATGATGATTCATCGATTACCAGCAAGGATTTTTGTGAGCGAGTAGAGGCTGAAGAGGCTGCTGGTCAAACGGTGATGATCGTCGGCCAAGATGATGATCTGTGCGGGTATATTGCCGTGAGTGATCCACCTCGGCATAGCAGCCAGGCGGCTCTGGCTACCCTAAAACAGGTTGGCACTCAGCGCACAGTGATGCTGACCGGTGATAACGCTAATGTAGCTCAGGCTGTGGGTAGTGCTTTAGGTGTCGATAATGTCCGCGCAGGCTTGCTCCCGGAAGATAAGCTCAGCGCTGTACAAGCCTTGATGAATGAATTCGACCATGTTGCCATGGTTGGTGATGGCATCAACGATGCTCCGGCCCTGGCTGCTGCCAGCCTTGGCATCGCAATGGGAGGCGCGGGTACCGCGCAGGCATTGGAGACAGCCGATATAGCCCTGATGGCTGATGATCTTTCTCAATTGCCCGTCGCTATTCGTTTGGGGCGCAAAGCCTTGCGCACCATTCGTTTCAATATCTGGTTTGCGCTGATCATCAAGGCCTTTTTCCTGGTAGCGGCTTTCTTTGGCGTGGCTACCCTATGGATGGCAGTCTTTGCCGATATGGGCGCTTCATTATTTGTCACCCTCAATGGGATGCGTCTGCTGCGGTCTAGAAGGTAAAAAACTTACCACAAAGGGCCACTAAGGATCACGAAGGACACCAATTTTCCGTAATATTTTCGTGCCTCTTCGTGTACTTCGCGGTTATTTAGTAACTGTCCATAAATAACTTGTTCGTAGTGCGGGCTTCAGCACGCTTGCCACGGGCACGCCTTCGGCGAAGCGAGCACTACAAACAGGGAAGTTATTTTTGGACGCTCACTTAGGATCGAAATATGACCATTGAAATCTCTGAACAACATCTGGAAGATCACGATCACGAACAACTGAAATACCACGTACATCTCGATCCCCATCGACACAAACCTACCCTCGCCGATGTGATCCTGGGAGGGCAGGATGGTTTGGTCAATGTGTTGGGCATTGTTTTGGGCGTGGCTGCGGCGACTCGTGATGCCCAAATCGTATTTGTGGCAGGAATGGCAGCAACCTTTGCCGAATCTGTTTCCATGGCGGCTGTGGCATACACATCTATGTTGGCCGAAACTGCCCATTACGAAAGCGAGCGCGAGCGGGAATATCGCCACGTTCATCTGGTTCCTGCGGTTGAGCGGGAGGAGATCCGCGAGATTTATCGCCAAAAGGGTTTCGAAGGCGAGCTGCTGGATCAAATCGTCGAAAAGATCACCGCCGACAAAGATGTCTGGGTAGGCGTGATGATGGCCGAGGAGCACCAACTGACACCCACGAACCGCCGCGATGCCCTTCGTTCCGCGCTGATCGTTGGCATTGCCGCGGTGGTCGGATCTCTGATCCCCTTGCTGCCTTTCATGTTCTTGCCGATTGGGATGAGTTTGTGGATATCTCTGCTCATCTCAGCGATTGTTCTGTTCGTGGTTGGTTTTTATAAGGCGCGTATCACCGTAGGCCATCCTACTAAGAGCGGCCTTGAGATGGCCGTGATTGGCATCATCAGCGCGCTGGTTGGATATGTGGTGGGCCTGGTGCTCAAAATCCCCTCTACACCCTGAATATGCTCTGATCGACCAGGAGGCCCCCATGAATATGAAAGAAGCTACCCAACTTGCTGAACAGATTTCAGATCACGTTCAGGGGGGAGCAGTGGAGCTGGCTTACGCGCTGTTGCTGCCGATATTGAACCAGCGTACGCGTTTCACATATCTGGATCGCATTGGGGGCATCATCGGAGCGGGGTCACTGGAGGGTGTAAACAACTTTGTGGCGCGTATTTCTGAAGATAAGACCGAAGGGGGGTGGGCAGTCATCGGGGGCGCGCTCAAAACGCAACTGGATCGAGATCTAAGGGGAGCCTTCTCACGAGCACAAGATTATATTATCGCTGCAGATGTATGGTATGGGGCTGATATCCTTGGGGAACGAGTCCCCGGCCCGAGCCTGGTGACCCACTTCGAGGAGGCCCTGACTCTCCTTCAATTTTGGCGTGATCATCCTAACCGATGGGTGCGCCGCGCCGTAGGTGTGGGAGCCCATTTTTGGGCCAAGCGATCCAAAGGGAATCCTGATCTCGAAGAGGATGCTGCCTCCCTAATAAATCTATTGGAGCCAATGTTCACTGAATGGGAGATGGATGCCGTCAAGGGTGTCGGGTGGGGGTTGAAAACCCTGGGGCGTTACTACCCCAAGTTGATGGCAGATTGGTTGCCGGGACAAGTTCACCGGAAGCATAGGGCGATCATGCGTAACAAAGCGATGAAGTTTCTCTCGGAAGAGCAGAAAATGCGAGTGAAACACGAAACGTGAAGCGTAAAACGTCTCGCATTACGTTTCACGTTTTCCTAGGAGAGCCATGAGCCTCGAGTTTCAAGAGTACCACACCCGAAAGATTCTCAACGTCCACAAACATGTGGATGGCCCTTGGTTCTGGGGAAAATACACTGCCTATCCCTACGTGGGTTGTCGCAGTGGATGTGAGTTTTGTTATTGTCGCGGAAATCGCTACCTGGGTCGGCGTGATCCGGAGACGTTTGATAGCTTGATCGGGGTTAAGGTCAATGCGGTCGAACGACTGCAAGGGGAAATCTTCGGCTTGGAGCCAGAGATCATCTCTGTGGGAGATTGGCAGCAGCCCGCCGAGGATAAATATAAACTTTCGCGAGGCATGCTTGAAGTTGTGCTTCAGATTGGTTTTCCCTTATTTATCGTCGAACGCTCGCCTCTGCTGGCCCGTGACCTGGATTTGTTAGTCGAGATCAACAAAAAATCATGGGTAGGGGTGCTCTTTAGCATCAGCAACCTGGATCCAACTTTGAAGCGCGCCTTCGAGCCGCGCAGCCCTGGGGTCAAACGCCGCTTGGGGGCTATGGCGAAATTAGCTGAAGCTGGGATTTACGTGGGTACCTCAATGATGCCGATCCTGCCATTTGTGGGCGATGATGAGAGACATCTTGACGAGTTGATCCGCGCCACCAAAGATCACGGCGGATCATGTGTGTTGGCTGGCGGCCTGACCATGGACGGCGTTCAGGCTGAACGTACCCTGGAAGCAGCCAAAGGCTTTGATCCCGCGCTAGAAGATCATTTCCGAAAGCTGTACCGCTGGCCGATTGATGGCAAACCTCAGTATGGACCACCGCGTGTTTACAACGCCCGCATTGGTTTGGTGGTGCGGGAGTTATGTGAAAAACATGATTTATTAGATCGTATGCCGCGCTATGTGGCACCAGGCCTATTGGAAGTCAATAAGCGCCTCGCTGAAGGTTTATTCTTGAAGACTTATGATCTGGAGTTGGAACAGGCCAAAGATTTCCGCATCTGGGCTTACCGCAAAGCAGCCTGGACAGTAGATGAACTTGGGGAGAGTATCCTTGATATATATAATGCCCGTGGCGAGGCTGGTTTGCAGGAGTTGTCCAATATTGGGGTGGGCATTGCCTCTGCAATTACTAAGTGGTTGGAGAGATATGTCCACGAAAAACACTAAGATCACTAAGTTTTTCTTTTAGTGCCTCTTCGTGGATTCATAAATTGTTAGGAGAATCACCATGACGGAAAAACCTGAAACAGATAAAAAACTTACCTTCCGAGCTTTCGTTGGATTCGCAATCTACTTGCTGCTCAATCCCCTGATTTATTTCATCTGCGCGGGGAGAATCAATATACCGATGGCATGGGCTTATTTCGGGCTTGCTATTGTTATGGCTGTTGTAAGTAGAGCTGTTGCTTACAAAAAGACCCCGGATATGCTCGAAGAACGCGCCCGCTACAATGAGGCCGAAGGGGTAAAAGCCTGGGATAAAACCCTCGTGCCTTTGATTGCTATGTACGGGCCATTGGTCATGGTAATCGTTGCCGGTCTGGACAAACGCTTCGCCTGGTCAACAGGGACCACCTTTGGGGTTCAGGTTGGGGCGTTTGTTGTCGGGATTGTAGGATATCTCCTGGCAGTATGGGCAATGCTGGAAAACCGTTTCTTCTCAGCGTTGGTGCGCATCCAGACTGATCGTGGACATACAGTTTGCAACACTGGCCCTTACCGGATCATGCGTCATCCCGGTTACGTGGGTGGACTCATCTACTTTTTAGTGACTCCCTTGATCTTGAGTTCATGGTGGACCTTCATCCCTGTGGGGATAACTGTCATCCTCACCGTGATCCGGACCGCGCTGGAAGATAGAACCCTCCAGGAAGAACTGCCAGGATATAAGGAATATATCAAGCAGACTCGTTACCGTTTAGTACCAGGGATTTGGTGAAGGAGATACTGATGTCAGATCAAACAGAAGTGCGCGCCGCAGATTACGGCCTGCCCATGTACTTCGATATGCAGGCCAAGATGGGGCACACGAAACACCTGGGGGGCACCAATGCCACTCAAAAGCTGGCAGAGTTGTGCAAATTAGAACCAGGGAAAACCCTCTTGAATGTCGGTTCTGGTTCCGGAATCTCTGCGGCCTATGTGGCTGAAAATTTTGGCTGCCGTGTTGTGGGAGTCGACCTCTTGCCGGGCATGATCGAGAGCGCACAAAGATGGGCTGAAGCTAAAGGTCTCACAGACCAGATGGCATTTCGCATTGGAGATGCCCAGGATTTACCATTCGAAGATGATCAATTTGATGCCCTGATTTGTGAGTCGGTAAACGCCTTTGTGCCAGACAAAGAAAAGGCCATGCATGAATATATTCGGGTGGTGAAACCGGGAGGTTATATTGGCTTCACGGAAGCGATTTGGGGAAAGGTTCCATCGGAAGAGATTGTGGGGATTATTGGAGAAGCAACCGGGCAACAGCTCCATTTCCCTGAAGTCTGGGAAACCCTCTTCCAAAATTCTGGATTGGTTGATCTGCATAACGAAAATCACCCGGTCACCATGCGTGGTGAAGCCCGCAATCAAAGTGGACTGGTGGGCTTTGGGGATTATATGAAAATCTTAGGCCGGTTTTTCCGGCTGCTCTTCTCAGATCGCGAAACTCGTTCATTGATGAAATATATGTCATCTAATCCGAAACAGTACACAGAGTATATGGGCTACGGCATTTATAGTGGAAGGAAACCAGAATGAACACAAAAGATCAAGAAACATCTCGCTTAGTGACCCGCTGGCTGATCCGCGAAATCATGGGCACGATCATGGTAGCGGCAATCCTGTTCTGGAGCGCGGGAGATTGGAAATGGGGATGGGGCTGGGCCCTGGTGGGGATTTATGCCCTCTGGGTAGGAGCCAATGCGGTTTTGTTGATCCCTCGTCACCCGGAACTGCTGGCCGAGCGCGCCCAACGCAGTATTGAAGGGATGAAATCCTGGGACAAATGGCTCATAAGCACTATTGGCATTGCGACCCTGGTCAAATACATCCTGGCCGGGTTGGATATCCGAAACGGCTGGTCGGCATCCATGCCGGTGTGGGTGCATATTGTGGCGCTGCTGCTGTCTGCTTTCGGCTATGCCCTGAATACCTGGGCGATGACTGAGAATGCTTATTTTTCGATGGTCGTTCGTTACCAGGAAGATCGCGGTCATCAGGTATGCAACACTGGACCTTATAAGTTCGTTCGGCATCCTGCTTATATTGGGGGCATCCTCTTCGAGGTGATGGTACCCTTCTTGCTGGGTTCGTGGTGGGCTCTGATCCCTGGGGGCTTAGTTGCCATCTTGACGGTGATCCGCACCGCGCTGGAAGATAGGACGCTTCAGGAAGAATTGCCTGGCTACAAGGAATTCACCCAAGAAACGCGCTATCGTCTGCTTCCAGGGTTTTGGTAGAGCATCTTTTCAGGAGGAATGATGGCTATAAATAAATCAAGATTTTGGTTTGGATTGGCTTTGGGCGCTATCGGCGGCCTGATGGCACATAAAGCTTTGAATACCTCGCGGATGCCCAATGCCAGGATTTGGCAGCGTATTTTGGCGGAAAGTCACGGCGAGATTGATGCCGCTGTTTTTATGGCTCGCGTCCGGCAGCGTTATGAAGAACTGAAAGCCCGCCGGCCCGTTTTCGAGCGCCCAGTCTTTAACGCCCACGTGGTGGGCAATATTCTCCCTGGGCTGGCGCTCTATCAGATTCTTTGTGAGCAGGGTATGGATGAGAAAGCAGCCCTGGATGAGATCGATGATATTTTCGAAAAATGGTTTATCCAGGCGCCCCCACCAAATATGAGGATGAATCAGACCATGAAGTATTTCCCAGAGAACTTCACGATATTTCGGCGATTGGTGCGCTTCACCATGGATAAATTCTTCCCTGCGCCGGGTTGGCAATATACAATGGTCGCTGATGATGAACACAGCCTGGCTTTCGATATGCAGCATTGTTTCTATCTCGACATCCTCAACTACTACGAAACGCCCGAACTCACCCCGGTTTTCTGTAAGCTGGACGATATTTTGATGGCTGTCATGCCTGAATCCATAAAATGGGGGCGTACTCAAACTATCGGCATGGGCGCAGAATGCTGCAACTTCCGCTGGGATTATGTATCGGCCTTCGGCCAAGGAGATTAGCTTATCATGAAATTTCGACTAAAAAATTCGTGTGCTTTGTGTCATTCGAAACCATTCGTGATAAAAGGAAAGAAATGACTGTAAAAACCCTTGACCCATCAGAAGTGCGTTTCTTCAGCGGCAGCTCCCACCCAACGTTGGCTGCGCAAATAGCCGAGCATTTGGGCGTGCCGCTGGAAAAGACGGCTGTCAGCCGTTTCAGCAATGACAATCTTTTCCTGCAACTTGGCGCCAGCGTGCGCTCGCGCAACGTTTACATCGTGCAGTCGTTGAGCCCGCCAGTCAACGACCATCTGGTCGAATTGTTGATGATGTTGGATATCGCCAAGGCAGCCTCAGCGCGCGAGATCCATGCGATCATCCCTTACTATTCCTTTGCTCGCTCTGACAAAAAGGATGCCCCGCGCATCTCCATCACTGCGCGGATGGTAGCCGATTTGCTGCAAACGGCCGGGGCTACGCATGTGATGACTATGATGCTGCACTCCCCTCAGGTGCACGGCTTCTTCCCCATGCCCGCCGACCCGCTCAGCAGTCGGCCTGTCTTTATGCGCCACTTCAAAGAACGCGATCTGTCGCAAACCATCGTGGTCGCTGGTGATATGGGGGGAGCAAAATCAGCTGCGCGTTTTGCCAGAGAATTGGGCAGACCCGTCGCCGCGGGCAACAAAGAACGCATCTCTGACACGGAGGTGCGCTTCAACGGGATGGTCGGCGCGCAAGTCAGCGGGCATAAGACTGCCCTGATCTATGATGATGAAATCGCCACTGGCGGCACGATCCTGGAACTCAGCAAACATCTTATCGAACAGGGTATCGAAGATATCTGGGTAGTCTGCACACACGGAGTCTTTGTGCATGGCGGCCTGGAGAAACTGGTGGAAATCCCTGAGATTACCGAAGTGGTCACCACCGACACCGTACCCATTCCGCCAGAGAAACGCCACCCCAAGCTGAAGGTTCTCTCAGTAGCCCATATTTTCGGCGAGGCCATCCGATACAATTACATGCGCCAGTCGATCGGCGATTTGTTTGTCTATGGGGACGTGTGAGATATGACCATCACCCAACACCACACACGCTATGTGCGCCGTTAGCGAGAGCACAAAGATTCGCAAAGGAAAAATCAAAAAAACTTCGTGCATCTTCGTGCCCTTAGTGGTTTAATATCTAGCTACCTGACAGTTTTGGAAAAAAGCTCGAGCGCCTTAGGCGCTCACGAATGGGTACGAATTTACCGAATTTCACGAATAAAATTGTGTTTTTGTTGCTCACAAAAGTGCATTCGTGCCATCACCGAAGGTGTGCTTCTCATGTGCCATTCGAGCTTATTCGTGATCGCCGAAGGCGTGCAATGCCAGAGGCACGCAAAGCAAAGCAAAAACTGTCAGATAGCTAGGTTTAATATTTGTGTTTAGTTTGCTCAGATAATACCGGAACAGTTTCATGGAGATGAGATATGCAACCACAACTCAAAGATTTGAAAGATAGAGCCAAAACGAAAATATATTCTTTAGGCGAGGAGATCGCCCACAGTATCACCCACGGCATTGGCACAGGGTTGAGCATTGCCGGGCTGACCTTATTGGTAGCTATAGCCGCTTTATTCGGTGACGTTTACCATATCGTCAGCTTCAGCATCTATGGCGTCACCCTGGTGCTTTTGTACTTGGCTTCGACGCTCTATCACAGCTTCCAAAATCCACGCGTCAAACGGGTGTTCAAAGTCATCGACCACGCCTCGATTTTCCTGCTGATTGCCGGAACCTATACGCCTTTCCTGATCGTCGGCATCCGCGGCACCCTGGGCTGGACTCTGCTGGCTATCGTTTGGGGGTTGGCCGTGCTGGGAGTCAGCTTCAAGGCTTTGTTCATCCATCGCTTCCAGAAATTATCTGTGCTGGCCTATATTTTGATGGGCTGGTTGAGCGTGGTGGCTTTCAAAGAAATGCTGGCCAATATTCCCCTGGGTGGGTTGATCTGGCTAGGTGTGGGTGGGATGGTGTATACGCTGGGGGTGATCTTCTATGCCCTGAAGAAATACCGCTACACCCACGCTATCTGGCATCTCTTCGTGATGGGAGGCAGCCTGTGCCACTACTTTGCGGTGCTCTTTTATCTGACGCCCGCCCGCTAGGTTATCGCTAATTCCATAGGATCATTTTTTTCACCACAAAGACGCAAAGGCACGAAGACTCATCAAGAGAAAATCTTTGGCAAGAAATGAAAACATCCTATTTTCATCAATAGAAGTTTGAACACTTACACCGTGTAGTGATTCATAAGGAATCCAGGAACGTAGGTATGCAGGAGAAATAATTCCTGGATTCCTGGGTTCCTTATAAAAATCAGTTGTTCAACCTTCTATTGACCAGTACAGAAATGAAAATATTCACTTATTCCTGAGTAGTTTCAAGTGAAGAAAGAAAAGTCAACTACGCACTCTTGAAACTTGCGCCAAGAAATAAATAACATGTCACTCCTTATTCAAACACCCTGCTTCAGCGAGCAAGAAGCGCGCCGCCTTATTCAGGAATTCTACGGTATCACGGGGGGGATGGCGCCACTGCCCAGTTATAGCGATCAGAATTTCTTGCTCCACGCTGACACCGGAGAACGTTATGTCCTCAAGATCTCCAACGCCGGTGAAGAAAAAGCCTCGCTAGATGCTCAAAATCAGGCCTTGGCGCATCTCGCCGAACATGGCTTTTCGTGCCCACAGGTTGTACGCACACTATTGGGGGATTCGATCACCAGTGTTCAATCACCAACAGGAGAAACTCATTTTGTGCGCCTGGTTTCCTATCTACCAGGCACTCCTTACGGAAAAATCCGGCGTCAGACTACCAATTTTTACGAAAACCTGGGGGAATATCTTGGACGGCTGGACCGCGCCTTTGCCAGCTTCGATCATCCGGCAACCCGGCGCGATTTTCAATGGGATCTGGCCAACGCCCTGGGTGTGGTGAAAGAGTATGGATCATTTATCACAGATACTAAACTCCGTCAGTTGATCGATCAGTTCGCGCTCGATTTCGAGAATAATGTACTTCCCCTGCTGCCCAAATTACGCAGAGGTGTGATTCACAACGACGCCAATGAGTACAACGTTATTGTCGGCGGCGGCGATGATCTCTACACGCGAAACCAGCAAGTTGTCGGCATCATCGACTTTGGCGATATGGTGTACAGCTTCACTGTCGCCGACTTAGCCATCGCCATCGCCTACGCGGTGCTCGACAAGCCCGACCCGCTGGCGACAGCAGCGCTGGTGGTACAGAGCTACCACATCGAGAATCCGCTCACGGAGCAGGAGATCAGCGCCATCTTTGGGCTGGCTTGCATGAGGCTTTGTATCAGCGCCTGCATCACCGCTCAGCAAGCCAGCCAGCGCCCAGACGACGAATACCTGACCATCAGCCAGGGACCAATCCACAACACGCTGCCAAAACTGGCTAAAATCCACCCCCGTTTCGCCGAAGCCACCTTCCGCCAGGCCTGCGGGTTGACTCCGCTGCCTCGAACCGAGACAGTCATCCAATGGCTGAAAACCGATGCTCAAGTTGCGCCAATCTTAGATGTAGATTTAACTACTGCGCCGCTCGTCGTTTTCGACCTGGGTATCAGCAGCCCGCTCTTGGGGGCAGATCAAACCTCAATGACAGAATCCACCCTGACCCCCCGTCTGTTCAGCCAGATGGAAGCCGCGCGAGTCCTGGTCGGCATCGGGCAATATGACGAAGCCCGGCTGCTGTACACCACACCAGCCTTTGCCACCGGCGACAGGCTGACTGACGAACACCGTACCATCCATCTCGGCATAGATCTCTTTGCAGCACCCGCCACTCCGGTTTACGCCCCGCTGGATGGCCAGGTGTACGCCTTCCAGGACAACCAGGCCCCCCACCCTCCGGGTTACGGCCCGGTGATCATCCTGGAGCACCACACCGACGACGGCACCGGCACGCCGTTTTACACGCTGTACGGCCATCTCAACGAGGCATCCCCTAAAGGGCTGAAGAACGGCCAGAAGATCACTGCCGGGGATAAGCTAGGGGAGATCGGCACCGCGGAGGTCAACGGCGGCTGGACACCGCACCTGCACTTCCAGATCATCATAGATTTACTCGATCTTGATTGCGATTTCCCCGGCGTTTGTCAGGCCAGCCAACGGGAGATTTGGAAAGCCTTTTCGCCTGACCCCAACCTGATCCTGCGCATCCCCGAGAAACAATTTCCTAAACCCCAGCCCAGCAAAGTCGAAACTTTAGCAGCGCGGCAAAAACTGATCGGCAGAAGCCTGAGCATCGGCTACAACGAACCGCTCAAGATCATGCGGGGCTGGAAGCAATATCTTTTCGATGAGACCGGCAGGCGCTACGTCGATGCCTACAACAATGTACCCCACGTAGGGCACTGCCACCCGCGCGTCGTAGCAGCCGGGCGAGAGCAGATGAGGGTGCTCAACACCAACACCCGCTACCTGCATGATTACCTCAATCAATACGCCCAAAAGATCATCGCCACGCTGCCAGAGCCGTTGAGCGTTTGTTTCTTCGTCAACTCCGGCAGCGAGGCCAACGAGCTGGCCTTGCGCCTGTCCCGCGCTTATACCAGACAAAAGGATATGCTTGTCTTAGAAAGCTCCTATCACGGCCATACCACCTCGCTGATCGACATCAGCCCCTATAAACACGACGGGCCAGGAGGCTCTGGCGCGCCGCCTTGGGTGCACACCATCCCCATCCCCGATACGTATCGCGGCCCTTACAAAGCCGACGATCCCCAGGCAGGACACAAATACGCTCAGCACGCCAAGGAGGCCATCGAGCAAATGCAGAAAGAAGGCCGCGGCCCCGCAGGCTTTATCGCCGAAATCTGCCCCAGCGTAGCCGGCCAAATCTTCCTGCCCGAAGGTTATCTAAGCCAAGTGTATGAACACGTGCGCGCCGCAGGGGGGCTGTGTATCGCTGACGATGTGCAAACCGGCTATGGCCGCACCGGTACGAATTTCTACGCCTTCGAGGACCACGGCGTTGTTCCCGATATCGTCGTGCTGGGCAAACCCATTGGCAACGGTCATCCCATCGGCGTGGTGATCACCCGCCCGGAGATCGCCGCGGCTTTCGATAACGGCATGGAGTTCTTCTGCACTTTTGGCGGCAACACGGTCTCGTGCGCGATTGGTATGGCGGTGTTGGATGTCGTTCTGGAGAAAGGATTACAGGATCATGCTCTGCAAGTGGGGAATTACTTGCTCGAGGGATTACGCATCTTTGAAGACTCCTACCCCCTTGTGGGAGACGTACGAGGGTCTGGGTTGTTCCTGGGCGTGGAGTTGGTACAACACCCAGAGAGCCTAGAACCAGCCGCCGCAGAAGCCACGTTTATCGCCAATCGCATGCGCGAGTTGGGGGTGCTGCTGGGCATCGACGGCCCCTATCACAACGTGATCAAGATCCGCCCACCGATGCCTTTTTCGATAGCAGATGCTGACTTGTTATTAGGGGCTATGGGGCAAATCCTATGGGAAGATTTTGGGAAATAGCTCTCTTCAGCACATTTAGCAGGAAGCCACAGATGAATACAGATAAATTGGATAAAAATCAAATATCTGTTTTCATCTTATTCATCTGTGGTTCATTATTATTTCATCCGCCCCTCAGCTTTTTCAATCACCGCATCCAATGTTTTTACAACCCCCTCATCTAGCGGCGCGGGCCGGTATGTCTCGAAGATATCGCGCACTTTGGCATTGACCCGGTCTCCCATCGTCAGCGAGCCAGCCAACTCCCAGCTTTCACGCGAAGAGCGGTCGAACAACTTGGGCACCCAGTTGCGGCGGAAATGCTTGAAGGTATGCTCTTCTCCAACGAAGTGACCACCAGGGCCGACCTGGTCGATCACATCCAGGGCGATGGTTTCCTCGTTAATCTCGATGCCGCCCATAAAGCGTTTGACCAAACCAGCGACCTCGTCCATCGCCGCGATCTGTTCGTAGGATGCCGTGATACCCCCTTCGAGGTAACCCACATCATGGATCAAGTTACCGCCGCCCAGGGCTGTGATCATCATCCAGACGGCCCCCTCGGCGGCGGCCTGCTGGTCGAATACTTTGGCATCGCTGCAACCTGAGAAAGCAAAGATGGGGATTTCGTAGAAATGACACATCTCAGCGAAGGCAGTATTCCCCAACATTACCTCCGGCGCGGCGTAGGAAATTAATCCTTGCCCCATATCCATAAACAGGATGCCGCCCGCCCCGATCATCGGCGCGCCCTCGCGGACTAACTGAGTGATCAGCAAGCCGCTGAGCTGCTCGGCGTTGGCCTGCACCAGCGCTCCGGCAACCGTCACTGGCGCAGTGGCCCCGACCATCATCCCTGGGGTATAGACCACCGGCAATCCCTTATCAGCCAGGAAGAGCAATTTTTCGCAGCTCTCCTCAGCATGAGTCAATGGGGAGATCGGTTCGCTGTACAGGGCGCAGAAAGGATTGCGCTGCAAAGCCTCAGCACCCCCGGCGACGGCTTCAGCCATCTCGATGATCGCTTCCAGATTGCGGCGGCTCCAGGCTGTATAAATAATTGGCTTGGTTGTATTCGAGACCATCTCCCGGAAATGATACAGATCAGAGAGATTCTCAGTCACATCCGAGGCGATACCCATACACATCAGAAAGTCGATATGCTCAAGGGCATCCACCAGTTTGGCTACGTTGGCAACATCCGCCAGAACGGCCTCACGGCGCTCGCCGGTATAGGCATCCAGCACGAAGGGGGTATCCGAGCCGGTGCCGTAGTAACCCTTGCGGCCTTCCAATTCCATGGCGGGGTTGCCGTCGCGGTCGCACAACACCACCCGCGTCGGAGCGCTGCGGATGGCCCATTCAATCAAATGCGAGGGAATGCGTACCCTCTCACCATCCAGCCAGCAGCCGGCTTTCTTCAATAACTCGCGCACCTCCGGGACCAAAACATTCACCCCCGTTCGGCGGAGCAACTCTAAGGTCGCGCCGTGAATCTCCTGCTTCTGGTCATCGCTAAGCAGCTTAATGCCTGGTGAAACTTGAGCTACGAAATCGCCGTTGATCATCTACATTCTCCTTTGAAGTTTCTCAGAGCTACGCTCCCCCTAAATCATTTGGGTGTGTCTTGGTAGAATCATTATAGCATAGGCGCCTACTGTCAATTTCAAAAGGGCCTTTTTGTACCTTATCTGTAATGGTCAACAAGATGATAGGCACACAAAGAATATCACGCAAAGTCGCAAAGTCGCAAAGAAAAACGGCATGGCTCATTTTGAACCAAAAACACCCTTCGTCAAGCTCAGGACATGCCTTTACAATTAGCGTCACAGGTTTAACACGAATGATTACGAATATCACGAGTTGCACGAATAAAGTCATGAAAAATTCGTGTAATTCGGCCAATTCGTGCATATTCGTGTTTTCCCATGCTTCAAATTTGTCAAGCTAGATTCTCAGTATTTTGAACCATGCCAGAATTTGTGCACTACAGACTGGTGAGCTCTAAAATATTCCCTTCGTAACCTCTTACAGGAGACAAACATGGCAAAAAATAATCGCTGGACATCCAAAAATATCCCCGATATGAGCGGCAAAATCGCCCTCATCACCGGGGCCAACAGCGGCATCGGCTACGAAGCAGCGCGTGCTCTGGCGGTGAAGGGCGCTATGGTGATCATGGCCTGCCGCAGCCAGCAAAAGGGAGATAGCGCAGCTCAGAATATCGAAAATGAAGGCCCGCTTAGGGAAGTCGCCGTAATGCAGCTTGACCTGGCCGACCTGTCTTCCGTGCGTCAATTCGCCCAGGACTTCCACTCGAATTACGATAAGCTGGATATCCTGGTCAACAACGCCGGGGTGATGGCGATCCCCTATCAGAAAACCGCCGATGGCTTCGAGATGCAGTTCGGCACCAACCACCTGGGGCACTTCGCCCTGACCGGCCTGCTGCTCGATAGATTGCTGCAAACCGAAAACTCGCGCGTGGTCACCGTAAGCAGCACAGCCCACACCATGGGACAGGTTGATTTCGATAACTTGAACAGTGAAAGATCTTATACCCGCTGGGGAGCTTACGGATTGAGTAAATTAGCGAATCTACTATTTGCCTATGAGCTGCAACGAAAACTAAGCGCAGCGGGCAGCTCGGCCCTGAGCACAGCCGCCCATCCGGGTTACTCGGCTACCAATCTACAACGCTCCTCGTTGGTGTTTCGTCTATTGAATCCCATCATTGCCCAAAGTCAGGAAATGGGCGCACTACCCATGCTCTATGCGGCTACCGATCCCAATATCATCGGCGGCGATTATATTGGCCCCGACAGGTGGGGCGGTTGGCGCGGCTATCCCACCAAGGTGCAATCCAATCGCGCTTCGCACAATGAAGCGATTGCCAAACGCTTATGGGAAGTTTCTGAGAGTTTGACGGGGGTGAGTTATTCTTTCTAAGTTTTCACCTTCTCTACCCGCACCGCCGCGACCTTCGTCTCTGGTTTCTGGCCGGAACGCTAACCGCCTTGGACGGGAATCGCAAACCTGAAGGTCGAACCGCAGCCAGGTTCTGATTCGACTGTGATTTCTCCACCCATCCCTTCAACAATGCGCTTGATAATAACCAGTCCCAGGCCGGTACCGGGTACGTCCATTTCTTTCGTATTTTTAGCTCGGAAGAACTCGCTGAAGAGTCGTTCCTGCTCATCCGGCGGAATGCCGATCCCGGTATCGCTAACCTCGCCGATGAGACTACCCCCTTTGACATAGAGCCGGGCAGCCACGCGCCCGTTTTCGGGTGTATATTTGATCGCGTTGCTGATCAGGTTACGCCACAGGCTCTTGATCTGTTCGGGGGCGGCAATCACCACGGGAATATCCTCACCCGCCTCAATTTCAAACTGAATGTTTTTCTGCGCCATCTGTCCCTGAAAACCATCCATAACGGCATGGAGGATTTCGTCCAGCCGTACTTCGGTCACTTTGAACGTTTCGATAACTTCAAGGTGGCCCAATTCCAGCAGATCAGCAAGTAAATCAATCTCCTCCTGCGTGCGCGCCAGGCACTTGGCGATAATTTCAGGTTGGTCTTCCAGGGGGACATATCCCTGCTGGATGAGTTTGAGATAATTCTCGATAGCCGATACCGGTGCCTGCAGGTCGTGAGTCACCAGGCGGATAAACTGTCGTTTGGCGCGGTCGAGTTCCTCCAGGCGGTTTTTCTCTTCTTCCAAACGATGCGCTTCGGCCACTGCGGCCTGGGCGCGCTTCGCATCCAGGGAAAGCCTGCGCCGCTCGATGCCCTGGGCAACCGCCAGGAGCAGGTCATCCACGGAAAAGGGCTTGGACAAGAAATCATAGGCGCCTTCTTTGATGGCCCTCACCGCCAATTCTACGGTTGCATATCCGGTGATCATCACGCACACGGTTTCAGGGTCGTGTGCGTGAATGGATGCGATCAGGTCAATACCGTTCACGCCGGGCATCATAACATCAATAAGCACCAGATCGTAGCTGTTTTCTCGGATTTTTTGCAGGCCTGCCTCGCCGTCAAAGGTTATATCGACGCAATAGCCCTCCGGAACCAGTGCCCGCTGGATACCCTCGCAGATGCCGATTTCATCATCGATCACCAGTATTTTTGCATTGCTCATCGCATGTTTCTCACTCGGAGGCAGTTTACCCTCCAATCAAATCTTGGTCAGGCGGCGTATGGTTAGGGAATTGTGCTACCTCGCCCCGGTTTGGTAGACGGAGGCGCAAGTGGATGGTGAAGGTTGTCCCCTCCCCGACCTGGCTTTGGACGTTGATCTGGCCGCGGTGCATCTTGATGATCCCATAGGTGATCGCCAGTCCCAGGCCGGTGCCTTTTCCGATAGGTTTGGTGGTGAAGAATGGCGTGTACACTTTGGGTAAGTTTTCGAGAGCGATGCCCTCCCCGGTATCTTCGATCTTGATGGTCACCATCCCAGTTGGTCCTGGCTTCGTCCTGATGGTGATCGTCCCGCCTCCCGGCACGGCCTCCGCGGCGTTCGACAGCAAGTTGATGAATACAGCCTGTAGTTGGACCGGGTCGGCCTGAATTTCTGGCAGGTCAGGAGCCAGATCGGTTTGAATGCTGATGTCTTCGTAGAGGGCATGTTTACCCTCGATCTCGATGATGGTCTGGATCAGCGCATTGAGGTCAAGTACCTGGGCCTCGACCTGGTGCTGACGGGCGAAGTCGAGCAGGGCGGCAACGATGGTCTTGCAACGGTTGGTCTCGCGGACGATGGTTTCCATACCCTCGCTACGGGGGTCATCTTCGGGGCACTCCCGCTTCAGGATATCGGCGTATAACAGCACGGTAGCCAGGGGATTGTTAAGTTCGTGAGCCACACCAGCAGCCAGTTGGCCCAGAGATGCCAGGTTTTCTTTATGCACCAGTTGATCCTGGGTGATTTGCAGGGTATCGAGCATATTGTTGAATGCCGCGGCCAACTGACCAACTTCACCGCCCGCCATGACCGGGGCGCGAGCGCTCAGATCCCCATCAGCGACCTGGTGGCTGGCACTGGACAACTCACGCAGCTCTTTGAGCGGGCGGGTAATCATGCGGGAGACCGGCGTCGCCAGGAAAAAAGTCATCAGGATAGTCAAGCCTGCTACCAGCAAAATGCGCTGGTTGACAGCCTGGATCAATGCATGGAAAACAGACTGGCGCACACCAACGTTCATGATGCCAACAATTTGCCCGGCATGATCCCGCAGTGGTTCGTAGCGGGTAATGTAGTTTTCGTTGACCACAAAGGCCGTACCGATATAATCCTTTCCTCCATGGAGAACAACATCGCTGACTTCTTGCGAAACCCGCGTTCCGACAGCGCGCTGCCCCTCCGCTGTCATGACATTGGTCGATACCCGCAGATCCCCAAAAAAGATGGTGACTGTGTCGATTTGGGCAGCATCCCGGATCTGGTCTACCAGGGCATAATCGTTATTAAACATATGGAAGGCCAGGACAGACCCCAAAAGCTGGCTGCCATCCATGATCGGGGCAATCCCCGCCAATGCCAATCCAGCGTTTCCCTCACGGGGATCAAAAAGCTGCGGGGCAGCTTTGGGTGTGTCGATTAACTCGATGTGGGCCTGTTCAGCCATCCCCACTGACTGGAGGAGTGTGCCGGGGATCACCTCGACGGCTGCAATCTGACTTTGGCTATGTATAAATTCCTGAAAAAATGGAAGGGATGACCAGTTCCCGCCCGGAACAATGGATGTCTGTTCTCCCGAAGTCGAGATAATCTGTCCAGTCAGCACATTCCCGTTGATGTCTAGAATGGCTACGTATAGGCTGCCGCTCAATAACGGACTTTCCGCGAAGTTGATGATTTTATCTTCAATAAGTATGGACGCATTTATGTTTCCCTGACGAACTGCTTCGATATTATTGATAAACGTGCAGGAAAGCGACAACTGCTCAGCAATGCCCGCAACCTCTTGCAGCCTGATCTCGTAGAAAGTCTCGGCCAGATGGATGTCGCGGGCGACACGCTCGTCCATCACCTCGACCAGGTAATTGTTGATCACGCTGGAGACCACCCAGGCGTTTATCCCGATGGTAAGGGCCGCGACCAGCGCAAACGAAAACACCAGTGTGGCCTGAAACGGGCCAGAATAAAGGTCTCTAAAATATCCGATAATGGTTTTCATCTTTGTCGATTCACCTTTCGTCAAAAGAATACCCAGGTCTGTAGTCACCTATAGAGCACGCATAGCGGAACACGATAGGTCCCGTTTTGAACTTTGTACTGGCATGCATGACCACGAACACCACTCGAATTATTTGACCAGCAGCTTATTCACCTGCTTGATCAGCTTGGCGGGATCGATCGGCTTGCTCATAAAAGCCCGAATGTGAATGTAATCGTCTGTGGGGAACAACTCGGCATAGTCGGTATTGGCAATCGATGTCACCATGATGATGGGGATATCCCGCATCTCATCGTCCTCGTACATTTGCCGGCTCATGGAGAGACCGTCCAGCACGGAGTCCATCATGACGTCCAAGACAATCAAATCGGGTTGATCTTCTTTGGCGCGCCGGTAGCCTTCATTGCCACTCTTGGCGCTGAAAATGGTGTGACCTTCTTTTTCCAGCACAATGCGGGTGGCGTTTTGGAAGTCAGGATCATCGTCTACGATCAAAATTTTTGCCATGTCAAGCTCCTTATCTGAGTAACCGTTCTACCGTAAGCAGGCATGGGAACCTGCCCAATTCCTTGATTTCGAGACACGGTTCATTAATATCTTAAGTTTAGAGTTCATCCAGGAGTAAAGCCTTCTGGACACGGATTACACTGATTCTCACGGATTTTTAAGAAATTTCCGTGGAAATCCGTGCGATCCGTGTCCTGTTTTTTCATTTAAACACAATTTATTGCAAGATTTTGGACAGTCAACCTTCACAAACGAACTCTAAACTTAAGTTACATTGTACCCGTAAAATTGGTTTTATCCATCCATAGCATCAACCAGGCAGCACTTATGGGTGATGTGGTATTCGAACTCTTCCCGGAAGCGCTGGATGGCTGAACGCGGCGGGTTGACCAGCATCGCACCCATGGGACAAAAGGTCTGCCCATCAATGCCCTGGACCAGTTCCAGGATCAGGTCGATATCTCCAGTTTTGCCCTTGCCATGTTCCATGCGGTCCAGGATTTCGAAGATGCGCTGCGAGCCGATCCGGCAGGGGGTACAACGCCCGCAGGATTCGTGGGCAAAAAATTTACTCAAGCGGCGGGCTGCCTCCACCATGCAGGTGGACTCATCCATGACGATGATGGCCCCGGTGCCCAACTCGCTTCCCACCTGCTTGAGTGTCTCGAAGGCCATGGGGACATCGATCTGGTCGGCGGTCAACATAGGAGTGGATGTCCCACCTGGTATAATGGCTTTTAGTTTTTGACCGCCGCGTATTCCACCGGCATGTTCGTAGATGATCTCTCTCAGGGGGATGCCCAATGGGAGCTCGTAGTTGCCAGGGTGCTTCACATGCCCGCTAACAGAAAAAATCTTCGGCCCTTTACTCTCCTCGGTGCCGATCCCTGCGAACCACGCTGATCCCCGCTCGATGATGTTCGGGATGCAGGTCAGGGTCTCGATATTGTGTACCAGCGTCGGCAGGCCAAACAGGCCAGTCTGTGCCGGATACGGAGGCTTGAGGCGCGGGTTGCCGCGCTTGCCTTCCAATGATTCGAGCATGGCCGTTTCCTCGCCGCAGATATAAGCTCCCGCACCGCGGTGGACAGACATATCCAGGTTCAGGCCGGATCCCAGGATGTTCTCGCCCAAGTAACCATGCTCGTAAGCATCGGCAATAGCCTTGATCCAGCGCTTGACTCCCAAGAAGAACTCTCCGCGAATATAAACGTAAGCCCGGCTGGCTCCCACAGCGTAGGCTGCAATGATTACTCCTTCGATGACCTGATGCGGGTCGCTCTCGACGATCTCGCGGTCTTTGAAAGTGCCCGGCTCACCCTCGTCCGTGTTGACAGCCACGATTTTTTGAACATCTGCATCCCGGGGCATGAACCCCCACTTGACCCCCGCGGGGAAGCCCGCCCCGCCGCGCCCGCGCAACCCAGAGCGTTTGACCATTTCGATGATCTCTTCGGGTGCCAGCGTTAAAGCTTTGCGCGCTGCCTGGTATCCGCCGTGGGCCAAATAGACACTGATCTTTTCAGAATCGGGCCGGTGAATATTGCGAGTTAAGACTGGTTCGAACATGGCGCTACTCCTGCCTCAATTGCTCAATCAATTCATCGATGTTTTCCGGCGTCATGTTTTCGCAAAGCTCGTCGTTGACGCGCAAGGCGGGAGCCGTACCGCAGGCAGCCAAGCATTGCACGATTTCGAGGGTAAATTTGCCATCGGGGGTGGTTTCACCCGGCTTGATGTTAAGACGTTTGGCAACATGATCGATGATTGGTTCAGCACCCCCCACTAGATAACAAGAAAGCCCTTCACAGACCTGGATACGGTATTTCCCCAGCGGCTCTAGCTTGAACATGGTGTAGAAGCTGGCCGTCGATTTTACTTGCCCAGGAGTTAGTCCTAACCTGTCGGCCACGCGCTGGATCGCATCAGGGCCTAACCAGCCATACTGCTCCTGGGCAATGTACAGGGCAGCCAGCAGACGGGAGCGTCTCCGGGGATTGACAACTGCAGGGGGGTATTCTTTATTTTCGAGGATCAACCGGTCCTCCTCTTTTTAGACCAGGTCAATCGATTCGTATTTCGTGTTGTGTATTTCGTAAACCTGTACGCAATACGAAATACGAAACACGGGATACGATTTAATTTGCTACTTCAACTTTAACCGCGCACACTTTGTATTCCGGGATTTTAGCAATAGGGTCTAATGCTGCGATGGTTAATTCGTTGGCAGAGGCCTCCGGAAAATGGAAGTTGGCATATACCATACCAGGGGGTACCCGGTCAGTGATCAGGGCCTTGGCCTCGATGCTGCCGCGCCGGGATGAGACACGTACACGTTTGTTGCCGTTTAATCCCAGCTTGGCGGCATCGTCCTCATTAACTTCGATCAGCGCCTGTGGGTAAATTTCTAGCAGGCCCTTCGAGCGACGGGTCATTTGCCCGCCGTGCCAATGGAACAGTACTCGCCCGGTGCTGAGGATTATGGGATATTCGTCATCGGGCAGCTCGGCGGGCGGGACGTGCTCAATGGGGTGGAATTTACCCAGGCCGCGGGCGAATTGGCCCACGTGCAAAATCGGCGTGCCGGGATGATTCTTATCTTTGACCGGCCACTGGAGGGTCTCGCCGTTCTCCATCCGTTCGTAGCGAACTCCAGCATAGCTGGGTGTGAGGGCCGCGATCTCAGCCATGATCTGGGCGGTGTTCTCGTATTCCCAGCCGCTGTAGGGAGCGGCTGGATCGATTTTACGAGAGTCGTCCGAGGTCTGAAGCACGCGTTTTGCCAGTTCAGCGGTAATCCACCAGTCTGGTTTGGCTTCGCCGGGCGATTCGATGGCTTTGCGCCCCATCTGGATGCGGCGCTCGGTGTTGGTGAAGGTGCCGTCTTTTTCGGCGAAACTGGCACCGGGCAGCAATACATCGGCATAGGGTGCGGTTTCGGATGGGAATATCTCCTGGAGCAGGATAAAATCGCAAGACTCCAAACAGTGGCGAATGTGATTGGTATCCGGGTCGCTCATGATGGGATCTTCACCCAGGATGTAGAGCGCTTTGACCTTGCCTTCACCGGCGGCAGGGATCATTTCGGTGATGCCTAATCCGACGGCGGACGAAAGACCGCCGACCGCCGTCTGTGATCCGCCGTCGGCGGTCGACAGGCCCCAGGCCTGTGCGAATTTCTCGCGCACTTCCGCACTGGTAACAGACTGATATCCGGGGTAGACGTTCGGCAGGCCGCCCAAATCGCAAGCGCCCTGAACGTTGTTCTGGCCGCGCAGGGGGTTGGTGCCGCCGCCGGGAACGCCCATATTGCCCAGCAGCATTTGCAGGTTGGCCAAGCTCATCACGTTATGCGTTCCGGTGGTGTGCTGGGTGATCCCCATCGCCCACAACACAGCAGTTGGTTTATTCTCGGCTAACAGTTCGGCGGCTTGCTGCAATTGCTCAACCGGAACCCCGGTGATCTCGGCGACCCGATCCGGGGTATATTCTTCCACCGCGGATTTGAAATCGTCGAAGCCCTCAGTGCGGGCAGCGATAAACTCTCCATCTTCCCAGCCGTTGGCCAGAATGATATTCATCAAGCCGTTCACCAGGGCGATATCAGTGCCGGGTTCATGTCGCAAGTGGATGGTAGCGAAATCGGTCAGGTCAATGCGGCGCGGGTCTGCCACGATCAGCACGGCCTCGCGCTGGCGTACCGCCTGCCGGATGCGCATCCCTATGATGGGGTGCTGCTCGGTGGTGTTAGAACCGATCACGAAGAAGGCTTTCGCATGCTCCGCAATATCATCAATCGAGTTAGTCATTGCGCCCGAACCAAAGGAAGTGGCCAGACCGGCCACGGTGCTGCTGTGTCAAAGACGGGCACAGTGGTCTATGCTGTTCGTCCCGATCACCTGCCGGGTGAACTTGTTCATCAGGTAGTTTTCTTCGTTGGTGCATTTTGCCGAGGTCAGCACGCCGACGCTCCGAGGGTCGGATTCATCGCGGTGCTGGCGGAACTTTTGGGCGGTGATGTCGAGGGCGGTATCCCAATCGGTTTCGACCCACTCCCAGGGATCACCGGCCACCTCTGGATGACGATCTGCGGGGCCCGGTTTGGGTTGGCTGCCCTCTAAAAGGTAGCGTCTCACTTGGGGTTGGGTCAACCGATCCGGATGATGGACAAAATCCCAGCCAAAACGGCCTTTGACGCAGGTCCAGCCATGGTTGGAAGGTCCCTCCCAGGCTGAATCCACCTTGATGATCTCGTTATCCTTAACTTCCAGAATGATCTGGCAACCAACTCCGCAATAAGGGCAGGTGGTCTGGATGCGCTCGACCTCCCAGGGGCGTCCTTTGCCGAGGGACATTTTCGGCCACAAGGCCCCCGTGGGACAGACCGCCACGCAGGAGCCGCAAAACTCGCAGGGGCTGTCAGCCATGTGGCTGTCGGCGCCAAAGCCGATATAGGCACCGAAGCCGCGGTAGAACACGCTGATGGCCTCCACGCCGTTGATTTCGCGGCAGGCGCGCACACAGAGGCGGCACAAGATACATTTGTTGCGGTCGACCTGGATGAAGGGGTTAGGATCATTGATCGAGTAGTGATGTTTGGTGCCCTCGAAGCGGTCGCCTTCGACGCTGTATTCGTAAGCCAAATCTTGCAGCAGGCAATCGCCGGTGGCCTCGCAGGTCATGCAATCCAGGGGGTGGTCGGAGATGAGCAGTTCCAGGTTGAACTTACGGGAGGCTCTCACCCGCTCGGTATTGGTATGTATCACTAATCCATCGGTGGCCGGGAAAGTGCAGGCTGGCTGCAGGGTACCCTGCTTTTCGATTTCCACCAAACAGATGCGGCAAGCACCCTCGGGGGGCAATGCCGGGTGGTCGCACAGCACCGGAATGTAGATACCGGCTTCACGGGCTACTTGCAGGACAGTCTGTCCGGTCTCACCCTGGATTTTCTTTCCGTCAACACTAATGTTTACAGTTGCCATTGCTGGGTTGACTCCTTTCTACGCTGTTTCCAACGGGACAATCTCATGTTTGCGCTTGATCAGGATCGCGCCGAGTTTGCAGACCTGGTAGCAGGCTCCGCATTGGATGCACATGGACTGATCGATGACGTGGGGCTGTTTTTTCTCGCCGGTGATGGCGTCTGATGTGCAGGCTTTGACGCACAGGCCGCAGCCGGGGCAAAGCTCGGCTTCGATCTCGTAAGTGAACATGCCCGCGCAAACACCCGCCGAACAGAAATTCTCTTTGATATGGGCTTCGTACTCCTCGCGGAAGAAACGCAGGGAGGCTATCACCGGGCCGGGGGTGAGCTGACCGAGCGCACAGAGTGAGCCTTCGCTCATATATTCGGAGATGTATTCGATCTCGTCCAGGTCTTCCAGCGTCCCCTCGCCGTTGGTGATGCGGGTCAGCACTTCCAATAGCCTTTGTCCGCCGATCCGGCAAGGGACGCATTTCCCGCAGGATTCTGCCGAGGCGAAGGTCAGGAAGTAACGGGCAAATTCGACCATGCAGGTATCCTGATCAACGACGATCATTCCGCCGGACCCCATGGTTGCTCCCGCTTCCGTGAGGGAATCGAAATCAACAGGGGTATCCAATGCATCGACAGGCAGGCACCCACCCAGGGGGCCACCAGTCTGCACCGCTTTGAATTGTTTTTTCTTGGGGATGCCGCCACCCACATCGTAAATGATCTCGCGCAGGGTAATACCCATCGGTACTTCGATCAAACCGGTGTTTTCGATGTTACCGGTTAAGGCGAATACCGCCGTCCCGGTAGAGCGGGGCGTACCAATACTGCTGAACCAGTCTGCACCCTTGAGCATGATCTGGGGTGTGATGGCATAGGATTTAACGTTGTTGACATTGGATGGTTTTCCCCACAGCCCTGAAACCGCCGGGTAGGGCGGGCGCGGGCGCGGCTCGCCGCGCTTGCCCTCGATGGAGGCAATCAAAGCGGTCTCTTCGCCGCAAACGAAAGCCCCTGCACCTTCTTTGACCTTCAATTCGAAGGAAAAATCCGAACCCAGGATATTCTCACCAAGCAGGCCGTATTCGTGGGCCTGGGCGATGGCTTTCTTCAGGCGTTCGATTGCCAGGGGGTATTCGGCCCGGCAATAGATGTAACCTTCCGGCGCGCCGATGGCGTATGCGGCGATAGCCATCCCCTCGATGACAGCATGGGGATCGCCTTCTAAAATGGAGCGGTCCATAAAGGCTCCGGGATCGCCCTCATCGGCATTACAGATGACGTATTTAGGGTAACCGCGTGCCCTCATGCAAAATTCCCACTTGACGCCGGTCAGGAACCCGGCCCCGCCGCGCCCGCGCAGCCCGGAGTCTTTCATCTCGTCGATAACATCCTCGTTATCCATTTCGTTGACGATTTTTGCCAGGGCGCGGTAGCCATCCACAGCGATATATTCGTCGATGCTTTCCGGGTCGATCATGCCGCAGTTGCGCAAAGCAATACGCACTTGTTTGCGGTAGAAAGGGTGTTCATCGTAGGTGGTCAGGCCATCTTCGGCGGAACCCGTTCCATTGGTCAATTGGGCAAAAGCCCATTTTTTGATAATCTGCTCTTTGACCAGATGCTCGTCAATGATGCACGGCACCATTTTGGGGGTGACTTTGGCATAAGTCACGCGCGGCTTGCCGGGAAGTTGAATATCCACCAATGGCTCATTGGCACAGGTTCCAATGCAGCCCACACTCACGATCTCGGTATCCAGGTTGCGGGCCGCTAATTCGGTACGCACGGCTTCGGCAACATCCGATGCTCCGGCGGCGATGCCGCAGGTTCCCATACCAATAAAGATCGTTGCACCAGAGATTGTCTTTTCTTTTAATTTCGCTTTTGCTGAGGTGCGTAGGTGGGCCAGGTCTTCTCTGTTCTTCAACACGGGCATAAAGTCTCTCCTTCACCTACTCAAGTTCGTGCAGATACTCAACCAGGGTATCCGTATCGGTCTGGCCGTAGACCTGATCGTCGACCACCGCAATGGGGGCCAATCCGCATGATCCTAGACAATAAACAATTTCTAATGTGTACTTATAATCTGGGTCACTGCCTCCGGGTTTTATGCCAAAAGCATCTCCGACACCATCGACGATTTTTGGCGCGCCGCGCACATGGCAGGCCGTTCCGTCGCAGATACGCACAATGTGGCGGCCGCGGCGCTCCAAATTGAATTGGGCATAAAAGGTAACAACCCCATATAACTGACTCAGAGGAATCCGGGTCTTCTTGGAAATAGCCGTCACGACTTCCTTAGGGAGATAGCCGTAAGCATCCTGGGCGCGCTGTAAAATGGGGATGACAGCCCCCTTTTGAGTTTTGAATTCATCAAGGATTGGGTCGAGTAGTGCCAGATCTATGGGTGCATCGCTCATAAATTGCTCCTTTGTCAAACATAACGAAAAGTATAAGCATGCAAAGTTTGAATGTCAAATATCATATGTCATGCATCCAGTTGAGTTTATACAGTCATTTGGAATTACAGTATGACTTACGTACTGGCGATGGAAAAAGTCCGAAAATAAGGGGTGTG
>JADHXE010000155.1 GCA_016783125.1 Anaerolineales bacterium
GGGGCGGAGTGTACACTCCGCCCCCACCCCCAAATTTCGAGTTTCCTCGCAAAGTACGCTCCTATTGATATGACAAGGAACCGTGTTCGTGTCAGCCCCATTCACTTGGTTAGGCTCAGTTAGGCATCCTTCGTGATTGTTCGATAATCATATGGGTGCGTTTCATTCCAGTGGAAGTAAACCCGGAAATAGGGGTGTGCGGGGGGTCGCAATGCCAGAGGCACGCAAAGCGAAGCGCCCCCGCACACCCCTATTTCCGGAACTTTTCCGCTCGTTTTATAGTAAGCATACTCCCATGCTATAATCTTCCAGATCATTTATGATGAGCAGAAAGCAACAATTATGAATTTTCTTATCACCGGCGCGGCCGGTTTTTTAGGTTCAGCTTTAGCCAACCATCTGGCCCATGACGGCCATCAAGTGCGCGGCCTTGACGATCTCTCCAAAGGAGATCCCCAGGTGCTGGACAAAAGCGTGCATTTCACCCGCGGCGACGTCAACGACCGGCCCAAACTCTGGACCCTGCTCCAAGATGTAGATTGTGTCTATCATCTGGCGGCGCGGGTTTCGGTACCTGAGTCTGTTCTTTACCCACGCGAATACAATGCCGTCAATGTGGGGGGCACCGTCAGCTTGATGGAGGCCATGCGCGATGTTGGGGTGCGGCGGGTGGTATTCACCTCTTCAGGCGCAATCTATGGGGAGCAAGAAAAACAGCCGGTAAATGAAAATCTCACCCCTAATCCAGACTCTCCATATGGAGTATCGAAATTATCTTCTGAATTCTATGTTCGCACGATTGGGCAGATCTGGGGAATAGAAACCGTCAGTTTACGGATATTCAATGCTTATGGTCCCGGTCAACACCTGCCGCCATCCCACCCTCCCGTGATCCCAAACTTCTTACGCCAAGCCGTGCGTGATGGCAGCATCGTTATCCATGGAGATGGCGGACAAACCCGCGATTATGTTTTTATCGACGATGTCGTCCGTGCCATGATCGCCGCCGCAATAGCGCCATCAGTAAACGGACAGGTAATCAATGTGGGTAGTGGCACGGAAATCAGTGTGCGCGGATTGGGGCGCATGGTAATCGAGCTAATCAACAGCCAGGCGGAAACCATTTTCAACCCAAGATCCAACTCCGGGGTTGCACGCATGTGCGCCGACTTGAGCCTGGCAGAAGAAAAACTGGGGTATCAGCCCCAGGTATCTCTGGAAGATGGCCTGCGCCTGACCATCGAAAAAGACCCTCGCTTCCAGGAAGAATTGGTGTCATAAATTTTTATCAGACCTATCCTGGGCCGAAGGTACCAATTCTTGATTCGCGCGTAGCTATTGGCCCACGTGTGTGTTAATACAGGGAGGCACAGCCCCGATCTCATCGGTTTGGCGCGCTGAATATTTTCTCAGGAGAAATGTATGACCTATAACTCTATCGTACTTGTAAAACAAGTCCCTGATACGCGCAACGTCACTGGGGATGTAATGAGCAAAAAGGGCACCATGAATCGCAGTGCCCTGCCGGCTATTTTCAACCCTGAAGATATGAATGCTCTGGAGATGGCCCTCCAGGTACGTGAACGCTATGGAGGACAGATAACCGTCGTGACCATGGGGCCTCTAAAAGCAGTTGATATCCTCCGCGATGCGCTTTATCGCGGCGTTGATCAGGTAATCCTGCTATCAGATCGTAAATTTGCCGGTGCGGATACCCAGGCTACCGCATATACGCTGAAGAGCGCCATCGAAAAAATTGGCGATTTGGACCTGATTTTCTGTGGCCGACAGGCTATTGATGGTGATACTGCCCAAGTTGGCCCTCAAATCGCTGAGAAGTTGGGCCTTCCACAAATTACTTATACCGAATCTGTCGTCAGTGTAGATGGGGACGAGATTGTTGCCAAACGAGCCTTTGATCTGGGCAGTGAGGTGGTCAAATGTAAATTGCCGTGTCTTTTAACAGTAACTGGTTCAGCGAACCGTTTACGCCCTGCCTCAGCGCACAAACGGATTGAGTACAAGCTGTCTGCAATCCCCTCAGAATACTCTGATTTACTGGAAAAATGGCCGGAGTTTGAAACCGAAGCTGCACTTGATGCTTATCTGTCTGAACGGGATTTGAAAATTACAGTCTGGACGGCTGCTGATTTGGATGTTGATGAAGAAAATCTGGGATTGTCAGGTTCTCCCACCCAGGTATATAAAGTGAACTACGTTGTATTGGAAAGTACCGAAAGCAAAGAAATCCCGCCGACTGATGAAGGTATTCGGGCATTGGTCCAAGAATTGGTCCAAGAATACGTCGTAGGGTAGGTAAATTATGAATAATAATCGCAATGTTTGGATTTTTATCGAACAAGAAGAAGGTGAAATCGCCGATGTTGGGTTGGAGCTGTTAGCCAAAGGGGGAGAATTAGCCCATACATTGGGAAGTCAAGTGTGGGCGTTATTGTTAGGACATCAGGTTGAGCCACTGGCCGAATCGGTCATCCACCACGGGGCTGACCGCGTATTGGTGGCAGACCATCCTGAATTAGCATTGTATCGTACACTTCCCTACAGCAGAGTCATCATCGATCAGGTACAAGCACACCAACCATATATCTTTCTCATCGGGGCTACGCCAGTAGGTCGCGACCTTGCGCCGCGGGTGGCCAGCGCGGTTCAAGTAGGGCTAACTGCCGATTGCACAGATATGCAAATTGGTGATTATCTGTTGAGGAAAGAAAAGCGGGAGTACAAAGATTTACTTTATCAGATTAGGCCTGCTTTTGGCGGCAATATTATCGCTACGATTGTCAACCCAAAGACACGCCCTCAAATGGCGACTGTGCGGGAGGGAGTTATGCAATCCAATCAGCCAGACCCAGAGCGCAGCGGTGAAATAGAAGTCCTTGAACCGGTCTTCGAGTCGAGTGATTTTGCCTTGCAGGTAATGAGCCGTGAAGTCCAGGAACCTACTGTGAAACTGAAAGATGCCCCAGTAATCGTTGCCGGAGGTGGTGGGGTAAGCAGTAATAACGAAAGTCGTCTGATCGAAGAGTTGGCTCACGTTTTAGGCGGCGAGGTGGGTGCTTCACGAGCCGCGGTGGATGCTGGTTTCTTCTCGCATGAACATCAGATAGGGCAGACGGGGGTAACCGTGCGCCCACGTCTCTATATTGCCGCCGGTATTTCCGGCGCTATCCAGCACAGCTCAGGTATGGATCAATCGAACAAGATCATTTCCATCAACACCGATCCCGATGCGCCCATTTCCAAAATTGCCCATTACAAAATTATCGGAGATTTGGCAGAAGTGCTGCCGCTGTTGATCCGTGCATTGCGTGAAAAGGCAATCTAGTAATCATTGAAAAAATGTAAGTCTGGTCAGAGGCTGATCAGCAACAAAGATATAGGATAGTGCAAAAATGACTGAGAACTTTTTCTTGGATAATCAAGATCTTCAGTTTCGGCTGGAACAACTCGACCTGAGGGGTGTTTTAGAAATCAAAGAGCATGGTTATGCTTACGCCCAAGAATCCCCGATTGCCCCGCGCAATTACGCTGATGCAATGGATAATTTCCGCCTCTTATTTGAAGTGCTCGGCGATATTTGCGCCAACATCATTGCGCCCCGGGCAGCAGAGGCAGATGAAGAAGGTGCTCAATTCCACGATGGTCAGGTGGAATACGCAGCCGCGACTCAAGAAGCCATCCAGGCGCTGAAACAAGCTGACCTTATGGGTGCTATGCTTCCCTGGAAGTATGGTGGGCTAAACTTACCCGAAACCATCTATCAGATGATGATCGATATCGTTTCCAGGGCTGAAGCCGGGGTTATGACCGTATTTGGCCTGCAAGAGATCGCTTCCACAATTAATGAATACGCCGATGATGAAACCAAGGAACGTTTCCTGCATCGCTTTGCCAGCGGCGAAGTGAATGGAGCTATGGTATTGACCGAGCCTGATGCCGGCTCCGACCTGGGTGCTGTGCAAACTCGTGCATCCTTCGACGAAGAAGCGGGCATCTGGCGTCTTAACGGTGTAAAACGTTTCATCACCAATGGAAATGCCACTGTGCATGTGATTCTTGCTCGTAGTGAAGAAGGCTCCAGTGACGCACGCGGTTTGTCTTTGTTCTTGATCGAGCGCGATGAAACTGTGCGTATCCGCCGCATCGAGAATAAATTAGGTATCCATGCTTCACCAACCTGTGAAGTGCAATACAACAACACCCCAGCCGTGCTGATTGGCAAACGACGTTTTGGCCTGATTCGTTATTCTATGGCCATGATGAACGGAGCCCGATTAGCCGTTAGCGCACAGGCAATTGGGATCGCCGAGGCTGCATACCGGGAGGCTTATCAATATGCCCACCAACGCGTCCAATTCAACCAACCCATTGCTAACTTGCCGGCTGTATCCCGCATGCTGCTCTTGATGCGCGCGGAGATCGAGGCTTCTCGGGCGCTGGTCTGTGAGACTGGTCTCTGGGTTGACCGTCTGAAAACCTACGAACATCTCCAGGCACAGGGGGATAAATCACTCCCCCATCTTCGCAAAAAATTAAAAGAAGCTGCATCTTTGGCCGATGCACTCACTCCGTTGATCAAGTATTATGCCACCGAGATGGGCAACCGGGTTTGTTATATTGCCATGCAGATACACGGTGGTGTGGGTTATATGTGTGAGTTCAACATCGAACGTCTGTGCCGCGATGTGCGCGTAACCAATATCTATGAAGGCACCAGCCAAATGCAAATTGTTGCTATGATTGGAAAACTTCTCGGCCATGCCCTGGACGATCTGATTGCTGAATGGGCCGCGGTGGATTATGGGCCAGAATTCGGCGCGCTCAAGAAACAACTTGTCGATATCACTGATATGTTCAAACAAGCAACGGACGCTCTAAAAGAAAAAGAACGCGATATTATCGATTATTACGCCGCAGACCTGGCCGACATGGCTGCTTTTGTAGTAATCTCCTGGCTGTTATTACGGGATGCCCTGGTTTCGCAGCGCAAAGCCGATATCGCTCGAGTTTATATCGACGAGCACCTTTCCAAAATCAGTGCTTTGGGAACAAAGATATTGAATGCCGATGAAACTGCGTTATTGGCGCGCGAAACAATATTAGCCGAACAGTTTTAGCTGGTAGGTAACGACAAAACTTTATTGGTAAAGAAAACTTCGCATGAAACTTTTATCTGGTAAAATCGCTTTAATTTTTGGCATTGCCAACAAGCGTTCAATCGCCTGGGGTATTGCTCAAGCTTTTCAACAACATGGTGCCCAAGTAGGCTTTAGCTATGCTGGTAAAGCCTTAGAAAGGCGGGTGAAACCTTTAGCCGAATCCATTGGTGTTGGTTTTGTAGAATCCTGCGATGTCTCCAGCGACGAGGAAATTGCTAGTATCGCCGACAAAGCCAAAGATACTTTCGGTCAAATTGACATCTTGGTGCATGCTATCGGCTTTGCCAATAAGGACGAGCTGCAAGGCAACTACTACAACACTAGCCGAGAAGGGTTCCACGTGGCGATGGATATCAGCGTCTACTCATTTACCGCGCTGGCCAAAGCCTTCCAACCCATGCTGCGCCCCGGTGGCGCACTGCTGACATTATCCTATAATGGCGGTGATAGAGTCACCCCTAATTACAATGTAATGGGCATCGCCAAGGCAGCCTTGGAAGCCTCTACCCGCTACCTGGCTTACGATTTCGGACCGCAAAATGTGCGCGTAAACGCTATCTCTGCCGGACCGGTACGCACTCTGGCCGCGGCAGGCGTTTCGGGCTTCAAGACCATGTACCGCCAATTCACCGAGTTCGCGCCTCTGCAACAAGAGATCACCATTGAGGATATAGGTAACACAGCCGTTTATTTATGCTCTGACCTGGCTGCCAAGACCACCGGTGAGGTGGTCTTCGTAGACTCTGGTTACAATATTTTGGGTGTGCCCGCCCCGCGCGAGAAGAACATCGATGAGCAAGGCTGATGGTATGGGTGCGTTTCAACCCGGAAATAGGGGTGTGCGGGGGCGCTTTGCGACCCCCCGCACACCCCTATTTCCGGAACTTTTCCGCTCGTTTGAAGCACACCCTAATGATATAATTCAGAGAGTATTAGTCATAAGAACATCCCTTGGAGTTCTATTATAGCGAAGGATATTCAAGATGCAGATATTCCTGATCTTCTCTCTAATCATCGCCGCGCTGGCAACGATTTTTGCTGTTCAGAACGCGGCGCCCATTACAGTAAACTTCCTGGTATGGGAATTTGAAGGCTCCCTGGCCTTAATCTTGTTGATCGCTCTCATTGCAGGAGCGATGATAAGTTTCTTCGCATCCCTTCCGGCTCTCATCAAGAGTAGGCTCGTAGTGAAAAGTCTCAACAAGAAGCTTACTAAATCAGAGATGGAAATAAAAAGGGGAGCGGCACAACCACAAGATGAAACTGAAAAACCACAGGAACAAAGCACAGCCGATTCGGGTAGCACTCAGTAGTTTAGCCCATGAGATCTAAAACGTATCATCTCAATATTTAGGGGGAACACGAACACGGTTCCTTGTCGCCTGACTAAAACCGGGGCAGGTATGGAGTCATCCTTCCTGCCCCGCTTCATGGTAAACTTCCAATAATTATGTTCAAGAAGCGAGACGAAATACCTGAAACAGCTAATCTTCCTGCGTCCACCACGCGGGTCACTTCTGTGTTGGGGAGCGGGATTGCCTGGAAAGGCGCCATCAACGGCAGCGGGGGTGTGCGCGTGGAAGGCGCTTTCGATGGCGACATCAATCTACGCGGCGGTATGCTTGTGGTGGGGCAAACTGGCCGCGTGACCTGCGAACACGTACGCGCCAATGTTGTCATTGTCGCCGGGGCTTTGCGCGGGGATATTACCGCCGAAAAGATCGAAATCCGCAGCACAGGTCGTGTGTGGGGTGATGTGGTCACGGCCGCCTTCTCCACCGAAGAGGGCGCCTTCCTGCGCGGTCAAATCCGCATGGAAGAGAGCATCGAGCTGGGTTTGCCCACGGACGTGGACGCAGACATGGATGCAGAAGCCGGAACCGAACAACAAGCAGAACCCGAAGAAGATTGAACCGCGGCTGGTTTCTCTCCATTGGATTGACGATATGCTTAGGGTTGGGTGCCTGCACCTTGACCGCCTCCCCCGCGCAGGTTTCAGTTGGTTCATCCACCCCAGGGATGACTGCATCCCCAACAGCAACCAATAATATTTCCCCATCTGCTACAGCAACACCCAGACAAGAAATCTCAGCTACACCGGCACCGACGCTCGCGCCCACCCCGCTAACCTGCTGGGATGAGGGTGGACTCATCGAGAACCAACAACTCAAAACTGACTTATTCCCTGATCCCTTAGTTTTTCGGGTTTATCTTCCGCCATGTTATGACCAGGAGCCGGAAAGAGAATATCCGCTGCTCTATCTGCTGCACGGCCAGACTTACACCGAAGATCAATGGATTCGCCTGGGGGTCGATGACACTGCTGACACGCTGATCGCTGCGAAGCAAATTCCCCCCTTGATCATCGTGATGCCCCTCGAGCAAGATGACCATACACCGCCTCCGGAAAATCCTTACGGAGAGGCCTTGGTAAGCGATCTCATCCCCTACATCGATAAAACCTTCCGCACCCGCGCCGAACGAGCCTACCGCGCCATCGGCGGCCTTTCACGGGGTGGCAATTGGGCGGTTCATTTGGGGTTATCCCATTGGGAAAAGTTTGGGGCCTTGGGAGGTCACAGCACCCCCTCCTTCGTCACTGACGGGCCGCCGCGCATCCGCGAATATCTCAAGGTCATTCCTGATGACCAGATACCGCGCATCTATATGGATGCTGGCGAGGACGACGGTTGGATATTTTACACCTTCAAATTAGAGGCCGTTTTCACCGAAGAAAATATTCCCCATGAATGGTATCTCTTCCAGGGCGCTCACGACGAAGAATACTGGGCCGCCCACATCGAAGATTATTTGCGCTGGTACACACTTGATTGGTAAAGTGAGCGCGTAAATGTTGTCGTAAGGATTTCCGAAAAAAGGGGTGTGGGGCGTGCGCGCTGTGCGTGCCTCCGGCAGCACGCCCCACACCCCTTTTTTCGGGCTTCTTTCCTGACAACACTTGTGCGTTCACGGCTAGTGTCACAAAATTATACTTGACTCCAGACGCGAAAAAATGCTATAATACCCCAGACCTGTAGGAACATGTAGGAACAAGTCGGAACGCGTTATGGATGAAGAAAAGCGAGCCAAGCCCCTCTATCAAGTTGTCGCTGAGTCTATCTTTCAGCAGGTCAACGATGGACAGCTCAGTGCTAACGACCGCATCCCCTCGGAGCATGAACTTTGCCAGATCTATTCGGTTGGCCGCAACACGGTTCGACGAGCGATCAGCGAACTGGCCAAGGATGGTGTACTGAATACTATTCCGGGGGTGGGCACTTTCGTTTCAGGTGACCGCTTCGATAAGACGGCTCAATATCTCTTTGGGTTTACCCATGAGATGCAGCTTCATGGAAAGCAAGTCTCCAGCCGGGTTGTCGAGGCCAAGCTGATCAGCGCTGACCCTTTCCTGGCGCGGCGGCTGCAGATTCAACTTGGGGCTGAGGTTGTTTTTCTATACCGGGTGCGGTTGATGGACAGTGTACCAACTGCCATCGAGCGATCGTATCTGCCGCATGATTTTTGCCCGGGCATCTTGGAGCACGATTTTTCGACGGCCTCGCTCTACGAAGTGCTCTCCAAGGTTTACGATAAAAGCCCCGATCATGCCGAGCAAATCATTGAAGCCAGCCTGGCTACCGATGAGGTCGCCCGTCTTTTGGAATTAGTGCAACCGGCAGTCGTGTTGGTCTTCCACCGCGAAACACGCTTATCGTCAGGCCAAGTCATTGAGTACGTTGACTCAGAGTTGCGCGGTGATCGCTTCCGCTTTTACACGGACCTGCATTTGCAGTCACGGCCGGATGAGTTTGCCTTTCGCAGGTTACCCGTCCCGATGGAAACGGAAGCGCGCGCTTGAATGATATGGGTACATATTTCGTATTGCGTATTTCGTAAATTGGCCTTACGCAATACGAAATACGCAATAGTCCGCATTTCAAATGAGCCGAAACGTCCTCAAACGATATGAGTAATCCTTCTGAAGCTGAGCTAAACGAGATTGTGCGGCGGATTGTTCGCCAGACGATGCAAGGGGGCAGTACCCAGGCTGCCGCTTCTGCGGCATCCGCGGGAACCAACCTCACCCCTCGTCCGCAGGCTCCACCAGTTCAAGTTGAGTCAAAAATGACCACAGGTAAAACAGTCGCCCTGGGCGCGGATCATGGCGGCTTCCCGCTGAAAGAAACCCTGAAGGCGCATCTGGGTGATCAGGGATATCGGGTTGAAGATTGCGGTACTTACAGCGCAGAGGCAGTAGATTATCCTGATTTTGCCTACGCGGTCGCGAAAATGGTCAGCAATGGGGAAGCCTGGCGCGGCATTATTATCGACGGCGCAGGCATTGGAAGTTGCATGGCGGCCAATAAAGTCAGCGGCGTTCGGGCTGCCATGTGTTACGATCACGCAACCGCAGTAAATAGCAGAGAACATAACAATGCCAATGTGCTCACCCTGGGCGCAGGTTTGATCGGCTCTAGTCTGGCCCGTCAGATTGTGGATACCTGGTTGAGCACCGAGTTCGGCGGAGGGCGTCACGCCCGCCGTGTGGACAAGATCATGGCGATTGAAAAAAATAACTGAATAATCCGGAAAATGGGTGTGCGGGGGCGTAATTCCCCCGCACACCCATTTTCCGGCCTCCTCTTCATCGAGGTTGAGAAGCAAATAAAGAAAGATTATGTCACCAGAAGTTGAATTTGTTGAACAATTAGTCCAAGTTATCACCCGTGAGGTGCTGATTGCGCTCACTGAGCGAGAGCACCTCGACGCGCACCCTGATGGTGATCATTGCACCGAGGATTGCGCTGAGGGGATTTGTGTCAGGACTTGCTTTGACCGCGTTGGACGCGTGGTCAGTGCTGGCGCAGAGCGGGTTACTTCCTCCCTGGGGGCCGTCCCGGATGATCCCAGTTTAGCCAGAATGGTTGACCATACGCTGCTGAAACCAGACGCCACCCACGATCAAATTGCCCAGTTATGCTACGAGGCGCGCAAATATGAGTTTGCCTCGGTGTGCGTCAACCCGACCCATGTGAAGTTGTGCGCAGAGTTACTGCGAGGGGCTCCTGTAAAAGTTTGTACGGTGATCGGATTCCCCCTGGGCGCATCCTCCCCAGAAGTTAAAGTCTACGAGACTGAAACAGCCATCCGAGATGGCGCCACTGAGATCGATATGGTGATCAATGTTGGGGCGCTCAAAGCCAAGGATTTCAATTTGGTCGCGCAGGATATTAACGAAGTTGTCAGAGTGGCCCACGCAACTGGCGCGATTGTAAAAGTGATTATCGAAACTTCGCTGCTGGATCAAGATGAAAAAGTCACCGCCTGTCTCTTATCGAAAGAAGCGGGTGCTGATTTCGTCAAAACATCGACTGGTTTCTCGGGTGGCGGCGCGACTGTTGATGATATCGCTCTGATGCGACGTGTGGTCGGCCCCGAAATTGGTGTAAAAGCCTCCGGCGGGGTGCGTACCTATGAAGACGCCAAGAATTTAGTCGATGCCGGAGCTACCCGTCTGGGCGCCAGCGCTGGCGTGAAGATTGTCCAGGGAGAACGCGAAGCCAATGGCGTTGCTAAACCTGCACCGGTGGCTACGCCTTCGGCGAAGGCCTATTGAGATGGGTGCATTTCAAATGAGCAGGACTTACGCAGATGAATGAGAAATATACCGAAAATAAGGGGTGT
>JADHXE010000156.1 GCA_016783125.1 Anaerolineales bacterium
CTTGCTGAACTCGTCTGGCATCTGTTTTGCTCCCATGTCCATTTGCGGATATGAAATGAGCATAATCGTAAAATACTTTTTTTGTCAACTGCCCCGCAGGGGCCTCATCTTCCGGGCGTAGTCTCGGACGATGCGTAGTACCTTTGTGTTAAGATGCAGTGAGTATATCACGGAACGCATAAAGGGAGGCCGGAAAAAGGGGTGTGCGGGGGGTGCGCTTTGCGCCCCCGCACACCCCTTTTTCCGGTTACTTCCTGATCGGGTTTAGTAGTTACGCCATTCGTGATAAACTGTTAGGAAGAGTTCACCCCCAAAATCTAGGAGCGTGCCATGAATAAACAGCTGATTTCCCTAATTGTTACCCTGGCAGCCATAACCCTGGTCGCCCTGGCAGTTTATGCCCAGCCTGCCCAGGCCGAGGTTTGTGGCCCTAACAATTATGAAGACGTGAAGTGGGTTCGTTTCGTCAGTTTATCCGGCAAATACGGCCAGGCAGGCATCGGATGGATCAGTTTTGTCGCCAACAACCTGGCTCCGGAGAAAGCTACTTTGACCATCAAAGGTTTGGGTAACTACCCCGTGCAGGGATTATCCTGTACTTGCGGCAATCATAAAACCTGCACCGGTTATATCACCGGCCTGCCCTTCGGTGGGACGGCGGTAAATTACACTGGCAAATTGACGGTAGAGTATGACGAAAAAATCTATACCTCTACCGCGCCGAGAATGCCAATCCCGCCTTTACCCGCTCCCTAATATTTTCAGATGACTACTTCCAAAGATCAAAACCAGGGTTGTCTTACAGCTATTCTGCAAGTATTTGGGCGTAAACCAAAACCTGAGAAAGCAAAACATGGGAAATCAAAACCCCAAAAGTGTCCCTATCAATTGAAGGAAACTTTCCTCTCTTACGCTGAATTAGTGTTCTACAAACAACTATCTTTAGCTGTTCCCCCAAACGTCGCTATTCTGATCAAAACTCGTTTAGCAGATATTTTCAAAATCGACCGCTCTATTGTCCCCTACTCCAGCGAGTCGCGTTTATATTTCAACAAGATTTCGCAAAAGCACGTAGACTTTCTACTTTGCCATGCCGACACGATGAATCCATTGGTAGGCATCGAGCTTGATGATTCAAGCCATCAGAAACCCGACCGGGTAAGTCGAGATGAGCTTGTGGACAATATTTTCGAGGCCGCTAATCTTCCCCTTGTGCGCATTCAGGTGCAAAGCACATACGATAAAGGGGAAATTGCCCGCTTACTAAGCCCCTTCTGGGAATCATCCACCCCGCCCAACTGCCCCAAGTGTGACCAGCCCATGCTGATCCGAACTGCCAAAAGTGGTGAGCATCAGGGGGTGAAGTTTTATGTCTGCCCGGATACAAAGAATTGCCGCACTTACTTTCCGGCCTAATATGTTCAAACCAATTCGATGGAAAACCTTTCCCCGCGACTTCCTGGTGATCCAGGTCGGCTTCGCGCTATTTGGGCTGTCGATTGCCCTGTTGATCCGCGCCAACCTGGGCACCGGCCCGTGGGCCATGCTGGAAGTGGCCCTCTCCCAAATCTTTGGGCTGACCCCGGGAACGATGAGCGTGATTGTCGGTTTCGTGGTGTTGGGCGGAGTGCTGATCTTGCGCGAGCGCATCGGCTGGGGCTCGCTGGGCAATATCATGTTCATCGGGCCGTGGGAAGACCTGGCCTTATATTTCATCCCCTCGGTGACGGGTAACCTGCTATTGCAGGTAGCCATGCTGCTGGCGGGGATCGTGATTATGGGGATCGCCTCGGCGGTCTACATCGGCGTGGATGCTGGCGCCGGCCCGCGTGACAGTTTAATGCTGGCGGTCAAGCGTCTCAGCGGGCGCAGTCTGCGCCTGGCGCGCGGAGCTATCGAAGTGACCCTGGTGCTGGTGGCCTGGCTGCTGGGCGGCCCGGCTGGCATCGGCACAGTCGTTTTTGCTATCCTGATCGGCCCATCGATTCAGTGGGCCTTCAAGTTGTTCAATGTGCAGCCGCACCGGCCGGGGGAGGCGGAACTTGGGATTGCAAAATGATAACCTTTATTGGTGACCGAGACTTTCGATAATACGCAATTATCACAAGAACAAAACATAAACCCCGGTCTTTTTCGCCGGGGCTTTTTACTTCCTTGCTATAAACTGTAAACGATTAAGGGTTCTTCGAAGCTTCGTCATGCTTTCCCACTACTCGCAATCTGAGCACATCACCGGGTGATCTTTCGTATGTCATTCGGTAAGCTCGATCTGCACGAGCTTCATAAAGCCCCTTTGCCCCTTGAATAGGCTTAGTTTGCAAAGAAGGATGTCGGGGATCATTAGCCAGTAGACGGATAGCTTTTCGAATTTTCTTTTTTATTTGTTCTGGCAGTTCAGCATACGCTTTTTTGAAACGGTCAGTAAGTTCGATCTCCGGCATCTTACAAATCCTCTAATGCTTCGATGGCACCGTCTACACCTTCGTAACGTGACACCCGACCAGCTTCGATATCGGCTTGTGCTTCCTGTTCCATTTTCTGCCAACGTTCAGACCAAAACCAAGCCTGATCTTGGGGAACAGTGAGCACACGCTCAATCATTAATTCGCCTTTTTCGTTTATTCTGAATACCAGGTCATCACCTTCATGTAGGTCAAGCGCGGCCCGCACTTCTTTGGGAAGGGTGACTTGCCCCTTTTCCCTTAGTCTTGCGCGATGTTCTATTTGGTTTCTGCTCATAGTTAGCCTCCTAGATAGTTTTACTTTCCTAAAGTTAGAAAGTATAAATATCCTACCACAATTTGCCATATTGGACAATGAGAAATGATGGGTGCCAGGTTTATCCAAATTCATGTCTCCCCTCGACTAACGGACATGTCCGTGAGGTTGAGGGGGCAAGTGGTAATAATTGACCGCCACCACTTACCACTGGCATCCCGTATTCGCTGGAATCTGGACATCATCCAACTCGAAGCGCGCCTCCACCCCCTGATCTAAGTTCAACACCACCGGCTCCAGGTCTTCCGTGAATACGTGCGGCCCAGGCGGAGGCGGGTAGAAAAAGAGCTTTGGGTCTATCCCCGCCCCGCACTCATCTGAGACGACCTCCGTACTTTGGTCCGTCGCCAGCACGTTGATCTCAAAAGAACACGTCTCCGGCATAAAAACCCCGCGGATTTCGTACAACGCCGTCTGCTGGATCGTAATCCAGCAGATCACCCCCTTATTCATCCCAGCCAGCTCCACCACCTGGATGCCGGTCCCCTCGCCTGTCACCAGGGCCTCACTTTCATTGTCCACCCAAATCCGCAGATAAAACCGCTCATCCGTGTGCACGTTCAAGAATTCAGATTCGATCTCATAAGTATAATGCAGCACTGCCGAACCGCCGTCTACCGAAGATACGGCCGCGCTGGTGGGTGTGGGAGTCTCTGTCGCTTGTGCGGTATCAACCAAATCTTCAATGTCCCCTTCGTTTGCGCGCGTACAGCCGCTCAGCAGCGTCACGATCACGAACAAGATCGTACTGCTGAGGTGCAGCACCGCGGTCAATCCCTTTTCCTGCCGCAGTTCAGCAACTTTCAGTCCAATATCTGGTTGTTTCATGGTCTACTCCTTCATTTTAGCATAGCATAATTCCCCTTCTTCTGCTTCTTGCCCATCTTGAAGACCAACTCTTTATCATCATCACCTTCCACATCGACGATGATCGAATCTCCCGTATTGAACTCACCACCCAGCAGCTTGACCAAGAGCGGACTCTCGATGTGTTTCTGTAGGGCGCGTTTCAGCGGGCGGGCTCATAATCCCATTCCAGAAAGAATACAAAGATAATCCCCTATGACCATCAGATCACCTCATCTCAACTGGCTTTCCACCCATGCAAGTACCAGAGCCGCTCTCGTTAAGGTCCCCGTTGCTTCTCTTTTCGTCACCGGCTCCCATTCGCCAGGGTAACGAGTTTGGACGGCATATTGCGATAGTTCAAAGGCTTTATCCACACTATTGGGAATATCGAAGCCATGCGTTTTCAGTAAATCGAGCAGCACTTCAATAGCATGTGTATGCGGAAAGGGCTGGCCCAATGAAATCAGCAAAGCTTTCAAGGCTTTTTCGGTGCATTGTTGGGCATGGAAACAGGCATCTTCAGACAATACCCCCCGCGTGCGCAACGCGGCCTTGCCAAGCTTCAAATCGGAACGGGCGCGTCGCAGCCATTCTTTAGCAATTTCAGGCTGCGGCGCGTTCATAGAGTATCTTCCCATCCGAAAGCGCGGCTTGATAAACCAGCCCGAATACATTGCCAAGCCGCTCAATTTGCTCTGGCGTGGCAACGATAACATCTACAGGAACGAATAAGCCTCGCAAAATACCCCGAATACGGGTGCTTTCAGCCCTAGGATGCTTTACACCGGGTATGACGACAAGCAAATCCAGGTCGCTATCGCCATCGAAATCACCGCGGGCATGGGAGCCGAACAAAATGATCTTTTCCGGCTGGCTGGCTTCGACAATGCGTTTTGTGATTTCGGGCAATTTTTCGGCGACATCCATGCTTGAAGTATAGCATAAAACCAGCGGGCGTAATCCTACCGCCCGCTCGCCATCCCAGTGCAAGAGCACTGGGGGTATGATCTAATATGTTTCTAGAATTTTTGTTTACGCATCAACAGCCGCAGTCTCTTTTTTCTTAGCCTTCTTCTGTTTCTTGCCCATCTTGAAGACCAGCTCTTTGTCCTCTTCACCTTCCACATCGACGATGATCGAATCGCCCGTATTGAACTCGCCACCCAGCAGTTTGACCGAGAGCGGACTCTCGATGTGTTTCTGTAGGGCGCGTTTCAGCGGGCGGGCGCCGAAGTCGGGGTCGAAGCCGATCTCAGCCAGCCACTCTTGGGCCTCTTTGGTGAGCTCGACCGAGATGCCATGTTCCTCGAGACGCTCCTCGACCTCGCTCATTTGCAAGTCAACGATTTCGATCATCTCGTCCAATGAGAGCTGCGCGAAGGTGATGATCTCATCGATGCGGTTGAGGAACTCAGGCCGGAAGGTTTTCTTCAGTTCGGACTTGATCTTGGCCTGGGCTTCACGCTCTTTGCTGTCATCAGCGTGGCGCAGGAAGCCTAAACTGCCTGAACTGCGTACGTACTCCGTGCCCAGGTTGCTGGTCATGATCAGCACCGTGTTGCGGAAATCTACCACATGCCCCTGGCCATCGGTCAGGCGGCCGTCGTCGAAGATCTGCAGCAGCGCGTTCCAGACATCGGGGTGGGCTTTCTCGATCTCGTCGAAGAGCACCACCCGGTAAGGACGGCGGCGGACAGCCTCGGTCAGTTGGCCGCCCTCTTCGTAGCCGACATATCCTGGGGGCGCGCCGAACAAGCGCGAAACGGTGTGCTGCTCGCGGTATTCACTCATATCGATGCGCACCAGGGCTTCTTCATCATCGAACATGAACTCGGCTAGGGCTTTGGCTAACTCGGTCTTGCCGACGCCCGAGGGGCCGATGAAGATGAACGAACCGATCGGCCTGCGGGGGTCCTTCAGACCAGACCTGGCCCGGCGGATGGCATCGGAGATGGCCGTGATGGCTTCATGCTGGCCGATGACGCGTTCGTGCAGGCGCTCTTCCATCTGCAAGAGACGTTCAGCTTCGGTTTCCAGCATCTGCGTGACAGGGATACCCGTCCATTGGGAGACCACCTCGGCGACATCGTCCTGGTCGACGATCTCATCCAACTCGTGATCGCTTTCCCATTGTTCTCGCTCCTGATGAAATTCTTCCTCCAACCGGGAGCGTTCGGTCTTCTTCTCGGCGGCGCGCTCGTAATCCCGCTCTAGGCCGGCCTGTTCTTCCTCAGCCAGCAGCCGCTCGATTTCAGATTTCATGTCTTTCAAGGTCTGGGGCAGGGAGTAAAGGGCCACGCGCAGCTTGGCGGCAGCCTCATCGATCAGGTCGATGGCCTTGTCGGGCAGGTGCCGGTCGGAGACATAGCGGTTGGAGAGCTGCGCTGCGGCCACGATGGCTTCGTCGGAGATGCTGACCTTATGATGGGCTTCGTAGCGGTCGCGCAGACCTTGCAGCATCTTGATGGTGTCCTCGACGCTGGGCTCCTCGACGTAAACAGGGGCGAAACGTCGCTCGAGGGCCGAGTCTTTTTCGATATATTTGTGATACTCGTCCAGGGTGGTTGCGCCCACGCATTGCAGCTCGCCGCGCGCCAGGGCTGGTTTGAGCATATTAGATGCGTCCAGCGTCCCCTGGGCCGCGCCCGCGCCGACCACAGTGTGCAGCTCGTCGATGAACAAGATGATCTCACCCTCGGCGCGTTGGATATCCTCGATGGCGGCTTTCAAGCGTTCCTCGAATTCACCGCGGAAGCGTGAACCGGCGATCATCGCCCCCAAATCCAGGGAGATCACTTTCTTGCCCGAAAGGATCTCCGGGATATCGTTGGTGGCGATCTTCTGCGCCAGGCCCTCCACGATGGCGGTCTTGCCGACACCGGCCTCGCCGATCAGCACCGGGTTGTTCTTGGTGCGCCGTGAGAGCACCTGAATCACGCGCATAATCTCACTATCACGCCCAATCACCGGGTCCAGCTTGCCCTCGCGGGCCATGGTGGTCAGGTCGCGGGAGTATTTTTCTAATACCTTGTAACGAGCCTCGGCTTTGGGGTCGGTGACGCGTTGTCCGCCGCGCATCTGCTGAACAGCCTCGTAGACGCGCTCTTTGGTCACGCCAGCGCCATCTAACATGCGCCCAGCAGGGGTATTGCGCTCGCTCAAAATCGCCAAAAAGAGATGCTCTGTAGAGATATACTCGTCTTTGAGCCGGTTGGCCTCTTGATTGGCCAAATCCACAATACGCTTGACGCGCGGCGTGATAAAGATCTGTCCCGTCCCGCCGCCGAAGATATTGGCCTTGGGAGTGGTTTTGAGCACATAGTCCAGCCGCTCGGTAATTATGGTGGCATCCACATTGAGGGCTTCAAAAAGTTGGGGGATCGCGCCATCGGGCTGCTCGATCAACGCTAACAAGATATGTTCAGTGTCAATTTGGTTATGTCCGTAGCGTTGAATGATTTCCGCAGCGCGCTGAGCAGCCTCCTGGGCGCGTTCTGTAAAGCGATCAAATCGCATCATAATCGTACCTTCCTTTGGCAAGTGGGGGTACTTGCCGTTTGGGCCAGGATCAGCCCAAGAAAAAGTTTCCGAAAAAAGGTGTACGTAGGGGTCAGCTGTGCTCGCCCCTACGTACACCTTTTTTCGAGTTCCGTACTGCGAAGGCTTTATCCTGAGCAGCCATTGAATTATATCATCCAGCGAGTTAGAGGAAGATCAGCGAGTTGTTAGAAATGTATCAGAAATCAACTCCTGAATAATCAGCGGTTCCCCCTTGGCTGGATCGTGTTTCAAGCTCGCGGCTCCCTCTTCACAGTGCGCCACACACACGCCGCATCCCATGCAGGCTTCGTAATCCACCTCGGCAACCCCATTGCCCAGGGTGATCGCCTCGAACTGGCAATACTCTTCACAGGTGCCGCAGCTGATGCACAGATCATCATCGATGGTGCAGATATAACCCGACGAGCAGATCATCGGATCACCGTCGCGGGTGATCTGCATAGCGCCGCAGCAGCAAGCGCAGCAATTGCAGATTGCATAAAAGCGCCCCAGCATGGCATCCTTGAAGAAGGCATGAGACACATGCCCGCGTTCTTGCTCCGCTTTTAGGATGTCTACCGCCTCGTCGGAGTCGATCCAACGGGCGCGGTCGGGGTGATACTCAGCAACCATGCTGGCAAAAGGCTCCCCGACGATCAGGCAAACATCCAAGGGCAGGCAAGGTTCAGGGCGGGATATCCGGCAGGGGCATTCCAGCGCGATGATGTGGTTGGGATTCTTCAGCACGATATCGCGGGCGTGTTCATAGGGGATGATATGTTCGAGGTCCCGCAGCTCGATATCTTCAGCGACGGTAACCAGTTGTTTAGCTGCATCTAAGGGCATTACCTTGCCGTGATATGCTGGAGCAATTTGGGCTTTATCTCCCCCTTCAGGCTTTGTGCTAACCAGACGCCGCAGCGGTCTCACGATGCGTTTCAGGGCATGTTCCTCGGTGCCCATGCCGATGTAGAAATACGGCCAGCGCAGGTACACAAATCCATGCAGCCGGTCGAAAAGAGAGAAATCCGCCACGCGCCGCGCCTCCCGCATAAAGGCTCGTGTGGATGGCAGCAGTAGGCCCAGGATTGGTTTTTTCGTCATGGGGCTTTCCCTATACTTCCTGGCGAACGGCCTACGGCCTGGCAGCGTTGGCAGTTGCTTTGGTTGCAGAGCAAAGCCAGGGGGTTCTGCTTGATCAGTTCGATGACAGTTCTGATCAACATGGTCAGGGGGATCAATTGCACCTGGGCATTGCCGATTTGAGTTTTGCTTGTGTATATGTCCAGCTTTGGGAGGATCGCTTCGAACCTATGGGAACAGCCGGGCCAGCGCGGGCATTCCTGGACTCCCTTTGGGGTGAGTGCCCACCTGATGAATTGCTTGCGCCCAGCGAGTTGCTCCCCATAATGGATGCTGGTGTTGGAAGTCTGATCCACCCCCAGGAGTAGTACCACGCCCTGGGATTCAGTCAGCACGCCTACAGGCGCGAAAGGTTCCGCCAGGGATTGGGCATTTAATACATCTTCAGCGTCCACCCCTGCGAAGGAGTAGATGGGGTGCTTCGAGCGCTGCGCCTGGGGGTGCTGGCGTAGCGCCTCAGCGACGACGCCCATCAGCGGGTCCGCGGGCATATCCGCTCGATAGAATTCTGTCAAAAGGTTGGTGTCGGTGCCGCTGCCGTAGCTGATGCCGTTACCCGGGGGTCCGCTCTCGGGGGTCAGCATAGTTCTGTAGGTGAAAGTGGGCATGATCAGGCCATCCGTCACGCTCAACAGCGCCCCCACGACGGTTTCCGAGCCGCCCTGCACATGCCCGAAGGCAGACAGCGAGGCATGGGCGATGGCGAGTTGCGTGCCATCTAAACTCAATTCTCGTAAGGCGTTGACTAGATCACGGAATTGAATCATTGTCTGGATTGTTGATCACTAAACACTGAACTAGCCACCTGACAGTTTTTGATCACGAATAATTTCGAATGACACAAATGACACGAATATCCTTTGATGGTCAAAAATAAACATAATTATATTCATGTCATTCGAAAAATTCGTATCCATTCGTGATTATTTTTGACTGCTTGGCAAAAGTGTCAGGTAGCTAGAACACTGAACACTGTTCACTGATTACTGGTTACTGTCCCATCCATTCTGGATCGCGCTTATCGACGAAAGCTGCCATGCCCTCTTTTTGATCCTCGGTGGCGAACAGGAACGTAAAGGCCCTGCGCTCTTCGGCCAGCCCGTCGGTGAGGAAGGTCTCAAAGGCCTGGTTGACGGCTTCTTTTCCCAACTGAACAGCTATGGAGGCACGCGCGGCGATCTGGGCTGCAAGCTCTAGGGCTTCATCCAGGTAGCGCTCTACCGGCACGACGCGGTTGACCACGCCATGGGCCTGCGCTTCCGCCGCGCTCAAGGTGCGGTTGTTGAGTACCATCTCCATGGCCAGGGCTTTGCCTACCGCTTTGGCGAGCCTCTGGGTGCCCCCCGCCCCAGGGATTACGCCGATATTGATCTCAGGCTGGCCGAACTTGGCTGTCTCCGAGGCAACGATCATATCGCAGGAGAGCGCCAGTTCGCTGCCGCCCCCCAGGGCCCAACCGGATACCGCCGCGATGACTGGTTTCTTGATCCCGCGGATGCGGTCAAAGGTGGGGATAAAATCGCTCTTGAGCATTTCCACGGCGGAGGCCTCGGCCATCTCTTTGATGTCAGCGCCAGCGGCGAAGGCTTTCTCGTTCCCTGTAATGACCATGGCGCCGATAGCATCGTCGGCGTCGAAGGCTTCCAGGGCATTCATGAGTTCTTTCAATAAGGTGTTGTTCAGAGCATTGAGCGCCTTTGGCCGGTTGAGCCGGATCATTCCAACTCGCTCTTGGGTTTCAACCAGGATGGTTTCGTAGGACATGGTGGTTTTCTCCTAAAAAGACGGCCGACGGAAGACCGCAGACCGAAGAAGTATTGTGATGGTCTGCAGTCCGGGATCAGTGGTTGGTTATGATGATCTTTCCATTGATATGCGCTGCTTCAGGGCTGCACAAATATCGCGTTGCTTGGATGATGTCCATTGCAAGTTCCCTTGCAGGTTCTTTTACCTCTGATGGCAGATCAACGGAACCCTTGGACACCGCATTGACACGAATATTATACGCCGAAAATTCGTCGGCTAGCTCTACTGTCAGCCCGATCAGTCCCATACGGCTGGATTTCAGCGCCGCGTGGCCTTCTCCGCCTGAAAGTATGTTGACGATGATGCCCCCGCCGGCTGCTTTCATCATGCGCCCCGCGGATTGGGCCATCAAAAACGGCCCGGTCAGGTTGACGTCTACGGCGCGCCGCCAGTCCCATTCATCCAAATCGAGCAGCGCTTTCTTAGGGTCAACATGGGCGTTGTTGATCAGGATGTCGAGTCGGCCCCAGTCATCCGTAATCTCGTTGAGCATCGCCTGAACGGGCATCTTCTTGGAAATATCGGTCACATAATCCTTGGCGTGCCCGCCAGCCTGGGTGATGCGTGCGATGGTTTCATCCAGGTTGATAGGGGTGATGTCATTGGCGGCGATGATAGCTCCCTGGGCTGCAAAGGCCTCTGCCAAAGCTCGCCCGGTGCCGCGCCCAGCACCGGTGATAAGCACGACTTTATCGGTGAATTGTTCCATTAAATCTCCT
>JADHXE010000157.1 GCA_016783125.1 Anaerolineales bacterium
GTACGCCGCACACCCTATTTTTCGGGATACGTATAAATTAAACTTGAGCAACCGGGACAGTGAAATTGAATGTGGTGCCTTTACCATATTCACTCTCGAACCAGATCATGCCGCCCTGCATTTCGATGAGGTTCTTGGTAATGTTCAACCCCAATCCTGAGCCTGGTGACTCGCGGGCTTGAGGATCCTCAGAACGGAAGAATTTCGAGAAAATCTGCTCCTGGTCTTCTTCCGTCATGCCGATGCCACCATCCTTGATGCTTATGCGCACAACCTCGGCTGCTCCATCTGGATCCCACAGATTCTCGGTCTGCTCCGCCCAAATCAAAATTGATCCGCCTTCGGGAGAATATTTATTGGCATTGCTGACCAGGTTAACCAGCACCTGGATCAAGCGGATGCGATCACCCCATACCGGGGGGAGCGCCTCGGGGATTTGTATATCCAGGGTTTGATTCTTGACATCGATGCTGTGCCCTTGGGCCTGAGCCACTTCGTTGACAATCCCCGCCACATTGACCGATTCGTATTCCAAACGCAGACGGCCAGCCTCGATACGCGAGATATCGGTCAGATCAGACACTAATGTAGCCATGCGGTTGACATTGCTGAGGATGGTCTGCAAGAAGTTGGCCTGACCCTCGTTGAATTCACCCATCGCGCCGCCCAGCAACAAATCCGCATACCCTCGTATGGAGGTCATGGGCGTTTTCAATTCGTGGGCTACAAAGGAGACAAAATCGCTCTTGGCAATATCGGCTGCCTGCACCTGGGCGAATAATTGCGCATTGGCAATGGCGATGGCAGCGTGGTCGCTCAACCGAGAGAGGAAATCCTGCATATTAGGAGCCCAGGCTTCATCCTGGCGGCTTTCAAGCAACAGCACTCCGATCACTTGATCCTCACGCCGGATGGGGTAGACCATCTGCGAGCGCATATCTTCCAGGATGCCGCTGTGATAGTTCTCGGCTGGCGTTTGTGAACGTTTGATGATCTGGGTATCCGCGTCGCCAACCGCGCTGCGCAGCGCGGCCACCTGGTCGATGGGCATTACAGACTCGTGGTAGTCATCTAATTCTTGACCGTAGCCCTGGTCGGCCATGATCAGCAAGCCGTCCTCTTCGACCGAACCTACCAACCCGGCATCTGCGCCGGATTGACGCATGGCCCAATCCAGGGTAATGCGCATGGCGCGCTGGATATCCAGGCTGGCGTTCAGCTCGCGGTCGATACGCTGCATGGCCGATAACTCGTCTACACGGGCTGCCAATTGCTGGTCTGTCAGGGTATAAAGGCGGGCATTCTCGAGCGCAATTGCCGCCTGGCTCGAGTAGGCGGTCAGCAAATCCTGGTCATCAATACTGAAGGGCGCTCCATCACTGCGGTTGATCACTTCGATCACGCCGGTAACGCGGTCTTGAACAACCATGGGGACAAGCAATAAGTTCCGGGTTTGGAAGCCAGTTTTTTCATCAGGCTTGCTCGCCCATTCTTCGGTACGATGAACCTCGTTGACAATGGCCGGCTGCCTGGAAGTTACAGCTCCTCCAACATGCCCAGTTCCCGGCGCCAAACGCTGACCAACGAGTTCATCCGCCACCGGCCCAGCCACAACTTCGAATATCAATTCGTCGGTATCCGCGTCGATAAGGAACAAGGTCCCGGCCTCACAGCCGATAATGTCAACGGCATTCACCAATATCTGATTCAACAGGCTTTTGAGATCCAAGGTCGAGGTCAGATTGCGGCCAATATCGTTGAGCAGGCTCAACTGCCGCGCTCGGCGTTGTGTTTCATCTAATAAGCGTGTTTTTACAATAGCCCCTGCAGCCTGGTTGGCGATGGCCTGCAACAGACTCACCTGATCATCAGAATAGACAACCGAAGGGTCGCGGCTGGCTAAACTAATACTGCCAATGGTATCCGCGCCGGCGTTGAGGGGCACGCCCATCCAGGCATACAACCCCTCGAATATCGAAGAAAAACCGTATTTCCGGCACTCCCGTTCGTAATCATCAGTGACGATAGGCCTTTGAGCACACACCACTTCTCGGCTCAGACCACCCCCCGATTGCAGAGGTCGATTCTCATGCTCTAATAAACGGATATCATCCTTCAGGTAGAAAGCGTATTCATAAATATCACGATCCGAGTCGTGCAGCAAAATCCAAAATTCTCGAATGGGGATCAAGCGGTTGGTTTGGGCATATATCAGCTCGAGGATATCGTCAAACTGCGGGGTGATGTTGATGCCCTCCGCAACCCGCATAAGCACGTTCATCTCATTGACACGCCGCTCCAGATCTGAAACTACCTGAGCCCGCTCAACGGTGATGGCTGCCTGATCGCTCAAGGAGGTGAGAAAATCCAGGTCCATGTTGGTGTATGGCTCACCAGATTGTCGGGGGGAAAGCGTCATGAAGCCGATGAGTTGATTCTCCCGCCCTGTCAGGGGGACAAATACTTGCGCGCCCAATAGGGCAATGCGAGCATTCTCCGGTTGCAGAGACAAGGGCAACTCCATGCCGCTGCCAATGAACAAAAAAGTATTGCTGCTGCCCAACACTGTCGGGAGCGCGCTGGTCGCGGCAAACCTGAGATTTGTGGTCGACTCCCCAGATTCATCTTCGAGGGCTACATAATACTCGCGCAGGGGATCGGGCAAGAAGATATGTAATTGCGCGGGCGATAAAGTCTCCCGAACATATTTCCGCAACAGGCCACCAATCTCATCCAACTCCAGGGCAGGATTGAGATCCTGTCCGAACGCTCGCAAGCGCTCCTGGTAAGCCCGTTGACCGCGGAAGAAAACAGTATCCACAAGCCATTGCAAATACGCGCGTAAGGGGTTGAGCAAAATTGCCAGGATGAAAACCACCAAGCCAGTAATCAAGGGGTTAGTGGGCTTCAGGGTATCTGTCAATATCAGGCTCAAGCCGCTGACAATTAGCGCATAGCCTCCCACAGCGATTGCCGTCAACAAGGCATAGATGACAATACGGCTGAGCATATAATCAGTGTTCAAAAGGCGATAGCGCAGAATAGCATATGCCACAGCCATAGGAAAGATTGCCAGCGGCAATAACAAATAAGGGGAAAAAGAAACCTCTGGGCGAGTTGCGGTTACGAAGAACCAGATCGTAATTGGCGTAAAGGCTGCCAATGCCCCCAACAACACAATCCGGCCTTGTTGGCGCACCAGGGGAGAATTGGCCGTATATCTTCGTAAAGCAGCGATGCCCAGGAAGAACACCGCGCACACCCCCAGTAAAATAAATTGTAACCGCCAGAGAGCAATATAGGCCGTGGGGTGATTTACGTCAAACAAAGTTGGTAAGGAAAATGCCAAAAGCCCGAAGGCCACGATATAACCCACCCAATGCAAAAATCGCCAGCGTTTGAAGCGTGTCGTTTCCTGGGGAAATATAAACGCTAAATTGAAAATAGACCCAGCGGCTACGCCAAGGTTTAATGTCCACAGATAAGTGAGCCGATTTGTGGTGTACACATCGAAGAGCGTGGCGATTGCGATGGCAACAGAAGCAGTGAACAAGGCGAAGATGCGCCCGGAAGCATCCCCATAACGCAAGCTAAATACCCACAAACCACTTCCCAAATAAACCAGTCCAATCACCCAGGGGATGACCATAAATGCGACATGATCTAAAGTGGGGAATTTCTGAAGCGTAATGAGGGATGAAACTCTTTCTCCATTTGGGGTGATGGCTGTTATTTTGACCTGATCCCCAACTTGATGAGATCTCAATTCCTGAAGGAAATCTTCAACCCCGGCGATCTCTTGCCCCCCTATGACGACCAACTGATCTCCAAACTCGAACCCGGCTTCTTTGGCCGCCCATGATTCCTGGCTGATGGGATTGATGGCGTTGAACAGTAAAGAATGCTCAATGAACGCGCCGATAAAAGGAAGCCGACTCCACTGGAAAGCGAAAAAAACCATGGCCGCCAGGGCAAGCAGCGCTACAAGCTGATAAATCGCAATTAGATATTGGATCAGCCGCGTTCTTAGTGTGGACACAGTAAGAGTTGTTGGGGGTGAGATCGAGGCCATGATTTAATTGTACGGGTAGGGCCGAGAGGCGTCAATGGCTCTGGCGTACAGTTGGCGGTGGACAGTAGGCAATAGGCAGTAGGCAGTAAGCAGTAGGCAGTTGCCAGTTGCCAGTTACCAGTAATCAGTCGGCTGTAGATGCAAAGACGTGGCGCGATTGCTCCACGTATGCCAGGCTTTGGTGGCGGAAGTAGGTATTGTACAGATGGGCGTAGTGACCATTGGCTTCCATCAGGGCGTTGTGATGACCTTCTTCGATAATGTGCCCATCTTCCAGCACTAATATGCGGTCGGCGGCTCTGACAGTAGATAGACGATGCGCGACCAAGATGCTGGTGCTCTTCTCCAGGATCAGCTTCAAGGCTTGCTGAATCTGCCACTCGGTAAAGGGGTCTATACTGGCAGTAGCCTCATCAAGAATAAATATCGCTGGACGGTGCAGGAGCACGCGCAACAGAGAGACGAGCTGCCGCTGCCCCATGGATAGGCGTCCGCCGCGCTCTCCAACTTGCGTATCCAGACCATTTGGCAAAGTATCTAACCAATCTCCATCACCGATCTGTCTGGCTGCCCGTTGGACATCTGCTTTATTCGTATCTGCACAAGCATAACAGATATTCTCCGCCACAGTGCCCGAGAAAAGAAAGGGGATCTGAGAGACAATGCCCAACTGGCTGCGATATTGATGTAAATCGAAAGTGCGAATATCCTGATCATCCACCAGAATGCGGCCTTCCTGGAACTCATAGAAACGAGCAATCAGCTTGGCAATGGATGATTTTCCTGCCCCGGTATGACCGACCAGGGCCACGCTTTCACCAGGCTGAATATGCAAGGTGAAATCATCAAAAATGCGTTCCTGCTCAGTGTATCGGAAGCAGACATCCTCGAAACGGATATCCCCCAGCAATAATGGCACCAGATTGGCGGCACTTTGCAGGACGGCGGACTCGGCATCAATGAGCGCAAAGGCACGTTCGGCGGCGGAGAGGCCCGACTGCACCTGCGCCCAGAAAGCCGACAGGTTCAGCACTGGGAAGAAGAAACGATCCAGACTCATCAAGAACAAAAACCAGGCCCCTAATGTGACAGCCCCTTGAACGGCTGAAAGCCCACCCGCGTATACCAAAACCGCCGTCGCAATTCCCCCCAAGGCGTTCAGCGATGGAAATACCAGCGAGAGAATGAATCCCCGCTGCACATTAACCCTGAATGAAGCTTGATTGGCCTCATCGAATTCATAGAAGATTGTGCCCTCCTGACGGAAGTTTTTCGCAACTGCAATCCCGCTGACGGTCTCCTTTATAGCCGCATTGACATTGGCCATAGCGCGCATCCCGCGGCGGGTGACCGTGCGGGCCAGCGCTCGAAAACCCTTTGAGGCCAGGTATAAAATCGGCAAGAAGCCAAATATATACAGAGAAAGCTGCCAGGAGATGCCGATCAAGACACCACCCAAAATGATGGCCTGCCCAAATTGGGAAACCAAATCCGTAACCAGGGTGACCAACTGGCCAAACTCGCGCGTGTCCGAAGTGATGCGAGAGACGATTTTCCCTGAGGAGAACTCATCGTAGAACGAGAGATCGTGGCCTACGGAGGCCCCAAAGGCATCGCTGCGGATGGAGTAGACAACATCCCCAACAATGCGCGCCAGCAGACGTCGTCGCACCCAATTGGTAACCCAGGTGAATATGCCAGCCAGCAAAACCGCGCCAGAGATGGTATACAACCCGCTATCATTTGGAAAATCGGCCATCATATCCACCCCGCGAGAAACCAGGATGGGTATGGCAGCAGCAGAAGCCGCGATGCTCAACAACAGAATGATCATCCAAGTCAATCGCCGTTTATGGGGTTTGAAATATTCCCAAATCCGACGCACGAGTTGGCGGTCGGTGTAATTGCGGTCGTATGCTTCGGTATCTAAACCAGAAAAATAGGCCATTGTTCAATAACCAGTGATCAGTGTTCAGTTGACAGTAAACAGTAGAACGGATTACCCGAAAATGGGTATGCGCTGGGAGCTGCGCTCCCAGCGCATACCCATTTTCGGGATACCCTTGTTCGCTACGTTTCCTTGAAGATCAAGCGGTAGGCTTCAGAGGTTGATAATAATTCTTCATGATTTCCTATGGCGGCGATATGTCCGTTGCGCATCACTACAATCAAATCCGCCCAACGGATTTGAGAGAGGCGGTGGGTGATAATGAAGGTCGTGCGTCCTTCTGCAGCGGCATAGATGGCGCGCTGGATCTTGTCTTCCGTGGCACTGTCGATGGCGCTGGTTGAATCGTCCAAGACTAAAATACGCGGGTCGGTGAGGAAGGCTCTCGCCAAAGCCAGGCGCTGCCGCTGCCCTCCAGAGAGGGTGACGCCGCGCTCGCCCATCACGGTCTCATAGCCATCCTTGAATGATGCAATAAAATCATGCGCCTGGGCAGCCTTAGCCGCGGCTTCGATCTCATCACGGGTGGCTTCTGGTTTGCCAAAAGCGATATTCTCAGCGATGCCCCGCGAGAAGAGGAAAATATCCTGCTCGATGATTGATATCTGCTGCCGTAAATCTTCCAGGTTCCAGTCACGCACATCGACTCCATCCACAAAAACTTGCCCCTGGCTGACATCATAAGTACGATTGATCATTTTGACCAGGGTTGTCTTCCCTGAGCCGGTCTGGCCAACGATAGCAATAGTCTGGCCTGGCTCAACTTTGATGGAAATCCCTTCAATGGCAGTTTCACTTGTCTCATAAGCAAATGAGACATCCCGAAACTCCACCTGCCCCCTCATTCGATCTGCATATCCGCGCTCGTTTTGATCCAAATCACTCTCACGGTTGATCAATTCCAAAATCCGCCGTGCTCCAGCAACGCCCATGGAAACCTGGGAATAAGCAAACAGAGAGACAAAAGTCGGGAAACCTAGCAAGAGCAATAAACCGAAATAAGCCACGATATCCCCAAGGTTGATGGCTCCCTGCTGATAAAGCCAAATGGCATGGAAGAGACCACCGGCTTGAGTCAGTCCCATCAACAGATAAGGAATAAAGCGCGCTTCGACATCTCCCTGGCGCACGAAATTATTTCGAAAACTCCAGGCATTATCCCGGAAGAAATCAATCTCCTGGCGCTCCTGGGACATCCCTTTGACGGTCTCAATCCCATCGAGCGCTTCAGCCAGACGCGTATTCAAGCGGCCAAAAGCCTGACGCACCCCATCGCTGACCGGGGACAGCTCATGGAGATACTGCCATACGGATAGAAGATACGTGATCGTGAAAAATAACGGGGCAATGATCAGCGCTGGGTGATACTGAGGGGAAAAAATCAAGGGCATGATCATGAAGTTAGCTGAGCCAACCACTAAGTTGATCCCCGGGCTGAACATGAAATTGATCTCACGCACATCGTTGGTGGCCCGGGCCATGGTGTCGCCCACGGGCTGCAAGTTGTGGAAGGTCATGCTCTTACCCAGCAAACTGACGTACAGCTCATCGCGGATATCTCTTTCCACGTTTTGGGCGATCAACTCCGCTCCGAAATTACGTCCCAACTGTAATACGCCGCGCACAACTTGGGTGATGGCAATCACCAGGGATATCTGCAACAGCGCACGCATATCGGCTTCGTCCAGCGAGATCAGATCCAAAGCTTTGCCCACATAGATCGGCACCACCGAAGCCAGGGCTGCATTGCCCGCCGCCCCGATGATCATCATCACATTCAAATACCAGTATCGCAGGGTGTGTGACAAGATCCATCGCACTGGGCCGCGGCGGTCGCTGCTTCGTCTTTTAGGGAGGCTGAATTCTGCGTAGGTGGTGGGCATGGGGGGTGGAAGTTAGAAGTTAGAAGCTGGAGGTTGGCTTCCGTTACTGGTTGACGGCCTACTGGTCTCCTGGTTACTGGTATCCTGGTTACTGATTTACTGCCCTACTGTTCACTGTTCATCAGGGAATGGCATCAGGGCGGCGATTTGGTATGGGCCGAACTTTGGCAGGTCTTCTGGGTTTACGAGGTGCAATCGTTCATCGTCCGGGGTAATTTTATAAACTTCCCCATCACGATGCATAAGTGGAATTTCACGTTTGCGTTCGGCAAATACCTGGCGCATGACCTGGGAATGATAACCGAAATTCATCAACTCGCCAGCTTCTCTATCTAATAGGGTATCGTATATCTCAACAAATTGAAGCCGGTATTCAGGTGTGACTACGCCGAGATTACTGATCACCCAACAGCGTTCTTCATACTCCCAATAATAAGTCAAACCAACAAATTCGCCAGCACTATTGAGATAAGGGAAAAATGGGAAAGCCCGACAGGTTATCGAGCGGTAATCTCGCTGGCAATGTTGATGGCCCAAACACTCGATCAGCACCATCCCATCAGGTGTTTTCTCGCGTAACCTTGCCTTGACTTCGATGTCTTGGGCATCCCACAGATGCCAAAGATCCGTATTGGCGAGCAAATAGTCCCACTCAGCCTGATAAACCGTGGGAACCGCATGGCGCGTATCGCAGCAGAATGGCACACCCCGCTCATTGTACGGGGCACACTTACGCCCACAGTCGAAGGCAGCAATCGGAGCATCGAAACTTTCATAGAAGGTTTTGGTCTCATCAGGGTGAAGATTGGAAATCATAGATCAAGAGGATACCATAAAATCAAGGGATACTTTTTATCTAATGGAAAAGATATGGGTTCATTTCAAATGAGTTGGAGAGGTTATTTCGTATTGCGTATTACGTATTGTAAATCGACTAATACGCAATAAGCAATACGTAATACGCAGCAAGGCGCTCATCTGAAATGAAACACACCCAAAAGATATAACCCAGGTTCTCCAGTTAGTACAAATCGGATATAATCTGTGATAATTATATCCGTTCTCCAGAGAAGGAAGGAAGCTCACCATGCGCCAAGACCATTACACAAAGAAAAGACCTCTCTCAAGAGTACTCAGTATCTTGCTCATACTCGTGATTACAAGCCTGGCTTGCAATCTCCCCATCTTCACATCTGAACCAGCCGCGCCCCCCGCAGCAGAGGCGCCTCTCCCTACTCTTGAGGCGACTCCCCGAATTGAATCCGACCGACCCTCCGATGCCCTTGAAGGAGAATCGCCAGCGGATGAAGCCCCTGCTCCCGCGGATGGGCCAATTCCGCCCGCGGACAATCCCGCCATTCCAGACTGTAACACCTTCGACCTTAACGCCTTCAACACCATCATCGACGGCGCCTTCAGCTTTGTGATGCAAGATCAGCTCAATAACTGCCATTTCGAGTCGGATAATGGTTTTCGCTTGATGATCGGCGGCGGAAAACCGAGTAGTTCGGAAGAGATTCACGACCTGTTCGATAGCTCCTTTGGCGCACTGCCAGATTCAACATGGGAAGCCATCGATGACTACTACCTTGGCCTGGCATATTCCTCAGCATCGGTCACCGCTCAAGGTGTATCGGCCAGCGGGCACTCGATGTTGATCGTAGCAGCCAGTCAGCCTGGCTCTGATCCCGAAGCCCTGAAACTGATTTTCGAAAACCTGGCTCGTGAAGCTGCCCAACAATTGAATACGCAGTTTTAGCGCGTCCAGCTAGAGCAGGTATAATTCAGCCCATGAGCGCTGAGCATATCCGCCCCAGGTTTTGGCTGATCCTGTCCTTTGTGGTGATTCTCGTCCTGAGTGTGTCTGCTTGTAAAGTAGAGCCAACCGAGCAAGGGACTCTTGAACCCAGTCCTCTGCCATTGACACCATACAACACCCTCACCCCGACCCAATCTCCCGACACAAATTCTGGCGAAAGTTCCCTTGATCTGGCTTCAACACAGCCGCCTAGCCCAACAGCGACTCCCTTCATCTACCTCATTCAATCAGGCGACACTCTACTACCCATCGCCCAACGCTATAACATCACCCTCGATGAATTGCTGGCTGCCAACCCTGACATCGACCCCAACTTCCTGATTGTCGGCAACGAAGTCATCATTCCCACTGGCGATGGCAGCCTGGCTGCCTTTCCAATCCCAACACCGATTTCAGTAGATATGGATCAACCCAGTTGTTATCCAACTGCTGATGGGGGATTATGGTGCCTGGTTATGGCGAAAAATCCCCACTCGGGTACTTTAGAGAATGTCTCCGCGCAGATCACCCTGTTCACACCCCAGGGAGAACAAGTTGACCAACAGGTTGCCATTGCCCCCCTGAACGTAGTTTTTGCTGGTGAGGCGATCCCATTGGCTGTATTCTTCCCAAAGCCCATCCCCGAGAAAATATCGGCGCGGGCAGAACTGATCACCGCACTGCCCATAGAGCCGGATAGCGAGCGCTATATCGATTTCAGTATCTACATCGACAAAAGCGAATTGGCCGGTAGATTTGGCGAGGTAGAAGGTTCCGTCCTTATTGAAGAAGAAGCCCAGCCTGCAAATCAAATCTGGCTGGTAGCTGCCGCATTCGATGCTAACGGCCAACCTATCGGCTTGCGTAAATGGGAATCTAAAAGAGAGCTCGCTCCGGGGGAATCGTTGAACTTCCACATCAGCGTCTACAGCCTCGGCCCCCAGATCGCTGAGATCAGGGTATTGGGCGAAGCCCGCCCATAACATCCCTTACACCTGCGACAATTCACAAACAAAAAGGCGCTCTTCTCTGAGCGCCCTTATTTTCGGAATTGGGACAATAGGTAGGGCTTACGCAGTTCAATGAAAAATATACCGAAAATAGGGGTGTGTGGGGTGCTCCGCACCCCACA
>JADHXE010000158.1 GCA_016783125.1 Anaerolineales bacterium
CCCCTTATTTTCGGTATATTTCTCATTCATCTGCGTAAGTCCTGTTATAAAGGATGGTAGTACAAACATCGGACAGGTATGGAAACCTGTCCTACAATTGTAGGGCGGATTTCCAAATCCGTCGAGAGTATTGTTGGACTATGTATCTCGCGCGTTTACCTGCGTCATAGCCGGGCGGCTGCGCACCCACAGCCATATCGCCTGGGCGGCCATCCCCAGGGTAAAAGCGGTCAGGCCAAAATACAGGCCGTTGACTTGATTCCACGTTACACCTGCCCACAAGACTGCGCCGATGGTGACCAGGAAGATCACTACTGCTTCGGGGATGCCGCGTGTACGACGGCTAAAGAGGATGGTGCCCTGGTACCAGCTTTGGATGGCGTTCAGCCCAGGCAGTAGCAAGGCCAGCCACATGCCCGTAATGGCAAGATTAATTAAGTTATGAGGGAGACCCGATACGCGGCGGAACCAGATATCTGCCAGGGGAGTAGCCACCATGACCAGTTGGAGTACCGTAACAAATCCCACCAATAATCCGGCGAAGCGGCGTAAAGTGGGGCTGGAACCCGGCTCGTCCATCAGGGACACAACGACTTCGTTGTAAGCCACACCTGTGCTGCGGAACAAAAAACTCAAGCCGATGACCACCGGCCACACAGCCAGCGACTCTAAAGCGCGCGGCATGCGGCTGATGGCGGCGCTGCCGATGGGTTGGATCATCAAGGTCAGCAGGGAAGTCATCGCCAGCGGGATGTAGAACTTCATGAAAGCACTGAAGCTCAACGACGGCTCGACCGCAGGGGCCTGGCGCAACTCATTCCGGATCACCGGTCGAGCGGATAGCCCAATGAATAAGGCCTCGCTGATCACCCCGGCAGCCACTGCGCTGGTCGCCACGACAATGCCGGGTATAGTTCCCACGATGAGTCCGATGGTCAGCACGATCAGGTCAGCGCTGAGTCGGATGAGGGTGCCTACAGTCACAGCCTTGGGATGCCCGAATCGGATCAGCACGCCCTGGTTGAAGCGCCGGTAGGCGATAGACCATGTCCAGGGGGTCATGATCATCAGGCCGATGCGGGCGGGTTCGACGATTTCCTGGGGCGCGCCGAGGATGCCTTCGACGACAAAATAGTATAACGGGGTGAATGCCACGGCGATATGCAGAGCGGTCAGGGCAGCGCCGCTGGTCATCATGAAGGCGTAGATTTTGCGATAGGAAGCCCAGTCTTTGCTCAGGGCGGTGGAGGCCGCCAGGAGCATAATGATGGGGGATTCGATGATCAATGCCAGGGGGAAGACGATCCCGCCATAAGCGGCCAGGTTGATCTCAGGTTCGGCCAGGCGAGCGACGAAGGCGCTCAAGGCGGGCAGCTCGGCGCCCATCAGCAGCCAGCTGCCCGCCAGGGGCAGCCAGGTCATCAGGACGCGGCGCAGGGGCATGGGAGTCGGCGGCGGGGTTGTCGTAGATTTCACTTTAGTTCCTCAGCAGCTTTGGGCAACGCCAGGATCGCCGGTATGGCTATCAGCGAGATGAACGCGCTGCCGTAGAAAGTCATCCGCAAGCCCCAGGCATCCCCCGCCATCCCCAATAATATCAAAGCAAAGAAGCGCACCAGGAAGCTCATTGACATATACAGGCCGTTGGCGGTGGCGCGGTTGTCGGGGAATTGATCCTGCACCAGGGCTAATAGCACCGGTTGCGGGGCCAGGCTGGCGAAGCCTAACAGCAGCAACACGGGGATCACCAGCCAGCCTTGAGCCTGAAGAAAAGCGAACAGTAACAGCGCCGAGGCGGAGAACAGCATCAACAGGGACGATTTACGCCCGACGTGGTCGCTGATCGTGCCGCTGAGCAGCGCGCCAACCACGCCGGCCCCTTCCAGGATCGCCAGCGAGATGCCGGCCATGGCAAACGTAGCTCCTTCACCTTTCAGGAAGGTGGGCAGCAGGGTGGTGATGCTGGCTGTCAGGAAGGCGCGTGACAGGGTGATGAAGGCTAAGGGCAGGAAGAAAGTGCGGATGGAGGGCAGCAGCGCGCGCAGGTGGCCAGGTTTTTTGAGATGGTCCTTGCTGGAGACCATGCGGAAGCGCCACAGCAGCACGAATGACGAGGCCCATCCGATAACGATCAAGCGGTAGATGCCGTCTAAACTCCAGGCAGCCACAGCGGAAATAGCAATGATGGGGCCAAGCGTGCGGCCCAATTCGCCCGCGGCCATGAACAGGCTCATCCCTAAACCGATCCGCCTGCCGGAGATGCGGGCAATCATGGCTGGCGCGGGGGCGTGGAAGGCGGCTGCGCTGAGGCCCACCAGCAGGAATAGAAAAGCCAGCGAGAGGTAGTTGGGAGCCAGTCCCATCACGCCGATTAACGAAGCGGTCACGGCCGGGGCGAAGATGATGAAATAGCGCAGGTTGACCTTGTCGGCGGCATAACCGATGAAGGGATTGATGATGGAAGGAAGCTGCATTATGGCCGTCAGGCGGGTGGCCTGAGCCAAGGAGAGCATAAAACGTTCGATAATCAGAGGCAGCAGCGGGGCAACGAAAGCGGAATAAGTGTCGTGGACGAAATGCCCGCTGACGATAGTGAGTACTTGTCCGAGTTTGAAGGTGGTTTCTTTTTCGGTGGCTGGGGTGGTGAGGCTTGTTGAGGTCATTCTTTGTCCTTGATGATTAGACTGCTAACTATACCGCGTCTCAGGGAGGGGTACAAGCAGGTATTTATCTGATAAAGTGTGCACGCAAAGGTTGTCAGAGGAATCCCCGAAAAAGGGGTAATCCGTTCCATAGCTGTATCGAAGGGTGCTCTTGGCCCTTAATAAAATGCTATAATAGGGGCTTACGAGAGGAAACAGGATAAAAGAATGACCACTCAAATCGCTATTACATTGGGCATCATTGTTGGCGCGCTGGTGCTGTTCGGCACCGAAAAACTGCGCGTCGATGTGGTTGCCTTACTTGTTTTGCTGACCGTGGCATTGACGGGCCTGATAGGACCGGAAGAAGTCTTTGCTGGTTTTTCCAATCCGGCGGTGATCACGGTGTGGGCGGTCTATATCGTCTCTGGGGGGTTGTTCAAGACCGGTGTGGCTGATATCTTAGGCAAATTCATCCTGCGGCTGTCTGGAGAGAGTGAAATGCGCCTGATCGTGGTGATCATGCTGACCTGTGGGATCATCTCTGCATTTATGAACAACGTCGGCGCGACGGCCATGCTGCTACCGGCCGTAGTCAGCATCTCCCGCCAGACCAAGGTGCCGGTATCCAAGCTGCTTATTCCGCTATCTTTTTCTTCACTCTTGGGCGGTAAGTTGACCCTGATCGGAACCCCTGCCAATATTCTGGCAACCAGCATCGTAGCCGAAAACGGACTGCCCACTTTTGGCTTTTTCGATTTCACTCCCATCGGCCTGGTGGTGTTCGGGACGGGCATTCTGTATATGATGTTCATCGGCCGTCACTTGCTTCCGGTAAGGCAAGCGCCGGGTGAAGAGCAAGCCACCCAAATTCTGCGCAAATATATCAGCGAGGTGCGTGTGCTGCCCAATGGCCGCCTGGCCGGGCAAACCCTGTTCGAGTCTCGCCTGGGCGCGGACTACGACTTGACTGTGATCGCTATTATTCGCGATGAGCTTGAAATCACCTCGCTCGATCGCGACATGTGTATCCAACCCGATGACATCTTGTTGGTGGAGGGCAAGGTCGAAAACCTGATGCGCGCCAGGGATAATTTAGGTCTAGCCATCGAAACAGAGCCTCATATTCAATTAGACGAGCTGGATGATGAGGGCGCCTATATCGTCGAGGCCACGCTGGCGCCGCGCTCGTCCATGGTAGGCCGCAGCCTGCGCTCGATCCAATTCCGCGACCGGTACGGCTACAATGTGCTGGCGATTTACCGGCAGGGAGAGGTCATCACCCAGCGGCTCCAGAGCGTGGATCTACAGTTTGGTGACGCTTTACTATTGCAGGGCCCGCGTCGTCGTCTCACAGGGCTAAATGCCAAAAATGACTTCATGGTATTGGAGCCGGTAACCATCTCCCCCCGCCGACAGAGAAAAATGCCTATTTCCATCGGGTTGATGATCCTGGTGGTTGGGCTGGTTCTTTTTGCTGGCTTCAATATCGCCACAGCCATGGTCATCGGCGCTGTAGCAATGGTTTTGACCGGCTGCCTGACCATGGATGAAGCCTACCAAAGCATCGACTGGCGCACAGTCTTCCTGGTCGCCGGGATGCTGCCCCTGGGAACAGCCATGGAAGCCACCGGCACCGCCAGTTATCTGGCCGATTTGCTGCTTGGCGCAGTGGGTGGCCTAGGACCGGTTGCCGCGCTGGGTGGAATCTACCTCCTGGCAGCCTTGATCACCCAGCCCATGTCGAATGCGGCCGCCATGGTATTAGTTGTGCCGATTGCGCTTGACACCGCCCTGGGCCTGGGAGCCAATCATCTGACCTTTACGCTGGCTGTGGTCATCGGCGCGGCGACCAGCTTTCTCACGCCGGTGGGGCATAAGGCCAACGTGCTGGTCTTTGGCCCCGGGGGTTACAAGTTCTTCGATTACGCCCGCGTGGGTGCACCGCTGACTGTATTCCTCTTCATCGTCACGATGATCGCCCTGCCTATTTTATATCCACTATTCCCATGATGTAACTGCTATGCCATTCCGAAAAATGGGGTGTGTGGCGTGCTTGCTTTGCACGCCTACGGCGGCACGCCACACCCCCCATTTTTCGGGAGAAATGCACCCGTTTCATTATTGGGTCAAGGAGAGCGTATGACTTTGATTTATCGTTGTGATCAACAAGCTATCGAGTTGGCTTTAGAAAAGCTCAAGCGTGATAGGCTGGTATCCGATCAGGCAATCTTCAACTTCGATGCGCCTGAGGGCCTCAGAAGCGAAGTCGCTTATCGAGATTTTGATTTCCTCACTCGGCTTTGCAGGGTAGGGGATGTCGAAACCGCCCGTTCTGTTTTGACGTGGCTCAAAAAGGAAGGCATTGTCCCCGATGATGCGGTGTCTGACGAGGGGGCATTTGATGCCTTCAGGAAAGAAGTCCGAGAGAAGTTCACCATTCCAGGCACCTCGATCACGCCAGTTATGGAAAGATTGCTTTTCATGTTATCTTCGCTGAAGAAACCGAAACGGGCGATTGGGCTGGGTACCTATTGTGGTTATGCTCTTGTTTGGGCGGTGGGTGCCAGTTGTGGGGAAGATCAACTCTACCAGGTGGGAAAAGTCTACGCCATCGATATCGACGCGGATGTCACGGCTAAGGCCCGCGAGAACTTCAATCTCCTTCCAAACACAGAGCATGTAGAGTTTCTAACAGAAGATGGCTTGGAGGCTGCCGAAAGATTGGAAGGCCCCTTTGACTATGTCTACCTCGATGTGGACAGCCCGGAGTTGGGCAAAGGTATCTACCTGGATTTGCTGAAATTGCTCTATGATAAGCTGGAAGTTGGGGGTTGGGTGCTGGCTCACGATACCTGTGTGCCACCCTTTGCGGATCAGCTCAAAGATTATCTGGCCTTCGTACGTGATGATGAGAATTTTAGGCAAAGCATCTCTTTTGATATCGATCCCTTTGGCCTGGAGCTGTCAGTGAAGTAGGTTGAATTCAGATGTATCACTTCTTAGTATGTTTGTTGCTCTGCATATTGATTGTTTTATCTGGTTGTTATGTAGCACCTTTCAACGTTGGGGAAGCAACCCAGGAGCTATTACCGACTTCAATAATAAGATCTGAAGTAACGCCTTCTCCTATTGCGACATTATATCCAACACAAGCTCCCACCGAATTGTCAACGAAAGCCACCCAGCCTGACGTGCAGCCCACTATGCAAATCCCTTTCCCTGTGACCGTCTCACCTGACGCCTGGCTGATTGAACTTTCCAGCGGAGATATCCAAATCCGATTCGACACTGCCCGGTGGGAATCGACGCAATTTGATGAATTCATTCCTTTGTATTATGAAGGCGGGCCGGTGCTCGTGCACAACGAACTTGACGGCTGTCAAATATCGCTCAACTTCGGCGGCGGGGTGCCTATGGATTGGTCTCTCGAGAAGGAATCGCTTCTCTTGGGCGACCACGAGTACTCGGTGGTCAGCTTCCGCGATGGGGATGGGGAAATGCAGTTCGTCATCTATGATGCGCTCTTCCGAGTCACTTTCGGGAATGATGTTGATGGCTGCCTTCAAGAAGCCGAAGTTGTATTATCGAGTTATCAAGTATCATCAGGTGAATGATTGTTTTAAATCATTATTTCGTATTGCGTATTACGTATTTTTTTATCGACGAATACGCAATACGGAATTTCGGAATACGCAGCTTATTTGTGTTAGGAGAAAACCATGCAATTCGATCTTGATCTCGGTATCGCCATCCTCGAACGGACTCCCCTAATTTTGAAGGCCTGGCTGCAAGACCTGCCTGACGAATGGGTACACGCTGACGAAGGCGAAGGCACCTGGAGCGCTTATGATATCCTGGGGCACTTCATCCACGGTGAGCACACCGATTGGATTCTTCGGGCGCGCATTATCCTCTCCGACCGGGAGGATAAAACCTTCGAGCCGTTCGACCGGTATGCCCAATTCGATCAGAGTCAGGGCAAAACGCTGGCTGAGTTATTGGATACTTTTGCCAAACTGCGAGCAGAGAATTTGGCCGCGCTGAGGGGATTCGCTCTGGATGCAGACGATTACATAAAGCCCGGAGTCCACCCCGAATTAGGCCCGGTAAACCTGGGCCAGCTATTATCCACCTGGGTGGTCCACGATTTGAACCATTTGGCTCATATCGCCCAAGTCATGGCCAGACAGTACAAAGATGCTGTGGGCCCCTGGCAGGCGTATTTGGATATTTTATGAGCATCGAACCTTGAGTCGGTATTTCAAGTAGATAAAGTGGAATGGAGGTGATCTTATGAAATATCGCGTGCATCGTTTCGATCTGCGCATGACAGCGGATCAGAGTAAATTGGAGCAGTTCCTCAATAATCTCAAGGGCGAGGTGATTGCAATAATCCCCAATGTCACCCCTGAGGTATTTATGGTACCCAATGTGAATTTTCTGCTGATTGTAGAGAAGGTCATCTAGAGCAACAGGAACAACTGCTATCCCCACATGAATGGTTCAAAGACTCTGCGCTGGATTTCTATTGACGCGCTGCGCGGCTTGATCATGGTTTTAATGGCCCTGGATCATGCCAATTATTTCGTGGCTCACAAACATCCGCCCGGCGAGTATTGGGGAGGTGGCTGACGCCCCAGGGCACCAGCATCCCGGTGATGTATCCGTATTGGGTGCTCTGTTTAGGAATGGAAATTTAATAACTTACCCATTTTAGTATCAGCATCCTGAGCGGAACGGCGGGAGCGTCCTTCGACTACGAAACTCCGCCCAGGGTACTCCCGCCGTGCAGTCGAAGGGTGCGGCTGCTGTGAAACCCGCTTCTTCGACTGCGCAAGCTCCGCTCAGAATGCTTGTTGGTTTGCCCAAATGGGAAAGTTATTTAATCACGATTCCTTAGTGATACTTTATCCGTTGTGTCAGGGGTGTGGGTGGATAAAGCAGGGGCAATCGGGAAATTCGGTTTTCCGCTTTCTATAACAAGTAAGCTATAATCCCATTTACCCTAAATGGAGTAAAATCCCATCTCCTAAAATGGATAGGATTGCTAATGATTTTTGAACCTGATATGCTGATCCACAGCATCGGCGCTCTCTTTTACATAACGTTACTTCTCGTTGTGATCAGGAAGCGCGGCTTACGAAACAGCCTGGCGCGTGGGTTGAATATTTTCCTGTTGATCTATTTCTTGATGGAAGCCGGGTTGGCCCTCGATTTTGCCGGGTATTATCTGTTGGATTACCTGCCTGATCCAGTAGTTTTATTTTGGGTCGGATACGGCATCTTTTTGGGGGCTATCGTGATGAGGCATTTGGGTGTCCTCGTAGCCCGCAGGACAGTGCGGCTCTGGCGTGGTGATCTAGTAGGAGTGGTGGTGTGGTTCCTGTTGGTTGTGGGAATAAATTTCATCCCCTTCTCGAACGAGCTTCTGTTTGTAGTGGGGGGCTGGGAAATTTATCCTGGCACGGCTGTCTTTACTTGCCTGCTCCTGGGGTGGCTGATTTTCGTAGGACTGACTATGCGGCTGATCGCTGAGAGTTATCAGATGGCCAGATTCCCAACCATCCGAAACCGACTGTTCATTTTGGGATTGGGCTATGGCGTTCTGCTCGTCGGCAACATACTCAGTTTTATGGGGCAGGAGCATTTGGGGACAATCATCAGCGTGCTTGGCATTCTGGAGATAGCTTATGTCGTACTGATCCCGTGCTTGCCGCATTTAGGGGTTGCTTTTCGCCGGGTGATCAACAGTGTGATTTATGTTCTTTTAGAGTTCGTCAGCTATGTGCTGAGTTTCTGGGGGATTCAATTTACCCTGATAAATCTGTTCAATGTTCACATGATCGTGGTTGGGGCGGCCCTGGCATTGCTGATTATGTTCCTTGTCAACCCTCTTCTGAGAAGGCTCCAAAAGTGGATGGATCGCTTATTTTTCGGGGAGGAACAAGATACCAGCGCTATTTTACGGGAGTACAGCCAGAATATCAGCAATATCCTGGATATGGAGTTGCTTTCGGCTGTGGTAGTCGACATGGTGCGGGATATGTTTGGAGTCGACAGCGGTTTGCTCTTTTTGGTCGAATTAGAGATGGGCAGGACGGGTGAGAAGCAGTTTCGTATTCAGCAGGGGCGCAAGCGTAAAGATGCCTCGCTGACCGGGATAATGCCTGCGGAGTCCATGCTAGCACAGGTTTGGGAGAAAGAACGCCGCGCCCTGACCCAGGCAGAAATCGATATGCTGCCCTGCTACCAATCCATCCAGGCGGATACCCGTCAATGGCTTTCACGCCTGGATATGGATGTCTACGTCCCCATTCACGCCCAGGACGAATGGGTGGGGTTGCTGGCCTTAGGCCCCAAAGCCTCAGGATCTTCTTATTTTGCCGAGGATATCGACTTGCTGCGTACCCTGGCTGACCAGACTGCGGTGGCCTTACAAAATGCCCGCCTGGTGGAAAGCCTGATGCGCGTCAACACCGAGTTCCAGCGGGCATATTCGGCTATGGAAGATGCCCACACCAAATTGCAGCGCATCGACCGTACCAAGTCGGATTTCATCAGCATTGCCTCCCACGAATTACGCACTCCGCTGACGGTGCTGAGTGGCTACAGTCAAATGCTCCTCGATGCTCCCGATTTGAAGGCCAACCCGGTATATGCCGATGCTCTTGATGGCGTGGTTGACGGTGCGCGGCGGCTTCACAAAATTATCGATAGCATGGTGGAAATTGCCAAGATCGATACGCACGAATTAGCCTTGCAATCTGAATCTGTAAAGCTGGAACCTATCGTATCTCAGGTGTGCCGGCGTTCCGCCAAGGTGTTCCGTGAGCGCAAGTTGAAAGTGATCATCGACAAGAAAGTCAGCGAACTGCCCCCGGTCAATGGTGACCCCGATGCGCTCAAGAAGGTTTTCGATCATCTGGTCAGCAACGCTGTCAAATATACCCCCGATGAGGGCATGATCACGATTTCCGGTCGGCACCTTCAGGAGGGTTATCTCAAATACCCCCAGGGTGGCGTTGAGATTACGATCAAGGATTCGGGCATCGGCATCGATCCCCGTTATATCGAGTTGGTTTTCACCAAGTTCTATCAGACCGGGGATATCGCTTTGCATTCATCCGGCAAGACAAAATTCAAGGGCGGAGGGCCGGGTTTGGGGCTGGCGATTGTGCGCGGCATCGTGGACGCTCACGACGGGATGGTGTGGGTAGAGAGCCCGGGCTGTGATGAAAATACCAATCCCGGCAGCACTTTCTATGTGATCCTGCCGTTATACACAACCGACGCGGGGCAAGACAAAGAGTAATAAATTTCAGCAGATCACGATTTTGTGTCATTGCGAGTGTCTCCACAGCGCGATGGGCACTGCTCAAACAGTAAGAAACTCAAGTTCTATGTCACTGCGAGCTTTTTTGTGAAGCAGTCTCCTCGTTTGAGTGGGAGATTGCTTCGGGCGGTGACGCAACCCTCGCAATGACGTTAAAAAAATCGCGAAACTGTGATCTACTGAATTTTTCTCTTGCTTTCCTGGATTCCTAACCCGGACGAGCAGCGCCCGCCACAGGCGCGCAGAGCGAGATCGCAAAGAAAAACATATATAAAATCTTCGCGTCCTGCCCGAAGGGCCACATAGTGTGCGTCTCGCCGGAGGCGTGCTTCGCATGCGGTTGCCAACGGCACGCAAAGCGATTTTCTTGTTTTTTGTGCAAGAATTTCAGTGCTAACATACTACGCATCGTCCGAGACTTCGCCCGGAAGATGAGGCCCCTGCGGGGCAATTGGTAAGGCATATACTTTTGCTATGCCTGCTTATTTGAACCACCAAGTCACATGCGGAGCACGCCGTTGGCGAGACACAAAGTTCTTTTACACTTTTTCTTAGTGACTTTGTGCCTTGGTGGTAAATATTCGTTCAAGTAGTCCGGAGCGCAAAGAGCGACAAAAAGTTGTCGATGTTGACGCAGTAAGCGCCTAAGTGAGCGTCCAAAAATAACTTCCCTGTTTGAAGTGCTCGCTTCGCTTTGATAGTATGAAAGCGTTCCCCCTTATGCTAAACTGAGAAGGCAACCAACCACTCAGTAGAAGCATAAAGGAGGAACACATGTATCC
>JADHXE010000159.1 GCA_016783125.1 Anaerolineales bacterium
TAAGCCATGGAACGGATTTGCTCGAAAATAGGGTGTGCGGAGGGGGTTCCACCCCCTGCGCACACCCTTTTTTCGGGGGCTTCCCTGCTTGGTTGAGTAGTTACTACTATTCTTATGTTTTGTGATTAGCATTTTCTGATCGTGTTCAATATACTTTCATGGAGGTTCCAATGATTTCTAGATTTGTTTTTGCGCTTTTGGTAGTTACACTTCTTTTGAGTGCCTGTAATCTAACCACTACAGCGGATATTTTGCCCAGCGATTCGACCATAACCATAACAGATACAACCGGTCATGCCATCATATTAGATAACCTTCCTGAGCGTATTGTCATCGCCGGTTCAGCGACGGTTATGGTGCAGGATACGATTTATCTCTTTCCGGAAGCGCCTGAACGCGTTGTTGCTTTGGAAAACCGCAAGCAATCAGCATACACTTTCCTGCCTTTAGTTGACCCTTTCTTGGATGATAAGGATATGCTAGAAATCAACGCCGGGCCTGAACAAATCGTTGCTTTGCAGCCCGATCTGGTGATACTAAAAAATTTCATGGCTGAAAAACTGGGTAATCCGCTCGCAGAATTAGGGATACCTGTAATTTATCTAAATCTTGAAACCCCTGAAATTTATTATCAAGATATCGTTGTATTAGGTCAGGTTTTCGGTAATCCTGAACGCGCCCTCGAGATCGTTGATTTCTATCAATCTCGAGTAAGCGCTATCGAAGATGCAATGAGCGACCTTGGAGAAGAAAACAAACCGGATGTGCTGGTATTGGAATATAGCGAAAAGGGAGGCGATGTAGCTTTCCAAGTTCCCCCAACATCCTGGCTGCAAACCATTTTAGTACAGACAGCCGGCGGGAAGCCGATATGGACAGAAGCTGTGAATGGTGGGGGTTGGACAATTATTACCATCGAGCAGATTGCTGCCTGGGACCCAGATCAGATTTTCGTCATCGACTATAGCGGAAGCGCTGCTCAAGTCGTCGAAAGGCTCATCTCCCAGCCTATTTGGAGCAACTTGAAGGCCGTTAAAAATGGTCAAATTTATGCATTTGCCTTTGATTTTTATAGTTGGGATCAACCCGATACACGCTGGATACTGGGATTGCAATGGATGGCGACGAAAATTCAACCGCAACGCGCCACTGAGGTCGATATACTTGGTGAAATTAATGATTTTTATTCGCATCTTTATCGGATTGAACCAGCTATTCTCGAAAATGAAATCATGCCCAAGCTTACGGGTGATATTCCCTAACCCGGACAATCCGGAACCAAACAGGTTTTTTTGAACCGCGAAGCACGCCAAGATCGCAAAGAAAAGCATATATAAAATCTTCGCGTCCTTTGCGTCTTTGCGGTGAATTTTCTTGTTTTTTGTGCAAGATTCTCATTGCTAACATACTAAGGATAGTGGGTTTTATCGGGTATGAATTCTCATTTATATAAACGTTCCTTATTGTGGATAGGCATAAGTCTGATCCTAGTACTGCTCTTATCCGTGTTCATTGGGCGCTATCCATCTCCTTATTGGATGGCGCCATCACTTCTATTAAATGATTCCTTTGCGCAAAAAATTGTTTTCTTATTACGTCTCCCGCGATTGTTTACAGCGCTGTTATTGGGCATGACGCTTTCCGCTTGCGGATCTGTTTTGCAGATGATTTTCCGCAATCCACTGGTAGAACCCGGCTTCTTAGGGATATCTCAGGGGGCGGCCTTTGGAGCAGCGTTCAGCATCCTATTATTAGGCCGATCGCCGCTGGTGATTGAAATCTCCGCCACGATTTTTGCGTTGTTGGGCTTGTTTCTCTCTTACCAACTTGCCAACAGACTTCGTTTTGGCGGTTGGGTATTGCGCCTGGTTCTTTCAGGGATTGCAACCTCAGCATTATTTTCGGCTGGGATAGGAATTCTGAAATTTATGGCTGATCCTCTGACCGAGCTGCCAGAAATTACCTTTTGGTTGCTGGGAGGCTTGTGGGGTGTTACCTGGAGTGACCTGATATACTTGCTGCCATTTGTTATCCCCGGGTTAGTGATCGCTTTCCTGATGCGCTGGCGGCTAAACGTACTTTCCCTGAATGATGAAACAGCTTCCTCGCTTGGTGTTTTACCTGGTCGAGAACGCACATTTTTGTTAGTGGCCATTGTCACAGCCACAGCAGCAGTCACATCCGTAAGCGGCGTTGTTAGCTGGGTAGGGTTGATTATCCCGCATATTGCTCGGCGCTGGTTTGGCGCTAGTGGACGATTCTCACTACCGGGCGCGATGCTTTTAGGGGGGATATTTACTGTGCTGTGCGATAATGTTTCCCGCTCCCTGATGGCTGGCGAAATTCCCCTTGGCATTCTCACATCTTTATTTGGGGCGCTGATCTTCATTTATCTAATGACTTATTTGGGAAAGCAGTTTCGGCCATGAGCAAAGCAGCAATTTCGCTTGAAAACCTCAGCTATCGCTACGATCCTCTTGGGACGAATGCAGTTAGTGATATCTCCTTGGAGATTCCTGAAGGGAATATTACCGCCATCTTAGGGCCAAATGGGGCTGGAAAAACAACCTTACTAAACCTGTTTTTAGGCCTTTACCAACCCGGGGCAGGGCAATTGTTGGTTGCTGGTAAGTCGTATCAAGATTACTCTCGTAGAGAAATTAGCCAATTGGTCAGCCTGGTACCACAAACAGAAACGACACCCTTCAATCTCTCAGTGCTTGAATACGTTCTTTTGGGGCGCGCGCCATACCTTGACCCCCTCCAGATGCCCAAAGATGACGATTACCAAATCGCGCTGAATTCCCTCCACACGCTGGGCATTCTTCACTTACAAGATCGGCCCATACCCGAATTGAGTGGCGGCGAACATCAGATTGTGCTTATCGCGCGTGCACTTGCGCAGCAGACACAAATATTGATTCTCGACGAGCCAACGGCTCACCTGGACCTTGGTAATCAAAAACGGATTCTCGAATTGCTGCAGGAATTAGCATCCCACGGTATCACAATCGCATTTACAACCCACGATCCCAATACAGCCGCTTTCATTGCTGATTGCATTATCCTGATTCAGCAAGGGAAAATAATGGGGTATGGTGGAGTTGAAGCTGTTATGACTGAAGAAAAGTTAACTGCCATTTACGATACTTCAGTAATTGTTGAAAATATATCTGGGCGCAAAGTGATCTTGTTGAAACAAGAACATCCATGAACGCTCCCAGGCAAATAATTATTACTACTTTGACAATGTCAAGTTACCCTATCGAAGGGGAGATTGTTCCTCGCTAAGTTGACATTGTCGAACTACTCAGACCAGGCAAGAGATGCCCCGAAAAAAAGGGTGTGCGTACTCCCCACGCACACCCTTTTTTCTTGAACAAGTCTAGATCGTTCAATGGATGCCTATAGAAAACATCTATAGGTATCCATTGAACATCCTTATACCGTTAGTGATAAAAAGTACTTATGGGTTTTCGTCCCGGGGGATAAGATATAGCAGTTTCGCAATAAAGCAATCTGTTTACTAATTGACCTTATCATCCAACTTTACCATCTATGGATCCAGAGATCAGACTGTCAGCCCGTGAACAAGCGTCTCTGTGCTCGGTTTTCGGAAACACCCAGCGCGTGTTGATTGCTTGGGCTTTAGGAGAAGAGGAAGTATCTGTAAGCGATATTGCCGCGCAGTTGGAAATTTCGCTTCAAAACGCTTCCCAGCACCTCAGGTTGATGAAAGACAAGGGCATTTTATCGTCCCGCCGGGATGGGCAAACCATCTATTACCGGATTGCTGAAAACGAATTATTAAAATCTTGTTCAATTTTGCTGAAAGCAGAGCAATACAAAAAGTAACTACTTTGACAATAGCATACTTGCTGAAAGTTCCGAAATTTTGGGGTGCAAGCGGGGCGCAAAGCGACCCCGCTTGCACCCCAAAATTTCGAGCATCTTGCTTGAAATGTGCCATTGTCAAGTACAGAAAAATTTTATTTTCAAAGATCAAAAAGGAGCTAAAAATGACTGATCTAACTACACTCAAAGCCGAAAAAGTTGTCGATGCGCGCGCTATGGCCTGCCCCGGCCCGCTGTTGGAGGCCAAGAAAAGTATTGGCAGCGTCAAAGTCAACGAAGTGCTGGAAATCTGGGCCGGTGACCCCAACACCAAGAACGACATGCCGCGCTGGTGCCAGAAAGTCGGGCACGAATATTTAGGCGATCTGGTTGCTGACGGCTACGAACGACTCTTCATCCGCCGCAAAAAATAAAACTGTATTGCATGTGGCGTATTTCGTATAAAAACAAGAAAGAATCCGTGTTCGTCCGTGGTATCCGTGTCCAAATCGTTTGTTGACATTATTGAGGAACAACTCTATTACGAAATACGCCATACGCCTACGGTTTCGAGGGTGACTTATGACAAACTCCCCAGAAAAAAAACCGAAAATCCTGATCCTGGCAACCCTCTCCGGCGGGTATGCGGGGGCCAATGCCGTCGGACAATTGCACTCGGACTATCCAGTCAACACCTATGTGCTGCCGGTCATGTGTCCGTCGATGTTCCCGCCAGAATTTTATTTGCGATCCTTTGAACAAGGGATCGATGGAATCATCGTCATGTACAGCGGGACCGACAGTCCCTTTAAGGGTGGCCCCGAACGTACGGCTCAATTGGTCAATCAAACTTATCCCCTGATGAAAGATCACGGGATCGATACCCGGCGATTGAAACTGGCCGCCATCTGCACGGTATGCACTAAACCCTTTATCAAGGAAGTCAACCAGATGGACGAACTGCTTGGGGGAATTGGTTTTGCAAAAGATGAATTCAAGGCTGTGGCTGCTGATGCACATCCGGTTGCTTAGGCCATTATCGATATAGAACTTTGACCTGACAGTAGGGCACGCCTATGGCGTCCATACCTGCCTGAAGTGCGGCGGTTATCCCCTGCGGGGAAACCGGCCCAAAATTTTGAGAAGATACCAAATGGTCCCTTCAGAAACCTGTCAGGTCTCATTGAGAGAGGAGTAGTAACTTTGGAAAACATCCAAGTAGATGCTCTGGTAGTCGGCGGCGGTATTGCGGGGATGCAAGCGGCACTAGACCTGGCGGATCAAGGCTGCCAGGTCGCATTGGTGGAAAAGGAACCCAGCATTGGCGGCAAAATGATCGCCCTGAGCAAGGTTTTCCCCACCTTAGACTGCTGCAGTTGTATCACCACCCCCAAGATGTCAGCCGTTGCCCACCACGAGAACATCCAACTTTACACCTATTGTGAGGTGCAATCCCTGGCCCAAAACGGCACGGGATATATCAGCAAGGTGCTGCAAAAACCTCGTTATGTCATCGAAGACGCCTGCACCGGCTGCCGGCAATGTGAATATGAATGTCCGATCACAGTTCCCAATGCATTCGACAGCAATCTGGGGGGCATTCGTGCCATCCGGGTACCATTCTCTACAGCCGTTCCCCAAATCGCTGTTTTGGATATGGAAACCTGTCTGTTTTGCGGTATATGCGAGAAAGCCTGCCCTGCCGATGCCATCGACTACAGCCAGACAGCGGAAGAATTCGAGATCGAAGCTGCCGCAGTCTTGCTCTCGACCGGATTCGAGATCACGCCCCCGGATGCCAAGAAAGAATACGGCGCCGGCGAACTGCACAACGTCATCGACGGGTTGATCATGGAACGCCTGCTGGCCCCCACCGGCCCCTACGGACGGATTTTACGCCCCGGCGACGGCAAAGAACCCGAGTCGATTGCCTATGTCCAATGTGCCGGTTCCCGGGACGAGACCCTGGGTGTGGAATACTGCTCGCGGGTGTGCTGCATGTATGCCATCAAACAGGCCATGCTGATCTCCGGCTCCCTGCCCCTGGCCGATATCACCATTTATTACATGGATATCCGCGCCTTTGGTAAGGGATACGAGCAATTCTTCCAGAATGCCAAGGCGATGGGGGTCGAATTCATCAAAGCGAAAGTCGCCTCCATTAAACAGGATGAGAATCAAAACCCAGTTCTGCGGGTGGAACTCATGGAAGAAGGTTCGCGCGTCGAAGAGCGCACCCACGATATGGTGGTGCTTTCCGTCGGACTGCTGCCAGCCTACAATCCCCAGGCCGTTTACGGCGTCCCTGTGGAAGATGATGGTTTTGTAGATATCCCTGCGCCCAATGCCTCACCCTGCAACACAAACCGCCCCGGTATTTTTGTCACCGGTACGGCTGCCGGGCCGATGGACATCGTCGATAGCATCGTCATGGCTGGCGCGGCTGCCGCGGAGGCTGTGGCTTATATCCATGAACAGGAACCCGCTGGAAGTGTTCCCGTTCCGGCCTATGCCGATTGAAACGGAGTGTCATTATGACTGAAAATCCTGAACAAGAAAACCAAACCACCCCACAATCGGAAGAAGAAATTCGCATCGGTGTTTACACCTGCTACTGCGGCGGGAATATCAGTGACGTGGTCAGTTGCGAGAGAGTCGCCAAACAAATGCGAGATATGCCCAACGTGGTCATCTCGCGCACTGATATGGCCATGTGCTCCGACGGCGGGCAAGCCCTGATCGAAAACGATATCAAGGAAAAAGGTGTCAATCGAGTAGTGGTCGGGGCTTGCGCGCCCTCCCTGCACGAGAAGACCTTCCGCGGCACAGTCACCCGGGCCGGATTGAACCCCTATCTTTATTACCATGTCGGCCTGCGCGAGCAGGATAGCTGGGTGCATCATAGCGATCATTATGCCGCCACCGAGAAGGCCGTCCGCTTGATGTCCACCGGACTGGCCAAGGCCCGTCTGCTCCAGGATTTAGACTCGATCTTGCTGAATGCCGAGAAGCACGCCCTGGTCATCGGCGGTGGGATTGCCGGGCTGCGTTCCGCTTTGGATATCGCCCGGCGGGGGCTGCGCGTTACCCTGATCGAAAAGTCGCCCTTCTTGGGCGGCAGAACGGCCCAACTCGAGTCGGTTTTCCCGGTCAACACCGCCGCCCGCGATACTTTGCACCCGATCATCGAAGCGGTCATGGCCCACCCCAATATCGACATTTTCACCCAGGCCGAAATGATCTCGGCAGCAGGCTATGTGGGTGATTACCAGGTTCAAATTCAACAACAATCCCGCGGCGTCAGCGACGATATGGCTGAAGCCACCATGGAGGCCTGCAAGCAAGAAGTCCCCGATGAATTCAACTACGGCCTCACCACCCGCAAAGTGATCTACCATGCTTACCCGGGCTGTTACCCTGCCTCTCCCGCGGTGGACTGGGAGAACTACGACGGCGAACCGCTTGTGGTCAAAGGTCAGCCCACCGTACTCTATAACGAACTCAAAACTTTCGACCTTACAGTTGGCGCCATCGTGGTCGCCACCGGCTTCAACCCCTACGAGCCGCGGCAGGGTGAATATGGTTATGGTGAAATCCCCGAAGTAGTGACCCTGCCGCAGTTGATCCGTCATTTGGCCCTCTTTGGAGACGGGAAAAAACTCGAATGGAACGGCCACCCCGTCAGGGATGTAGCGCTCGTCCACTGCGTGGGCAGCCGCGAGATCGACGGAATCCATGAGCCCCACGAAGACGGCCAAGTCAACGACTACTGTTCGCGGGTGTGCTGCACGGCTAACCTGCACATGGCTGCCGAACTGCGCGAACATTACCCGGAGGTCAATGTCTTCAATTTGTACGAGGACATCCGCACCTATGGGCGCGGCCACGAAACTTATTATCACGAATCACTCGAAAAGATGGTGCGCTTCCTCCGTTTCCATGGGGATGACCGCCCCGAGGTGGTCGCGGCCCCCAAAGGGGATACCCATCCCGTGCTGGTGAAGGTTAGAGACCATCTCACCTGGGGTGAGGAACTAGAAGTCCCCGTGGATTTGGTGGTGCTGGCGGTAGGATTTATGCCCCGGGATGTTGGCGATCTGGTCGAAAAATTGAAAATCTCCCGGGGGACAGACCGTTTCCTGGCAGAAGTTCACCCTAAATTACGCCCGGTCGAGACAGCTGTACCGGGTGTGATCCTGGCCGGAACAGCCCAGGGGCCGATGAACATCCAGGAGACCGTGGCGGCAGCCTCGGCGGCGGCGGCAAAAGTTGCTGCACTGCTGGCATCGGGTGAAGTGGAATTGGAACCCTTTGTCGCTAAAATCGACCTCGAGAAATGTGACGGTACCGGGGCCTGTGTGGAAGTCTGCGAATACGAAGACGCCATCGCCCTGGAAACCTTCACTGTGGATGGCCGCCAAGTCCAGCGAGCGGTGGTTACGCCGGCCAATTGTTCCGGCTGTGGCAACTGCGTCAGCGCCTGCCCCAACCGGGCCGTTGACGTGCAGGGTTGGACCCTGGCCCAATACGAAGCCATGGTGGATGCCATCACGTTGGATATCCCTGAATTAATGGAGGTAGAAGCATGAGCGATGCAAAACAACGAGCCGCACTGTTGAAGCGCCTGCGAGAAGAAAATGCCGAAACGGTAAAGCGGACGCAGGCTCTTCTGAAAGAGCAGAAAAAGGTTCAACAGTTGATCTGCCAGAACATTCGCGAAAAATCGAAAACTGTGCCCGAAATCGCCGCCGCAGTCGATATGCCGACCCATGAAGTACTTTGGTATCTGACGGCTTTCAAAAAATATGACATCGTCGTCGAAGATGGCATGTGCGGTGATTACATCCTGTACAAACGGGCAGAGGAGAAGTAAGCATGGCCACTCGCATTGATCCCACCTTACTGTACGAAATCAAAGAGTACGGCGCAGTCGGCATCGAGAAATGTTTCAACTGCGGAAACTGTACCGCCATCTGCCCGCTGACCAGCGATGAGTATCCTTTCCCCCGCAACATGATCCGCAGGCTGCAAATTGGCCAGCGGGATAAATTGGTTCAGCACCTGGATCCCTGGCTGTGTTACTACTGCGGCGAGTGTTCCGAAACCTGTCCCAAAGGCGCCGAACCCGGCGAAACCATGATGGCCATGCGCCGCTGGCTAACGGCCCAATATGATTGGACTGGATTATCCGGCAAAGTTTATAAAGGTAAAGGCTGGATTATCGCCATGCTCCTGGTTGCCGCGATCGTGGTGATTGGACTGGCTGCCTTGCTGGCCGGGCCTATGGTCACGTCCCAGGTGGAACTCAACACTTTTGCCCCCGTCCATATGATCCATATTGCCGATTTGATTTTGGCCGCAGCACTGGGAATTTTCCTGTTGTCCAATCTGGCACGGATGTATTTCTTTGTGTTCGGTAAGGAAGAGCGGCAGGGGATTCCGTTGAAGATATATCTAACAGGGGCCTGGACGTTGGTCTTCCACACTATTACCCAGAACCGCTTTTCCGAATGTGAGGACAGCAAGCGTCGTTGGACCAATCACCTGATCATTGTAGCCGGGTATGGAACGATGTTCGCGCTGATTGTGGTCTTCCTGGGCTGGTTCCAGACGGATAATATCTACCCTATTTACCACCCCCAACGCTGGCTGGGCTACCTGGCCGCCGGTGCCTTGATTTACGGCGGGGTTGAGGCCGTCCTCGGAAGGATCCGCAAAGAACATGAGATGCACAAGCATTCCCATCCCAGCGATTGGCTGTTCCCGATCTTATTGGTCTTGCTCTCGGCTTCCGGCCTGACGATTCACTTCTTGCGCTATGCAGGCCTGCCCATGGCAACCTACTATGCTTACGTCGCTCACTTAGTGATTATGATGATGTTGTACGTCACCGTAGGGCCGATGGGTAAATGGGCGCATTTGTTATTCAGGCCATTCGCGGTTTATTTCCAAGAAGTAAAAGCGAAAGCCGCACAACTACAAAGGGAAACACCTGCCGAGGCAGTCGCCTCCGCAGCCGATTAGAACAACATAGTTTGTGTAACTATCCAGACTAAGAGAGAGATGCTCCGAAAAAAGGGTGTGCGTGGGTGTGCACACACCCACGCACACCCTTTTTTCGGGAATTTCCTCTCGATGGCTGAACAGTTACTAGTTTGTTTCACTTAGGAGGTGAACTTTGACAGAAGAAAGCATGGATAAGATCGTCGTCACTCTCAATCATGACGATGCCCATAGTGTGATGTCTGCGCTCGTCATGGCAGCAGCCATCGCAGCTACCGGCGATGAAGTGCTCTTATTTATCCAACCCGGCGGCGCTAAGATCGTAGCCAAAGGCGAGTTGGAGAAATATCAGGGCCTGAAGGGTCAGCCGGACCCCGTTGATTTATTCGATGCCATTCAAGTTTTAGATGGCCGGGTTATCCTGTGCGAGCTTGGCTTGCCCATCTGGGACATGGAAGCGGATGACCTGGTGGATGACGTAGAGGTTATGATGGCCTCGACATTCCTGTTCGAAGCCGAGGGCGCCAAAATGTCCTTCAGCTATTAGGCTGAACCGGATATTTGCCCTCGTAAAAATTATTCTTTTCTAAGAGGAGAATTGAAATATGAGCGAAGAAGTAACTGTCACCAAAACCCTGGATGTATGTGGAAAGATCTGCCCGTATCCCGACATGAACACCATGACCACCTTGAAAAAGATGGCCAAGGGAGAAGTCCTCGAAGTTCTGCTGGACTATCCTATGTCGGTTGAGCGAATTCCTCGCACTTTGAAGAAGCAAGGACACAAGCTCGTGTCCGTCGAGCAAATCGACGGACCCAACCACCGCATGTTAATCGAAGCATTCGGACTCAAATAAATAGAGTACCTACTCAGGCTAAGGGAGAGATGCTCCGAAAAAAGGGT
>JADHXE010000160.1 GCA_016783125.1 Anaerolineales bacterium
ACCCCGCCCGCACCCCCCAATTTCGGCTTTCCTCGCTAAAAGGCAAATGTTTGACGGCAATACGATAAACCTATACGCATAAACATCAAGTATAATCAGAAAAACCACGCTACTCACCCCAAATATTAGCCATTTAGAACTATTGTACAGAAATTAGATATAGCATATAATCACACTATCGTGAAAACAACACTGCGTTGGCTGACGATCATCATAGCACTCACTGCTATCACAGGGCTTTTGGGGAAATCCGCATTCGCCCAAACCCCGGATGCCGGCCGGTTTTTCCCTGAAACTGGTCATTCGGTATCTGATGCTTTCCTGGAGAAATACACCAGCATCCCGAATGGGGAAGAGATTTATGGCTTCCCCATCACAGGGGCGTTTGATGATGAAACCAGCGGTTTTCTCATCCAATACTTTGAAAAAGCGCGTTTCGAACTCCATCCCGAAGCACCTGTCGATCTGCTTGTACAGATAACCCATCTAGGCGAGTTCCTCTACGAAGCAGGTGAACCCATACCCGAACTATCCAATTTTTCCTCGTGCAAAACCTTTCCTGAAACTCCCTATAAGGTTTGTTACAATTTTTTGGATTTCTTCGAGGCCAACGGGGGGGTCACACAATTTGGATTTCCAATTTCGGACTTTGAAACCCACGATGGCTGGATATCGCAATATTTCCAGCGCGCCCGCTTCGAATGGCATCCAGAGCGCCCTCCTGGAGAAAAAGTTTTCGTTTCCAACTTAGGGATCCAATACTTCAACTTCACAGGTGAGGATCCACGCTACCTGCAACCCAGGCTAAACAGCAATATTGCCTTACAGGAGGTTTCTGGGCTGCAAGTGCATGCCTTCGTAAGTAAACCTATTCTGCCGTTCTTAGAAAATAATCAAGAACTCTACGTGATCGTTTATGACCAGAACTTCAACTTGCTTGAAAATGTGTACCTCAATTACGTAATCAGGCTTCCTAATGGAGAGATCGTAGAGGCTGCGATGGGCCAAACAGATCAGCGAGGATTGAGTATCAAACGATTGAATATTAGAGGCGATTCCCTTGGCACAGCTGAGATTACAGTTATTGCCACATTTGGTACGATTCAGCAGCAAACTCGTTCATCATTCCAGATTTGGTAATAACATCACCCTTCGCTCATAAGCCCCGTCTTCGGATCGGTACGCATCGCCCGAGGACGGGCTTCTGAGCAAGAGAAAAGGAGGCCCATATGGCCTCCTTTTTACATACATGACTCGTTCCATCGCTCCTGCGGCGGAACGCTAATGTAACGCTCCTGCGTTCAATGGCAGCGCAGAGCGACTACCAGCGAGTTACGACGCGGAGCATCGTAACCAGTAAACCAGAATTAGAGAGCTTCCAATAATTTTTTATACTTCTCTACCTCGGGGGGATCCATCTGGATAATGCGCTGGATCATTTCAGATCCGCCAGCTTTATCACCAGCCTCCAGCAGAAGCTCTCCAGCAGTATCGTAGGACTTGACTGCACCAGAAGTATTCCCCATCTTCTCATATTGCATCGCTAAACGGTAATGGAGCATGGCCTGCCCCGGTTGTTCAGAGATCAGCTGCTCCAAGAACTGCACAACGGCATCTATTTTTCCAACATCACTCATATGCGTGATAAATTGATCCATGGTCATCAAGACTTGTTCTGGTTCCCCAAGATTGAACAACAAACCGACTGCACTGCGATAAGCCTCGCTATCATCTGGCCGTAATGCGCAGATTTGTTTATAAAGCTCTGTAGCCTTGCGCCAATTCAAACTTTGCGTTTCGATATCAGCGATGCGGTGCAAAATCCGCACCTGCCAATTGATGGGATTCTCTGACTGGGGCGCCAGTTGCAGCGCCTGAGTGTATACATCACGCACATTTTCCAGTTCGGCCATGCTGTAATGAACTTCAGCTAATCTGAGATACTCTTCAGTCGCCTCATCGATCTGCCCAAAAGACACCATGTGATCAATCAATTGCTTCCGAGAAGCCAAATCCATGGGTGCCATGTCCACAACTCGCCGCAACATATTTATAGCACGCCGCGATTCACCGCGCGAACTGTACGACCGGGCGATGACTCTAAATTTCTCTGAAGCTTCAGTCAAACGGTCTTTAGAAACGAGCAAATCACCCAATACAATATGCAGTGGCAAATAAGTCGGAGCGCGGTGTAAAGCAAATAAAATCTCTTCAAGAGCAGCGCCCAGATGCCCCGCTCTTGCAAGACTACGAACAGTGCTCATCGCCAAAACCACATCACTGCTGCTGGACTCAATCAAAACTTCAGCCAGTGGGGTGGGTGAATCACCGTTTTCTTGGTCACCCAGCTGCCGGCGAGCATTTTTAATATACATCCGCCAATTAGGGCGCACCAATAACTCGGCAACATTCCCACATAATTGCTTTTGGCGCTCCTGATCTTTTTCCCGAGATAGTGCATCGATCAATGGTTCATATAATTCGCGCAGTTCGTCGGCATGTTGCGGAGAGACAACATGCGCATCGGCTGATCGCAAGGCTTCCAGATAGCGCTCAGCAGCCTTTTTATACTTGCCGCGCTGGTACCAAATATCCCCCAAGAGCAAGCGCGAGCCTAAAGCAAAGTCAGCGTGGGGCATCGCCCGCTGCAAGTTTCGAACGGCGCTCTCTTGGCGATCCGCACCCGCTTGAATAACCCCCAGGCTAAAGTATGCCGCCGGGGAATCCAAACCTGCATTGACAGCCCCTTTCAATTCTTCAGCAGCCCGATCTGTATCGCCCTGGGTTTGCAACTCAACTGCCAGGCCCAAATGGAGCATGATCTTAGTCCGATCAGCATTCTTGGCGAATACAGGGCCACCGGCCCCATCCATGATGGCCTGCAGTCCACGTCGAGACTTTGGCTGCACTTCATCATCGCCGGATTGCTCAAAGAATAAGCGCGCCAGGGTAGCAAGCGCTTCCTTTTGAGCTTCTTCTATGGGGTTGAGATTGCTTTCTTCTGATACCTTCGGCGCGCTTAATTGAGGTTGTTTTGGCAACTTGATTTCTTCAAGAGGTCCCGTTCCCCCGCGTGGACGAGCAGGTTTGGGAAGCAATTTTCCCCCCCGAAGCATAGCCTGCGCTTGTTGTGCTTCTTTATTATCTCGATCAACCTGCAAAGCCCGGTTTATCGCTTCAAAAGCTTTTTCTTGTTGACCAGCATGTTGAAACAAACTGGACATATGCAGATATTCACGCACAGCCTGAGGTTTGCGGCCTAAGCGGTCATAGACGACTGCCAAGCGTGAATGAGCCTGTAAGTTTTCGAAATCCAAAACTATCGCGCGCGACCAATTCTCAACAGCTTTATCTGCGTTCTTCTCTTTTAGGTAGAGTTCCGCGGATCGATCTGACAATTTTGAAGCTTTCTTGGCCTGGCCCATGCTCACGTACAACGTTGCGGCTTTTTCTAGAGGAACAGGATCGTCAGGCGCCACTTCCGCCGCGCGCAAATAATACCTGAGCGACTTCTCGAATTCCTGCAAATTCAAGAAAGCCAGGGCCAAATTGGATAATGCTTTGGGATCATCTGGATTCTCTTCCAAAGCCTGTCCATAAAAAGCAGCCGCCCGATCCCATTCCTGATCCCAGGCAGCTGTATGTCCCCGATTCATAGCTTGCTGATAACGATCTTCACTCATAACTTATCTCACAACTAATGGATGCGTTTCATTCCAGTGGAAGTAATCTCGGAAATAGGAGGGGTAGCCCCCCGCACACCCCTATTTCCAGACTTTTCCACTCGTTTGAAACACACCTATACTACTTCACCGGCTCCAGAGCGCCCCAGTTTATGCCGCTGCGAGCATCAGTACGGAGCGGTATATCCAAGGAATATGCTCCTTCCATAGCATCACGAACTACAGCAACCGCCGCATCGATTTCATCTATAGGACATTCTAGCACTAATTCATCATGAACTTGAAGCAACATTTTCGTCGAAAGTTCAGCTTTCCTAAGTACCTCTGCCATCCGCAGCATAGCGATTTTCATTATATCCGCTGCGGTTCCCTGAATAGGCGCATTGATGGCTTCGCGTTCCTCGCGGTTGCGAACCTGAACATTTTGAGCATTCTTCAAACCTGGGAAATACCGCCGCCGACCCAGCAGAGTCTCTACGTATCCCTGTTGTGCAGCAGTCTCCCGAATGCCATCCAAATAGCGTTTTACGCCGGGGAATTTTTTAAAGTAGGCTTTCACAAAATCCTCAGCCTCGGCTAAAGTCAAATCGGTTGTGCGGGTCAACCCGAAGGGGCTCATCCCATAAATCAAACCAAAGTTGATCGCCTTGGCGTGCCGACGCTGGGTGCTGTTGACAGCATCGATGGGCACATCATAAACGGCCGAGGCGGTTGTGGCGTGAATATCCTGTCCATCCCGGAAAGCAGCCAGCATCGCTTCATCTTGGGCCATGTGGGCAGCGATGCGCAGCTCGACTTGCGAATAATCGATAGCCAGCAACAGCTGACCAGGAGCCGCCACGAAGGCTTCTCGCACCCGCCGGCCCAATTCCGTGCGGATGGGGATATTCTGCAAATTGGGCTCCGATGAAGCGATGCGACCCGTCCGTGCGCCGGCCTGGTTATAAGAGGTATGCACACGCCCCGTTTGCGGGTTGACTTGCTGGGGCAGCGCGTCCACATAGGTTGATTTCAGTTTGGATAGCTCGCGATACTCCAACACCCAAGCCACAACAGGGTGCTTTTTCTGTAATGTTTCCAGGACCCCTGCCGCCGTGGAATAATATCCGCTGGCTGTCCGTCGCGATCCATCAGGGGGCGCGATGCCCAATTTATCGAATAAAGCTTCGGAGAGCTGTTTTGGGGAGTTCAGATTGATCGGCTCTCCAACTGCTTGATATACCTGGTTCTCGATTTCTTTCAGACGCGTCTCAAGCTCGATGGACATCTGCGCTAAGAACCCTCTATCCAACCCAATTCCCGCCATTTCCATATCGGCCAGCACATTGACCAGCGGCATCTCGATCTCTTTGAACAGAGACATGGCCTGGGCTGCTTCGAGTTCAGCTTCCAACTGTGGCATCAAGCGCAGAACAACAACCGCGTCGTCAGCGGCGTATAGGGCCACATCAGAGATGGGCACTTCAGCCATGCTGATTTGTTTTTTCCCCTTACCGATCAACTCCACGATTTCCTGCATCTGATGACCAAGCCGCACCCAAGCGAGGTTTTTCAACCCCAGGTTGCGCGAATCGGGGTTGATCAGCCACTCAGCAATCATCGAGTCGAATCCCATTGGGGAAACCTGCAATCCATGCCGGGCTAGCATCACAAAATCATATTTCAGGTTGTGCCCCACCTTGGGAATATTTGGGTTGGTCAACGGTCCGCGCAGAGCATCGATTACTTTCTCAAGAGGGAGCTGCTTTCCCTGCTTGTGCCCCACTGGGATGTAATACCCGGCTTCTTCGCTCACAGCCAGGGAGATCCCAACCAGCTCGGCTTGCATCTGATCCGTGGAGGTTGTTTCAGTATCGAAGGCGATAACCGGCGCATCATTCAAGGTTGCGACTAATGGCTCTAATGCCTCAGGGGTATCGACAATATGAACCTGAATATGGGCATCTTTAGGAGCAGACGGTTCCACTTTTTGGGGCTTATCCCCAAAAAGCTGCAACTGCTGCCCTGCTCGAGGCGCTACTTTGCCATACTGTTCTTCTAGTCCATCCAGGCGTTTGAGCAAGGAGCGGAACTCTAACTCTCGGAACACGGCATGTACTGCCTGGGGGTTGAAATTGTCCAGGCGGGCTTTATCTAAATCCAGGGGGATATCTAAATCCGTGACGATGGCAGCCAGTTTCTGACTGAGATAAGCATTTTCACGCCCTTCGTCTAGCTTCTTGCGCAGGCCTGGGCTGAGTTCATCAAGATGCTCGTAGACCCCATCCAAAGTATCATAAGCATTGAGCAGTTTAGCAGCGGTCTTCTTCCCCACCCCGGCAACACCAGGGATATTATCAGACGAATCACCCATCAGGGCTTTATAATCGACAACTTGATCCGGCCGCACACCCAGGCTTTCTACAACATCCGATGCCAGATAATCTCTGGCATCTGCCAGGGAACGGCCCGGCAAATTGACGATCACCCTCTCATCCACCAATTGCAGCAAATCCCGGTCGCCAGTGAATATCTTTACCCCCAGGCCCTCGGCAACAGCTTTCTTGGCAACGCTCCCTAAAACGTCATCCGCTTCATATCCTATTTCTTCTAAACGCGGGATATTGAACGTATCGATCAAATTACGGATGCGCTCAATCTGAGGTCGCAGATCATCGGGCATCTTTTCGCGTGTGGCCTTATATTCAGGATAGATATCATCGCGGAAAGTTTTCCCCGTATCGAAGGCCACAGCCATATAGTCTGGGTTTTCTTGTTCCAAGATGCGCAGCAACACACTGGTAAAGCCATACACCCCCGCGGTTGGCTCTCCAGAACTGGTGATCCATCGCCCGGTTGGTTGGCCCTTGGTCAGGGCATAGTAGGAACGATACGCTAGCGCGTGACCATCGATTAAGTATAAGATAGGCGGCATGGTCTAAACTATCTTGACAATATTATATACATGAAAAGCTCCGAAATTTAGGGGGGCGAGCGGGGTGAAACCCCGCTCGCCCCCCTAAATTTCGATTACCTTTTTCGAAGTGTAATATTATCGAACTATTGAACCCCTTGGCGAGTGCGAACAGAGCCAATGAACTCTTGTACCATCTGACGTGAGAATGGATCTCGCCCATTTACAATCAAGTATCCTGAAGCCCAAAACTCGCCCGAAGGGTTTTCACGTTCCAAACGCGGAATTTCAGAGAAAATATATTGGGATGTTTCTTGACGAATATTGTGAACCATCATCCCCGGTGAAGAGTTCGGGGGGCAGACTGAAATCCAATGTAAATAATCCGGACGAATGGCCAGATGTTCTAAGCGCCAGCCAAAAGCCAGGCTGAGTTGGGTAACCCACTGCGCCAGGAACGTAGCCAGATCCCCCACGAGATGATGCTGAGGCAAGCGCGGAACCAACACGCAGGCATAAGTGAGATTATGCAGTGTCGAGGTGTCCGATTCGAGCGCGCCCGGTTTGAGCACACTTACAGGAGCTTCCTCTTCGACAAGCGTTTCTGTTTCATTAAGCGGTGTTGGACGCGTCTTGGCTAATGATAAATCTAATGCAGCTTCGAGATCATCTCCTAATGGAAGGGGGATCGGCGGAACCGAGGAGTCAATCCTGTCTCCAATGGGCACGGCCGGAGTGGGCATCTCTACTTCATCCACTTCCACCCCATTGGGTTGGGGGATATCCATAGAAGCCAGCAAATCCTCGAAAAAGGCCTGTCGCCCCTCGGCCACATCCTGATCGGGTCGCCAATCCGTTGGAATTGGCGGGAGATCTTCACCAATGAAGTCGGCGGCCGCAGGCTCACCAACAGGAAACATTTCCTCGGAAGCGGTTTCCTGTTGAAGAACAGAATCAACCCTGCGGGCGGCTGTGTCATCCACTGGGGGAGTGGAAAGCTTCCGAGCCAAATCCCCTGCATGAGTACGCATCTCCGTAAAAGGCATTTCCGTCTCGAATGCCAGCGCCAAAACATAGTCACCCCCCAAACTGGTGGCGTACATCATGTATTCGCTGTTGGTGGCATCCAGACGGATGAAACGTGCCAGGTCGCTGCCGCCATCATGCGCCCAATAATGTCCCACAGCGCGAGCCAACTCCTCAGCCGCCGGTTGGGGGAGCTGACCTGCGTAAGCCCAAAGCTGGCTGCCGCGAGTGATCAAAGCTGCTTGCGCCGTAGATTCAAGAGACAGCCGGGTGAGGTGTTGAGCCACCCGGTTGACATCCTGAAGCCACTCAGGTGCTGGCTGCCGAGAGACTGTTTTTTTAGGAACTACAGAGGGAAATGGAAGCCGTTCCAGCTCAGGTGCAGCGATGCTTTCCACACCATGATCATCAACAATCGCTGCCAGGGTTTCGATGAGATTGGGCAAATAAAAGGGTACGGAAAGCCAGGCATCCACCACAGATTGATCGGCGACGGTTTGCTCTTCGTCTGCGCTGGAAGGCATCGCCACAATCCGCAAATTTGGAGATATATCACGCAGATCAGCGATCAGCGCGATGGGGTCAGGTACGGCTCCAAAATCAAGGATCGCCACTGCAACGCGTTCAGATTGGACGCATTCCAAAGCCTGTTCAGCGCCATCGGCCAATTCAACCCGATAACGGCCAGTCTCTTGCAGCGCCTGCTGCATCAACTCGCCCAAACTGCGGATATTTGTGGTAATTAAGACCCTTACTGGCATGTTTAGAGTATATCATAAAAGGCATTTCGCTTTTCTTTACAGGCTTTTAAAATATCATCTCAAAAACCAGAGTAGGCAAGGTGGGGCGCACTTGCGCCCCACCTGAGGATCCCCAAAATATTGAGACTTCGGAAGTCTTCCTAAGCCGCCCTGCAAACAAAGTAAATTTTGCCCATGATGACTGCTCTCAGAAAAACCAAAGAAGCTAAACTTCTGCCAGAAGTTTAGCTTCTCTTTCTCTAAAAGCCAACTACCCCAGACATCAATGCCCGTCCGGGGTTAGGATATAGACGGCATCAATTCTTTTAGAGTACGATAGCCAATCACATGAACACCACTTTGCTGAACGTAATCTCGCAATTCATCACTCTTAAATGCCTGATAATCTGCCACGCGGTAAGGCCAACCTGGGGTGATGGCGCGTAGTTCAGGTGTATCTTTGGATGGATGAATGATGAAGTGAGTGATGCCCGGCTTCAATTCATCAAAGGAATATTTGGCATAGGCGATGCGCTCTTCGAGGGTTGCGGCCTGATCGAGATCCAATCCCCCGAAATGATCCAGAAGAGGAATACCCATCTCCTCTGTTTGGGCAACCATCAACGCGGCCAGTTTGGCTGTTTCAGGCCCCAAGCCGAAATCGAGCCAGCCCTGTTCATCCATACGCATGATCATGGGAGGGACGGCATGTTGAAGCGCCAACTGCAAATAGCCCGGCAGGAATTTGGGATGCCCGGCTGACCCCATGTGAGTGTCAATATGGGTGGGGTCAATCCCCAGCGCGATTGCCCGATCCACCTGGGCGCGCATTTCTAGTTGGACAGCCGCGGGGTCGCCGTACTCCTGGGCCTCTTCCGATGTGTAGTAGAAATACCCCTCAAAGTCGATCATTCCAGAACCAAGATCCCGCGTCGAAATCGGCCCCCAGCGATAGGTTTCCCACTCACTGGTCAGGGTCAGGTGTACGCCCATATCCACCTGAGGATTCTCCCGGCAATAAGCCGCCGCTTCCAGAAACCACGGGCAGGGCACCATCGTCGCTCCGGAAGAAATCAGCCCGAAATCCCAAAGTTCTTCAAAAGCTGGCACACTGGCCTGGCACATGCCGATATCATCGCTGTGGATGACGACCACGCGGTCGGTGTCAGAAAAGCCAAGTTTCTCAAGAACTGGATTAGGATGCATTTCTACTCCTTTAGCTGGCTTATATTTTCAACTGCGACTTGCGCTCCACGCTGCCCGTTTCACGCGCTACGCAATATTTAGTTCGTGAGCAATACCATAGGGCAAATCATGTTTGCGGACATATTCGGGCAATCCCTTGAGGGTCATGCCAACCACATCTTCAGGGATATTATCCAGGGGGATGTGACATGCTTTGAGCGCGCGTTCCAGGTAATCGGTATCCTGATCCTGGAATTGAGCCATCATGATGATCCCTGGACCAACCAGATTTGCATGAGACAAGCCATTGCTCAAATAATTCTCCACAGAATAAGAGAAATGATGCTCACTGCCCTCCTTGGGCCGGGAATGACCGACCTGGTTGCAGAGTTGCACCCCCAACGCCAGGCAGTCGAGCAGTTGTTTCAACCCTTCAGCATCGCCTGCGCCCGCAGATTCAGCACATTCCAAGGCCCCATCTAAGATCGATTGCGCGGCGTCGGCCACCCAAGGGATCAATTCCATACCCTCAGGGTTTTCACCTTTCTCAGCAGCAAGCTCCCAGTCCCACAAGCTAGTGGCGATAGAAAGCACATCGCAAATCCCCGCCGCTCGAATCCCATCTGGGGCCGCCGCCAACACATCCACATCCATGATCAGGCGTTCAGGGGGCTTCGTTTCTAGATATCTGACGCAGCCCTCAGCCCGTACGCCGGAGTTCCAAGTCAAGAAGGCATCCGCTGTAAGGGCCGTTGGTAGGCTGACCAACTCAAGGCCGGTATGATAGGCGATATATTTGGCGGCGTTGATAACCTGTCCACCCCCCACGGCATAAATTGTCAATTGAGAATTGTTAATTGTCAATTGTTGAAGATCCACAGTGAAGTTCGCCCACTGTTGAATAGTTGCATCTGTGATGTTAGAACGCCAAATTACGTTTAGGTGAGCCAGGTCATCTGCGACGGCTTCCCAGGCCCCGGCAGTGGTCACCAGAGCAACCGGGCGCTCTTCTTCAAGTTCATCGAAGGAGATGAAATCGACAACAGGCAAATTCCAAATGCGCATCACTCACTCCTAAAGAACATCTCACGTTGCATGTTCAACGTTACTTCCAGAACTGCGGCAAATACTCTTTTATGACTTACGCACT
>JADHXE010000161.1 GCA_016783125.1 Anaerolineales bacterium
GCGGCCTCAGCGCAGCCGCGGTCGGCGGCCAGGATGTAGGCGAAGGTTGCCAGGGAGCCCATGTGGGCCTTGGCGGGGTCACTGCACATGGCTTCGATTACGCCAGCGTACTCGGTGGCCACGAAGGGAGTGATTACCAGACCGGTCTCATCATAAATCATCGCAGCAACTTGCTCGAAGCCAGCTACTACGCGCTCGGTCTCGCCAGAGGGAACCACGGCCCAAATGATGGGATCTTCTTCAGATCCCAGGGTGGGTTCTTCAGGTGGGAAGAGGTCGTCGTAGGTGACGTCGAAATCGGGCCCGAAGTACTTGGCGTTGACTTCCACGAGGAAGCCGTTCTTCATCAACTCTTCTATACCGGCGTTGACTGGCTCAACCAGATCGCTGCCATTGGGGAAGATAAAGCCCAGGTGATCACTGGACAATGAAGGGCCGACCAGCTTGAGAGCGTCGGCGTTCTCGCCCAGGTAACCCTGTCCGGCAACCTCGTCGATGATCACGGCATCGATATCACCAGCGATGAGCGCCTGAACAGCAAAGGGGAACTGCTCGAAGGCAGAAATGCGCTCTTCGGGCAGGAACTTGGCGGCAGTAGCATAGTTGGTGGTGCCGGTCTGCGTACCCAGTTTGAGCTCTTCGTCTGCGACGATGTCTTCAATGCTCTCGATGCGGTCATCGTCGATGCGCACGAGCAGGCGCTGCTCAATGGCTACATAACCCATGGAGAAGTCAACGATCTCGTCGCGCTCTTCGGTGATGGTGATACCATCAGCGGCGGCATCGAACTGGCCATCGGCAACAGCCTGGATCATACCTTCCCAGGCGGCCTCGACGTACTTCGGGGTGCAGTTCAGTAGGTTGCAGAGCTCGTCCCAAACTTCATAGTCCCAACCGGTTGGCTCGCCAGTTTCGGGATCAATATAGTTGAAGGGCAGGTAGGCGTTCTCGATGGCAATGGTGACTTCGCGTCCACCGAGGTCTGGTAGCCCTGCTTCTTCCACGGGAGCGGCTTCCTCTTCTACGGGAGCAGCTTCCTCGGCCGGGGCGGCCTCCTCAACGACGGGCTCAACCGGGGTTGGTTGGCAAGCCGCTACAATGAGGCTTGCTGCAAGAAGCAGCGTCAGGATCCAAAGGATCTTTTTCATAATGATTCTCTCCTTTACTCGAAAAAATTAGATTATTTTGGGAATTTCCCAAAAATCACGGCCTATACAGGATAGACGAAGTTGACAAAAAACGCAAGAGGCAAGTATACGATTTTAGTGCTATTTTATACTCAAGGCGCGTTTCCTGAAAAAGGAGTGTGAGGTGTGCGTAGCACACCTCACACTCCTTTTTCAGGATTCTTTCCTAAATATCTGCGTCGTTTCCGCGGGCTGGAGATGTTGTGTTAAAATGTGGCAAATTTACAGTGAAAAGGTTGAGATTCCTATGACTACAAGTGAAACCCCAACTTCCACGGATTTTATACGTGAAGCTGTCAAAGAAGATTTAGCCAGCGGCCGATTTGACTATGTGCGCACCCGCTTGCCCCCGGAGCCCAATGGCTATTTGCATATTGGCCATGCCAAAGCTTTCTTGATTGATTATCTGGTAGCCAAGGATTTTGGCGGTGAGTTGAACCTTCGTTTTGATGATACTAATCCGACGAAGGAAGAAACCGAGTTTGTGGATGCCATCAAAGAAGATGCCCAGTGGCTCGGTATCGATTGGGGCGACCGCGAGCTCTACGCATCGGACTATTTTGATGAACTCTATGCCTGGGCCATCCGATTGGTCAAAAAAGGCAAAGCCTATGTCGATGATCAAACCCCCGAGGAGGTCAGCCGTAACCGGGGCACGCTGACGGAACCAGGGGTCAACAGTCCGTATCGCGACCGGTCGGTAGAAGAAAATCTAGACCTGCTCGAACGCATGAAAAATGGCGAATTTCCCGATGGCAGCCGGATTTTGCGCGCCAAAATTGATATGGCTTCCGGCAATATCAATCTGCGCGATCCAGCCATGTACCGGATTATCCACGAGCCGCCGCATCACCGGACTGGAAAAAAGTGGTGTATTTACCCCATGTATGATTGGTCCCATGGGCAGAATGACTCGATGGAGAAAGTTACTCATTCCTTATGTGATATCGGTTATGAAGACCACCGCCCGCTTTATGAGTGGTTCCTCACCGAACTGGGTGAATTTGTGCCCCGCCAGATCGAGTTTGCCCGATTAAATTTGAACTACACTGTCTTGAGTAAACGTTTTCTGCGCCGCATGGTGGATGAGGGCCTGGTGAACGGGTGGGATGACCCCCGGATGCCGACGTTACGAGGCATGCGCCGGCGAGGTTACACTGCCGAAGCAATCGTAGAATTTATTGGAAAGGTCGGGATTGCCAAGAATTACAACATGGTGGAAATTGCTTTGTTGGAAGCCGGGGTCCGTTCGGATTTGAATAAGCGCGCTGAACGGCGCATGGCTGTACTGAATCCCTTGAAAGTGGTGATCACCAATTACCCTGCGGGCCAGGTAGAAGAATTGGATGCCATAAACAACCCCGAAGATGAGAGCGCCGGGACGCGTAAAGTGCCATTCTCGCGCGAGATCTTCATCGAGCGCGAAGATTTCCGCGAAGACCCCCCGAAGAAATACTTCCGTCTAGGCCCCGAGCGGGAAGTGCGGCTGCGTTATGGATATTTCATCAAGTGTGAGGATTTCGTCAAAGATGAGAATGACGAGATCGTCGAAGTGCATTGCACCTACGATCCGGAAACGAAGGGTGGCTATGCTCCTGATGGCCGTAAGGTGAGAGGTACTTTGCACTGGGTTTCTGCGCCCCATGCGGTCGATGCTGAAGTGCGTCTCTATGACCGCCTCTTCACTAAGGAAGACCCCATGGACGCGGAAGCGGGGAAAGATTTCACCGATTATATCAACCCCGATTCGTTGACGGTGCTACCGGATTGCAAACTGGAACCTGGCCTGGCGGAGGCAAAACCGGGCGACCGCTTCCAGTTCGAGCGGAGGGGCTATTTCTGCGTCGATCAGGATTCAACGGTTGGGAATTTGATCTTTAATCGTACCATCGCATTACGCGATACCTGGGCTAAGATCCGCAAACAGCACAGATAAGGTGACTTGAAACGGATGCTTCCCGGTAAAAATGTGTTAGTGGGTGGTTAGTTTTATCTGGCCTTGCTTTTTGGGGTTCTTGCCGACCATTCCTGTGTAGAAATCGCGTATGATCTCGAAGTCGGCCTGAATATCGCCGCTGGGCATAAAATTGGTGCCAAGGCCGCATATTTTATTGGCATAATCCAGATATCCCATCACAATGGGAACATTGGCTTTGAGAGCAATATAGTAGAATCCGGTGCGCCAGCGAGAGGTTTTGCTGCGCGTGCCTTCGGGGGAAATCCCTATAACTAAATATTCGGACTGATCGAATATTGCGGCAACCTGATCGACCAGTTTAGTATGCACGTGCCGGTTGACCGGGATTCCCCCCATGGCGCGCATGAAGACCCCCACCGGCCCGCGGAAAAGCGAGTCTTTACCCATCCAGCGGATGGGGATTCGTTCTGCCACCATAAGCAACAGCATGATGAAAAAATCCCAATTGGAGGTATGCGGCGCGCCGATGAGTACATAGCGAGATGTGCGGGGTGGAATAACGTGAGTACGCCAACCCATAACATATAAAATCTTCCTGGCCACTTCTTGGGCAAGAGAGGACCTTTGAATACCTAAAGCAAGAGACATATTTTTTCCTTTGCAACTCAGCCAAGCAGGGAACCCCCTGCGCACACCCTTTTTTTCGGGTAAATCCGTTCCATAGCGGAGCAGTCACTTTTTTCCTTTTATAGAAGAGGGTGAACAGCATTGTAGTCTATCATATTTTTATTTACCAGTTCGATAACTTTCCCATTCAGAAAAGCTATGGCATAATCTTGGGTGATACATTTACGAATTTTAGGAGCTGCTTGTGAAATTTACGAAAATTTGTGTTCTCGGCCTGGGGTATATTGGTTTGCCTACGGCTAGCACTTTTGCGACCCATGGGCTGCGCGTCGTTGGGATGGATGTCAACCCTCGGGTAGTAGAGACCCTGCAAAACGGCGGTCTGCACATCCACGAGCCAGGGCTGCGCACCCTCGTCCAGGCGGCACTCAAATCAGGCAATCTGTCTATATCAACAGAACCTGAAGAAGCCGAAGCTTTTATCATCGCTGTTCCCACGCCCTTCAAAGAGGGCAAGAAGGCTGATATGGAATTTGTCATCTCAGCCGGCCAGGCCATCGTGCCGCATTTGCGTCCGGGCAACCTGGTGATCCTGGAATCTACTTCGCCGCCGCGTACCACCATTGATGTGGTCGCCCCAATTTTAGAGAAATCTGGCTTGGTGGCCGGCGACGATTTCCACCTGGCCTACTCTCCAGAACGGGTGCTGCCGGGGCAAATCTTGCGCGAACTGATCGATAATGCGCGCGTGATCGGCGGGATCGACCGGGCCTCTTCGGAAGCCGGCCGTGATCTCTACGCCACCTTCGTGCGCGGCGAAATCATTTGCACGACTGCCACCACCGCCGAGATGGTCAAGCTCATGGAGAACACCTACCGCGATGTCAATATCGCCATCGCCAACGAGTTCTCGCGCCTGGCGGCTCGTTTTGGCGTCGATGTCTGGGAGGCCATCGAGTTGGCCAACCGCCACCCGCGTGTCAATATCCTGCGTCCTGGCCCGGGGGTGGGCGGCCACTGCATCAGCGTCGATCCCTGGTTCCTGGTTGAGGCCGCCCCTGATCTCACACCTCTGATCCGCACTTCTCGCCAGGTCAACGATGAGCAGCCCGGGGTTGTGGTGGATTTACTGCACAAAGCCCTGGGTGGATTGGCAGGCAAACGCCTCGCTATTTTAGGTCTGGCATATAAGCCTGATGTCGATGATCTGCGTGAAAGCCCGGCGGTGGATATTGCCTATCGTTTGGTCGAGATGGGGGCCGAGGTTGTCGCTTATGAACCCTATAAGTTGGATGCTGAGTTCCCGGGCATATCCATGGCCCAAAGTTTGGAGGCAGCCCTGGGCGGCGTTGACGGGCTGGTATTATTGGTGGCTCACACCCCTTTGGTGAATCTCGTCCCCGGGGATGTGGCTGCCAAAACCAAAGCCCGAATAGCCATCGATGCCGTCAACGGTTGGGACACCGACGCCTGGGAACAGGCTGGTTTTAGCATCACGCGCCTCGGCGTCGGCGCTGTTCACTGATTACTGTATACTGTCAACTGGTCACTGGTATTCAATTATGCGCGTACTTTCGATTTTCGGCACACGTCCTGAAGCAGTCAAAATGGCCCCGATTGTTCGGGAGCTAGAACGTACCCCCGGGATTGAATCTCTGGTTTGTGTGACCGCCCAACATCGCCAGATGCTCGATCAGGTGCTGGATCTGTTTGAGATTACACCTGATGTGGACCTGGACTTGATGCGGCCCAATCAATCTCTGGCGGAGTTGACCGCGCGTGTTTTCAGCCATCTCGACCCTGTACTGGCTGACCTGAGACCCGATTGGATATTGGTGCAGGGCGATACCACCACGGTGATGTCCGCCGCGCTGCTGGCTTATTACCATCGCATCAAAGTCGGGCATGTCGAAGCCGGTTTGCGCACAGGGGATAAGTGGCAGCCCTTCCCCGAGGAGGTCAACCGCCGCGTGGCTAGTGTGGTAGCTGATTTGCATTTTGCGCCCACCGAGTGGTCGCGCCGAAATCTGCTGCGAGAAAATATCCCTGCTGAGGATATCGTTGTCACGGGCAATTCCGTCATCGACGCCTTGCACTGGGTCGCAGAAAAGCCTGTTCCCTTGCTACCCATCTCCCAGGCTCCCAGGCTTGTATTGGTGACCGCCCACCGCCGCGAAAACTTTGGTGAGCCTTTGGAAAATATTTGCCAGGCTCTCCGCCACCTGGCTGAACACTATGCTGATCAAGTCCAGATTATTTATCCTGTACACTTGAACCCCAACGTGCAGGAACCGGTTTACCGAATGCTCGGTGATATCCCTAACATCACCCTGCTCGATCCGTTGGATTATCTTCCTATGGTGCATTTGATGAAACATTCCGTATTGGTGTTGACCGATTCGGGCGGCTTACAGGAAGAAGCCCCCGGCCTGGGGATTCCTGTGTTGGTTATGCGCCAAGTCACCGAGCGTCCTGAAGGCATCGAAGCTGGTACGGTAAAACTCGTTGGCACGGATACCGAACGCATTCTTAGCGAAACCCGCCGCCTCTTAGATGACCCAGATGCTTATGCTGCTATGGCCAAAGCCGTCAATCCCTACGGCGATGGACATGCTTCCGAGCGGGTTGTAGAGGCGATCTTGGCCTATAATGATTATGAAAGATCGCAATTAGCTGACTGATTACTGGTCACTGGTTACTGCTTATTACGACAAAAATGTCTCACGATTTCGTAACAACACTCGCTTACGCCCGTACATGGCCTATCTTAGGTCGCCTTGCCTATTACATGCTCAAGTTGTTAGGCGTCGAGCTGCCGCGCTCGGTGCCCATCGGCCGCGATTTGGAAATCGCCCACGGCGGCTTTGGGATCGTGGTGCACTCGAAGGCAGCCATTGGCAATCGAGTCAGAATTTACCCTGGAGTCAGCCTGGGGCGGGCGGATATTCATAAGCCCATCGGAGAGTCTAAATTTGAAAGCATCGTAATTGAAGATGATGTGATCCTCTCTCCAGGCTCCAAGGTGTTGTGCAAAGAAGGGATATTGCGAGTCAGACGCGGCACAGTGTTAGGCGCCAACGCAGTACTCTTGCAGTCCACAGGCGAGGATGAAATTTGGGCGGGAATTCCGGCGCGTTGTGTAGGCAAACGTGATAACGTGGAACGTGAAACTTGAAACGTATTTGCATCATTCCTAATGTCTCCGGCGTCGGCGGGATGGTCTCTTTCCGATCCAAGTTCACTGCTGGTTTACGTGCACGTGGCATCGAAGTCTCGCATCACGCATCACGCACCACGCGCCACGATGCGATTCTCGTCATCGGCGGCACGCGCGACCTGCTCAGTTTGTGGCGCGCCAAACGCCGCGGCGTGCGAATCGTCCAACGTCTGAATGGCATGAATTGGCTTCATCGGCAGGTAAATACTGGTTTGCGGCATTATCTGCGGGCGGAGTATGGCAACTGGATCCTGCAATTCATCCGCTCACGATTGGCGGATCGCATCGTTTACCAGAGCAAGTTTTCGCGCCAATGGTGGGAACGAGTTCATGGCCCGACGCCCGTCCCAAGCAGTATCGTCCACAACGGCGTTGATTTATCCACCTATACCCCCATGCCCCCTGGCTCCCCCGCCCCCGCGCTCCCCACCGACCGCTACCGGTTACTGATGGTTGAAGGCAGCCTGATGGGCGGCTACGAATTGGGTCTGGAGACGGCTGTCGGCTTGGTTGAAACGTTGAATGATGCTCATCCCCAAGAATTGGGCAAACCCGTCGAATTGATGGTCGTTGGACGAGTAGCAGATAGTGTAAAGACGCGATATTCTGAACGATTGAATCCACCCATTATTTGGCGAGGTTTAGTGAAGCCCGAAGAAATCCCTAAAATTGACCGCTCCGCTCATCTGTTATTCGCCTCGGATATCAACGCCGCCTGTCCCAACTCGGTCATCGAGGCCTTGGCTTGCGGTACCCCTGTGTTGGCCTTCGATACCGGCGCGCTACTCGAGTTGGTGGCTGGCGATTCGGGCCGCGTCGTACCTTATGGTGGTGATCCCTGGCAATTGGAGAATCCCGATATCCCCGCGCTGGCCGAAGCCGCCGTTGAGATTTTATTGAATCAAGAACGGTTTAGACCGGCAGCCCGTGCCCGCGCTGAAGAAGCCTTCGGGCTGGGCACGATGGTGGATGGATATTTGGGCGATTTGTTCACCACAAAGGCTCGAAGGCACGAAGAAAATATTTATGATTCTTAGTGCCTTCGAGTCTTCGTGGTAAATAATAGGAAGTAGTCAATGAATTATGCACCTCTGACAAAGAGGCACGAAGAGATTGCAAAAGCTATTGTGAATGCTGCGTATGCTGTTCATAAGGAGCTTGGGCCAGGATTATTAGAAAGCGTCTACGAGCCTTGTTTTTGTCATGAATTGAGCAAACAGGAGTGGCGTTTTCAGCGACAAGTTATTGTGCCTATTGTCTATGATGGCATCACTTTCGATGAAGGCTTTCGTTTGGATGTAGTTGTGGAAGATTTGGTGATATGTGAATTGAAAGTCGTTGATAGGATTTTGTCAGTTCATGAAGCCCAATTGTTGAGCTACATGAAGTTGACAGACAAACGACTTGGTTTCTTGATAAACTTCAATGTTCCCTTGATAAAACATGGCATCAAACGTTTCATTCGTTAAACTTTGTGTCTTCGAGTCTCCGTGGTAAAAAATGAGTTATCTTCGAATTGCTGCTTTTTTAGCTCGTCTTCTCCCTTTGTCAGTAAAACAGGTCATTTACAATAATGACTCCTTGGCTCAGGTGATAAGAAGATCGCTCAACTGCGCCGCACCGACCGGGCTGATAGAAGTCAGCATTGCTGCTGGAGGATTGAAAGGTGCTCATATGTCTCTCGATCTGCAAACCGAGAAGGATTATTGGTTGGGTACCTACGAAACGGATTTACAGGCCGCGGTCAGCGACTTGGTGGAGCCGGGCTGGGTGGCCTATGATGTCGGCGCTAATATCGGCTATATCACATTGCTGTTGGCTCGCGCCGTGGGGGACGAGGGGAGAATCCTCGCCTTCGAAGCCTTACCTTCGAATGTCGAACGCCTGAAGGGTAATGTAACTTTGAACGGCTTAGACTCCCGGGTGCAGGTCATCCACGGGGCCGTTGGAGCAGCCTCGACCCCCGTCCGCTTTCTCGTCGGACCCTCCGGGGCGATGGGCAAAGCCGAAGGATCCGCGGGCCGTTCTGAAGGTCATCAGGAATCGATAGAAGTGCTCGGTTTCTCCCTCGATGACTTTGTGTATCAAGGCGGCAATCCGTCGCCTCAGGTAGTCAAGATGGATATCGAAGGAGGGGAAGTGCTGGCGCTGCCTGGTATGAAGCGGCTGCTGGCCGAAGCGCCCCCATTGATCTTTTTAGAGCTTCATGGCCCAGAAGCGGCGCGAGCGGCCTGGGAGACACTCACTGAGGTAGGCTATCGCATAGCTCGAATGCAGCATGGCTATCCAAACGTGCCCTCTTTGGACACGCTTGATTGGAAAACCTACCTGGTCGCAATCCCATGAATCTCCAATCCCCAATACCTGATACCCAATACCTGATAGCCAATCCCCAATTTCCCGGTCGTCTTGCCTTACAACAGCGTGTCCTGCCCACCTACCGCGCCCCTTTCTTTGATCTCTTAGCTCGATCATGTGAGGGCGGGTTGAGCGTTTTCGCTGGAGAGCCGCGTCTCGTGGAGGGGATTTCGACTGCAACGCATTTAGATAGTGCTCAGTTTACCCCTGCTCGAAATTGGCATTTTCGTGATCCATCTTCGAAGATTTACTTGTGCTGGCAGGAAGATATTGTAAAATGGTTGGCTGACTGGGATCCGGATGCCTTGATTTTAGAAGCTAATCCTCGTTATCTCAGCAACCGCCTGGCCGTCCGCTGGATGCATGAGCGTGGACGCCCGGTGCTGGGGTGGGGGTTGGGCGCGCCTCCCCTGGGAGGGATATTAACCCCCATGCGCCGCCGCAATCGTCTCTCGTATTTGCATTCTCTGGACGGCATACTTGCGTATAGCCAGAGAGGGGCGAATGAATATCGTACGTTAGGCGTATCCCCAGAGCAAGTTTTCGTGGCAACCAATGCCGCCATGCCACGACCAGAGAGGACTCCACCATCTCGTCCAAATACATTCGATGGGCAGCCAGTCGTGCTCTTTGTGGGGCGTCTGCAAGCGCGCAAACGTCTGGATATTCTTTTGCGCGCATGTGCTGCTATGCCCAAGGGGTTGCAGCCTCGCATTGTTATCGTAGGGGATGGGCCTGCCCGAGCCCAGTTTGAAAAGATGGCAGCTCAAATCTATCCACACGCCGAGTTTGTGGGCGGCAAGTATGGCGATGAGACAAAGCCTTATTTCAAAGCTGCCGATTTATTTGCTCTGCCAGGTACGGGTGGCTTGGCCGTACAGCAGGCCATGAGTTATGGCCTGCCGGTGATTGTCGCCAAAGGGGATGGCACGCAGGACGACCTGGTGAGGCCCGCTAACGGCTGGCAAGTACCACCAGGAGATCAGGATGCATTCACCAACACGCTGCGAGAGGCGCTCTCAGATATCCCCCGTCTACGTCGTTTGGGAGCGGAATCGTATCGGATCGTAGTTGAAGAGATCAACCTTGAAGAGATGGTTTCAGCTTTCATAGCAGCGTTGAAGACCGCGAAGTGACTACTTCCATGAGAAAGTCGATATTGTCAAGGGTAAAAAAACAAGTGGTGAGGATCCTTGCCTTTTTTACCATGACAATATGCTCCAGTCGCAGGTTTACGGCACGGTTGTTTCGCCAATATAGGGCGCAAATC
>JADHXE010000162.1 GCA_016783125.1 Anaerolineales bacterium
TTTGTTCTTGGGCTTTATTTTAATATATGACTTACGCACTGACGATGGAAAAAGCCCTAAAATATGGGGTGTGCCGGGTTGCGGAGCAACCCGGCACACCCCTTATTTTCGGGCTTTTTCCATCGTCAGTGCGTAAGTCATATATTAAATTCAAGCCCATGAACTAAGCGAGAAGTTTTCTCTACCGAATATCCGAAATCCACCTAAATACCAGATAAAAATTCAAGCACTAGCCTGACCCCAAAGCCCGTCGCTGATCTGATCCCTTTCGTTTTTTCCACAGTAGCAGTCCCAGCGATATCGATATGCGCCCAGGGGATTTCATCGGGGACGAATTGCTTTAGAAATGTTCCCCCGACGATGGGCGATGCGCTAGGAACCCCGGCGGAATTCTTGATGTCGCTGTCAGTGCCCTTGATGAGTTCAAAGTACTCCTCATCCAGCGGCATGCGCCATAAGCGTTCATGAGTTCGCTCCCCAGCATCGAAAAGCTCATCTGCCAAGTTATCGTCGTTGGACATCAAACCCGCCCGCACACCGCCCAGCGCGACTCTGACCCCGCCGGTCAGCGTGGCCAGATCGATGATGGCGCGTGGTTTATATTGAGTAGACGCGTAGGTCAAGGCATCCGCCAGAACCATACGCCCCTCGGCATCGGTGCTGATGATTTCGATGGTTTTCCCTGACAGGCTGGTGATGATGTCGTTGGGCCGGTAAGCTTCGTTGGAGATCATATTCTCTGCCGCGGCAATGATGCCAACCACCGGAACAGGCAGACCCAATTCCGCTACGGCCTGCATGACCCCGATGACGGTCATCCCACCGCATTTGTCGAATTTCATGCCCACGATATTGGTGGTGTTCTTTAGAGAGTAACCTCCGGTGTCGAAGGTTATGGCCTTGCCAACCACGACAACGGGTGGCGTATTTGCCTGGGTACCATTGCCAGAGTGCTCGAGGATGATCATCTGGGATGGGGTTTTGCTGCCCAATCCCACAGAGATGATTGCCCCAGCGCCCATCTCTGTGAGTTCTTTTTCCCCTAGAACTGTACACTTCAACCCGCTTGCAGATGCCAGGGCCTTGGCGCGCTCCCCAAGCGTGACGGGATTGATGATATTGGGCGGTTCGTGGCTCCACTCACGGGCCAGGTTGACACCGCCAACTACAGTAGCTGTATGGAAAAGTCTTTCCTGCAATTGGGCATGATCACCTTCAGTGAGAACGTGTACCGCAACGGGAATCGATTTATTATCCTTCGTCTTATGTTTATCGAAGTTGAACGCACCCAACAGCAGCCCTTCGCAAAAGGCCTCCAGGGCGTTCTCAATCCCGAATTTATCCAACGTATTTGCATGGATGCCAATCCTCACGGCCCGGTGGTCTGTCAGCCATCTGGCCGCCGCTTTCCCGGCCTTTCGGATACTTCCTGCATTCAGTTTTTCCGCCAAACCTAGAGAGACCAGCAATCGATTGGCTTCACTCGAAATCAGCAACAGATCCCCGGGCATTTTCCCAGGTTTGTCGGGCGCGGATTCTTCAAGGGCCAGCACAGGCTCGATAAGCAAATCCCTAGCCCACTCTGTTTTGCGGGTTACTTGGAGGGTCAGGTGCGCGGCTAATTGGATTTGTGCCATGGCGGCTACTTTTTCCCGCGGCGTCCGCGCTTTGCGGATGCAGTTTTCTTTTCAGATACGGATGGTGCCACAAGGTAGGCTTGATGCGGCGCATCCCAGTCATCATCTTCGTCCCAATCGTCATCGTCATCACACTCGTTGTCCCATTCATCATCGTCGGAAGAGAATGGAGAATTTAAGCCCATAAAGTTGGCAAGCGTACGATAATAGCCACCTAGCAAGGCAACAGCCCCAAGGGCGCTGATAAGTACGGCCTTGAACAGCGTAAATGGCAGAAAGGTTATCAGCACCCATCCCATGCCAATGATCAACAGAGACGCAATTGCAACTAAAATGAATGGCAATATAACCCAAATGAAGAATATGCTTAAATCAGAAACCATCTAGAAACCCTCCAATTTACTCATATCGGCTACCCCTTCGGCCAGGGCAGCAATCCGTTGTAGTAATCCAAGGCGGTTGTTACGAACGGTTTCGTCCTCGACCATCACCAACACATCTTCGAAGAACTGGTCAATGGCGGGGATCATGGGTTCGAAGGCGGTCAGGAAAGTGGAAAGTGGAGCGTGGAGCGTGGAGCGTGCCATGGCTGACTCGGCGTTTTGCAGGGCAGCGTAAAGTTCTTTCTCGGCATCAGATTCAAATAAATCGGCGTTGACCTCCGTCCCCCGTCCTCCGTCTTCCGTCCTTGTAATACGCACACAGCGCGAATACGCTGGAAGGATGGTTTCCCAATCCTCCCGCGCTACCCACTGGCTGAGTTCTTTGACGGCTTGAGCGGCTTTGGCCGGGTTGTGGCCCTGGGCATTGACAACAGCGTCGACGACATCGTAGGCGAAACCTTCGTCGAGGAAAACCTGGCGCAGCCGCCCGATGATGAAGTCCAGGCATTCGGCTTGGGATTCAGCCGTGGCCTCGATGGGCAGAGTCTTTGCCGCGGCTTCAAGCCCCACACGGATGTCGAAATCTAAATCCCAGGCGATCAGGTTCCCTACCAAGCCCAAGGCGGCGCGGCGTAAGGCGAAGGGGTCTTTATTCCCCGTTGGGGCCAGTCCAGCAGCGAAGAGACCTGCCAGAGAATCCAGGCGGTCAGCCAGGCCAACGGCCAGCCCTGGTTTGGTGGCCGGGGTGATATCGTTGGCGGAGCGGGGCAGGTAGTGCTCGAAGATGGCCGTAGCGACCTCCTCAGGCTCGCCGGAGTGCAGGGCATAATCGCGCCCCATGACTCCTTGAAGGGAAGTCATCTCGACGACCATCTGGGAGGCCAGGTCGGCTTTGCAGAGCTGGGTGGCGCGCTGCGCGGTGCTGACCTCCTTGGGGGTAAGATCCAGCACCGGGGACAGCACACCAACCAACTCCTCGATGCGTTGGACCTTGTCGGACATGGATCCCAGATCGGTCTGGAAGGTGAGTTTCTCTAGTTGAGGGGTAAAGTCTTCCAATTTGCTTTGCATATCTTCGCGCACGAAGTAGGCCGCATCAGCAAAGCGCGCCCGGATGACATCTTCGTTGCCGCGGATGATCAGATCATATGCGTACGCACCGTTGCCGGGTTTATTGGCTATGGTGATGAAGTAGGGGAGAAGCGCTCCCCGCTCCCCGCTCCCCGTTTTACGTTCCACGGGAAAGTAGCGTTGGTGTTTCTTCATCACCGAGATGAGCACCTCGTTGGGCAGCTCCAGGTGGTGCGGGTTGAATTGGCCGAGCAGGGCCGTGGGCGCTTCGACCAGGTGGGTGACTTCGAGCAGCAAGTCGGGATCAGCGGGGATTTCGCCGCCGACTTTCGCAGCCAGGGCGTGAATCTGTTTCTTGATGCTGGTTCTACGCTCGGCGGGGTCGAGCAGAATGCCTTGCGCTTTGATCTTGGAGAAGTAGTCGGGGGGCTCTTTGATGGGGATAATCTTGGCTTCGCTGAAACGCAGGCCGCGGGTGATATTCCCAGCCTGGAGACCAGCGTATTCGAAGGGGATCACGGCTTCGCCGTGCAGCGCCAGCAGCCAACGGATGGGGCGAGAGAAAGCCACGTTGGTTAGGTTCCAGCGCATGGTCTTGACGAAATAGATATCGGCGACTAGCTTGGGCAGCGCCTCGGTGAGCACTTCTAGCGCAGTACGGCCAGCCTGCCGCACGACAGCGACGACATATTCCCCGCCGTCGATCTCGCGGGTCTCTAATGCGCTGACATCAACCCCTTTTGAGCGGGCAAAGCCCTCAGCGGCCTTGGTGGGAACGCCATCGGCACCGAAAGCGCGCTTGGCGGGAGGCCCTTTGGCCAGCTCTTCGAGATCATCCTGACCGGGGGCCAAATCATCGACATGGATGACCAACCGGCGCGGCGTGCCCATAATTTTTATTTCGCCGTGTTCGAGACGGAGTTCATCCAACATGGCGGGAAAGCGCTCACGCAGTTGCGCCAGGGCGGATTCCAGGTCTCCGTGGGGGAGTTCTTCCGTACCAATTTCTACGAGAAAGGGTGCTGGGGTGCTGGGGTGCTGGGGGGATTCTCCTCTGCTCCCTTGCTCCCTCGCACCTTTTTTCCCCTGCTCCCCCGCTCTCTTACTCCCTTGCTCGTCAGCCAGCCACGGGAATTCCATGCGAGTGCGCTGCTCGATGTAGGCCTCGGCAACGCGGCGGGAAAGACCACGCATGCGGCGGAAGTAAGCGGCTCTTTCGGTAACGCCCACAGCGCCGCGCGTGTCAAGGACGTTGAAGGTGTGGGAGCACTTAAGTACGTAGTCGTGGGCCGGGAGCACCTGATGGTTTTCCAGGCAGACTTCGGCCTCGGCTTCATAAAGGTCGAACATCTGGCGCAGGCGTTCGACGTCGGCCAGCTCAAAGGCATATTTGCTGGATTCTTGTTCGTTTTGCAGGTAAACATCCCCGTAGGTCATGCTTTGGTTCCAGCGGATATCGCGAAAATCGCGCACGCCTTGGATGGCCATGGCGATACGTTCGAGTCCATAGGTCAGCTCAACAGCCACGGGGTCCAGGGTCTGCCCGCCGACCTGTTGGAAGTAAGTGAATTGGGTGATCTCCAGGCCATCCAGCCAGACTTCCCATCCCAAACCCCAGGCTGATATGGCCGGTTGAGCCCAGTTATCTTCCACGAAGCGGATATCATGTTTCTGAGGGTCAATGCCCAGCGCAACCAGGGATTGCAGGTAAAGTTCCTGGGGATTCCCCGGGTCGGGTTTGAGGATGACCTGGTATTGGATGTGCTGGTAGAAGCGGTTGGGATTCTCTCCGTAGCGGCCATCGTCGGGGCGGATGGAGGGTTCCACATAAGCCACGTTCCAGGGTTCAGGGCCGAGCACGCGCAAGACGGTGCCAGGGTTCATGGTGCCCGCGCCAACCTCGGTGTGATAGGGCTGCCAGATCAGGCATCCTTTTTCGTTCCAGAAGTTTTGCAGGGTGATGATTAGGGATTGAAAGTCGAGGGGTGGTGTCATATGAAGTAAGGGAGTAAGGGAGTAAGGGAGTAAGGGAGTAAGGGAGTAAGGGAGTAAGGGAGTAGGGGAGTAGCTGTTAGTTGAAGGGGGATTATACCCGGAGGAATTGCTAATTGTTAATGGTCAATGGTTAATTGTCAATTCCAAATGCCTTCTCCTGCGTTATCAATTAATAATTGACAATTAACCATTAGGCCGCCAGCCCATTTCAGTGGCCAATATGAACAGCCCGGCCAATACGGCCAGGATAGTAAGAAAAATGCTCAGGATGATGGCAATGGTTTTTATTGTATCGCGTGGCTTTTCACCACTGGCTTTTCCGGTTTGTCCATTGATCAAGATTGAATAATCCTGCCCTTGATACTGGTATGTACCGACCCACAGTGGAAGCAGCACATGTTTGAAGGTCATGCCGCTCCATTTATGCGATCCAGGCGTCAGGTTGCGTTTCTGGCGGTGAGGCATCACCCGGCGATGTAATGTACGGCGCACTTTCCGCACAACGCTTTCGCGCGCTGATAAAGTCGCTTTCGCAAGAGGGATATCATAGGTCAGTGCGGGCCATCCAGCCAAAAAATCTGGTTTAAATTCGAGCACTTCTTTCAGCTTGAAAGGAGCGATTTTTTCTAATTCCTTGGGAGTGATGTTTTTATTCCCAGGGATGAGCATATCGTCGAACATTTCATTTTCGACGCCGGTGCGCGAGATCCAGCGAGGATTGTTATCACTGCCTTCGTTGACTTCACAACGCCAACTTAGTTCCAGGGTGCCGTCGAACGTCCAAAAGGGGTAATAAGCCGGGTGAAGTGCGGTTTTACGTGCGGATGCGTATGTAGATAGATCATCAGGGGAAAACCAACCCTTGCCCAACCAATCCTTGGCGAGTTGGATGGCTTTGTTTTCATCAATTTCCATCAGGCCGATAGCCTGGGGATCGACCAGGTTTGTGGTTTCTTGGGACTCGACAAGCTGGTTCGAGCCGCAATACGGGCAGCGCAGGGCGCGCTGGCCGATAGGCCACAGGCTGGCAGCGCCACAATCCTTACAACTGAGGTGATGTTGTGCTTCGGCCCACTGATGGCCGCGGTGTGTCGGGAGCACAAATTCAAGCAACTGCTCGCTGGAATTTGCGGCTTGCTGGCTTTCAATCTCGTGTTCGAAGCCGCAATACAAACAGCGCAACTTTTGGGTACCCAAGTTGAATTCAGTCTGGCCACCGCACTGGGGGCAGGCGAAGCTCTGTTCAGTTTTTGCAGCTACAGGGTCCTGGCTTTGGCGAGGCTGCACGCCCTCCCCCATGGGCAATAAATCTTCCTCTTTTATTTTCCCGGTGAGTAATGCTAAACCCCGCCGGGCAGATATATTATAGGGATCTGCTGAGATAGCTGATTCTAGATATTCACGTTTTTCGTCGGGGTCGTTGGTGATTTCGGTCAGCCATAGCCAGGGGCGCGCATCGTTGGGATTCATGCGTATGGCACGCTCGAGCAAGCGTTGCGCCAACCTGCGGCTGTCATTTTTTGCAGCAGTGATGCCATCTCGCAGGGTATCTTCAAATTCGCCTTCAGGGGAAAAGCCGTAGGAGGTCATAGTGGAATTATAGCGCAGGATAAAACAAAAACACCGCCGGGGAAAGAACTCTCAGCGGTGTTGGATGCAACATCAAAGGAGCAAGAGCCTCCTTGACACTGAATACTGGCTACTGATCTAGCTACCTGACAGTTTCTTGCAACAGGTAGAAAAACAGCTAATCTGCACCCAAATTTCTCACGCAAAGGCGCAAAGGCGCTAAGAAAAGCAAAAAAATCTTTGCGTCTTAGCGTCTTGGCGTGAGATTGGACATCGGACCACAAAAGTGTCAGGTAGCTAGGCTACTGATCACTGGTTACTGCTTACGGAATCTCCCCAGAAAGCTCTTGCTCGATCAGATTCTGGAATACTTCGAAGGGCTGGGCTCCCACCAGGGCAATACCATTGATGAAGAAGGTCGGCGTGGAGCGTACACCCAGGTTGACGGCATACTCATAATCGGCTGTAACTTCCTCGTTTTGGCGGCCGCTTTCCAGACAGTCGGCAAAAGCTTCCAGGTCTAGTTCAAGTTCGTTGGCATATTGCTCGTAGGCTTTCTTATCCAGGCCAAGTTCCATACCGTAAAGTCGTTCGCTGTATTCCCAATAGGCGTCCTGATCACCGGCGCAATTTGCCGCCGCTGCTGCCGGAGTAGCGTTAGCGTGGATCGTGGTGAGCGGGAAATCTCGATAAACCAGGCGCACCTGATCGGGATAGGCTTCCTGAATTTGGGGCCAGACTTCCATATGCCACTTACGGCAATAGGGGCATTCGTAATCGCTGAACTCAATGATGGTGATCGGCGCTTCATCGGCCCCCCATACAGGGTCATCATCTTCAGAGATATCGTAACGTTGCACCTCTTGGGGCTGGGCTTGCTCCGGGGCTTCATCGGCGGCCGCAGGTGCGGGAGCGGCAGCGGCTGCTGTCGCATCTGGTGCGGCGCGACCCCAGAAGATATAACCTACAGCCAATCCTATGACAAAAGCCAGCGGGAGCAGCGCTGCATAAACATGCGAGCGCTTGAAGGTCAGCGTGCTATCTTCTTTAGCTGCTTGCGCATCTGCCTCGTCTGCTTTTGCATCGGCATCGGATTCATCAGAATCGACTTCGGGTTGATCCAGTTCTTCTTCGATGAGTTCTTCGGCTATTTCAATCTCAGTTTGGGGAGTGATGCTTTCTTCAGTCATAATGGCGGCGATTATAGCATGAAAGACGGGAGACGGATGACCGATGACTGGATTTTTCCGTCGTCTGTCTTCTGTCTACCGTCATCTCCGCCCTTGTATTTCGGCCTATATTCCTGTACACTGTTGTCAGGAGTCCCATCAGATGCCTGAAGAAATCTTAGCCCAAAACCGGGAAGTGTCCCTCTACATGGCAAATGCTCAAGAGATGCTTGAAGCTGCGCAGCTTATGCTGGATAATGGCTTTTATGCTTCTGCTGTCAATCGGGCGTATTACGGCGTTTTCTATGCGGCCAACGCTCTGCTGGCGACCAAGAGACTGGCCCGCAACAAACACAGCGGGGTTATCAGCGCCTTCCGGGGGTATTTCGTGAAGACTGGTTTCATTGAAGACGAGTACAGCGATACTTATGGACGGCTTTTCGATGATTGTCATATTAGCGATTATGATATGAACGATGCTGTGGAGGACGAACAAATTTTTGTAGACGTCGATGACGCACGGCGGTTTGTAGCGCGCATGGCGAAGTATTTAACTGAGGTGGGATGGCTATGACTCTTCAGCTTACCGCCCTGCTCCAGCCCAATGAGCAAGCTGCAATTAACTCATTTTTAAAGCGACTGCAGAATGAACACGGGGATAGAGTATTTGACTCGGTTTTGTTTGGCTCGAAAGCACGGGGAGATAGTCAGCCAGAATCAGACATTGACATCCTGCTCATTGTAGATCACGAGGATTGGCGTTTTCGGCATCAGATCAGCGATATTGCCTCTGGAATAGCGTTGGAATACGACGTTCTGATTGGCTCTTTTATTATCGCTCAGGAGCGTTGGGAGCAGATGAAACGCGAGCGCTTTAGCCTATGTGAGAACGTGGCCCGGGATGGTATCCCCCTTCCCTTGGGGACAGATTGACCGACTCGAAAATTTCATCCAGCAGAGATAGGAACTCCTCCGGGCACTCGCTTGTGAGGAGTTTTTTGCGGAATTCTTTCGATAGGGGATAAGGGGAAAGATAGCGCGCAGCGTGTTTTCGGAAGAGTACCAGACCAATCTCCGGGTCGTAGAATGCCAGATTACGTTCCAGGTGTTTCAGCATCATCTGGCGCACTTGTTCGAAACTGACTTTCTCTCTATCTAAACGACTGAATATCCAGGGGTTGCCAATGGCGGCGCGGCCGATCATCACGGCGTCACAGTTGGTGTACTCTTTCATGCGGTTGATATCGGCGACGGTTACCACATCGCCATTGCCGATCACGGGGATATTTACGGCATCTTTGACTTCAGCGATAGCCTCCCAATTGGCTTTCCCTCCATAGCCCTGTTCTTTCGTTCGTCCATGCAGGGCAATCATGGCTCCGCCGTTCTCCTCGACGATGCGGGCGATAAGGGGATAGTTGCGGCAATCGTCGTCCCAGCCCAGGCGGATTTTGCCGGTGAGGGGGATATCTAAGGAGGCAGATAACAGCTTGAAAATGCGCGCCACCTTCAAGGGAGTCCGCATCAGCCCCACCCCGGCGCCGCGCTTGGCGATAGTTTTAGACGGACAGCCCATGTTGACATCAACGATGTCAGCCCCTAATTCTTGGGCGCGGGTGGCAGCCGCCAGCATCACATCAGGATCATCCCCATAAAGCTGGATCACAACGGGGCGTTCATCTTCCTCATAGCGCAATTTATCGGCGATCTGCTTGGGCGGTTCGAGGATATCCTCGGCCTTGATGAATTCGGTATAGCTCATCGCTGACCCCAGTTGGCGGCACAGGGAGCGGAAGGGCCAATCGGAAAAGCCATCCATGGGTGAGAGGATCACATCGCCGTGGATGGGGATTGGGCCGATGTGGAAGGAGGGCGTTTCATGTTTCATGTTTCAGGTATCAGGTATTGGGTATTAGGTATTAGAGCAGGCGCAGTTGGTTTGATTTCTTCACCGGTTCAGGGGTGAAGACGGGCATTTTTGTGGCGATGCCGTATTTGTAGACCGCTTTCTGGAAGAGTTCATCCAGCTCATGCCAGTTGGGGGCGTTGCAGATATATTGACTCCCGTAGCGCTGCACGTATTTCTTTTTGATGCCTGGGAAGAGCTGGTCGAGCTTGTCGTAGTAGTAGTCGCGTGACCCCTCTCGCAGGCTCATGCCGAACCAGGGCAGGATATAGGATGCGCCGTTTTGGTGAGCCAGTTCGACGATGCGGGTGATATTCCCGGGGGTATCCTCGATGAAGGGCAGGATGGGCTGCATGGTGACCCCGGTGAGGATGCCGGCATCTGATAAGGTTTTCATTGCCTTGAAGCGATCCGAGGAGGGCGCCGCGCCGGGTTCGAGTTTCCTGGCCAGATCGTCATCGGCGGTGGTGATGGTGAAGCTGACCGCGGCGTAGATTTGGTTGATTTTTTCCAAGAAGTCGATATCCCTCAAGACGAGATCGGATTTCGTGATGATATGCACAGGGAATTGATTCCGAGCGACGACTTCCAAGGCCCGGCGGGTAAGTTTGTATTTTCGCTCGATGGGCATGTAGGGGTCGTTCATAGAGCCAAATCCGATGGTGCCGCGTACCTGTTTACGAGGTAGAACATCATCTAAGGAGGTGTGCAAAAATAAGATCCCATTTTTGAAATGGTCTGGAAGAATCGGTAGACAAAAAGGGTGAGAATACAACAATAGCGAACGGTGCCAATGATGGGATATGCTGTAAAATCAAGGGTAAACCAACCAGGT
>JADHXE010000163.1 GCA_016783125.1 Anaerolineales bacterium
TAATCTACGGTCTTGAATTTTCGGGGCGTTGCCATGACAATCTCCCGTTTTCGTTTCATTGTAGTTTGAAAGTGTATCATGGCTTTTTATCACTTTCTATCCATTCAGCAACTCGGACTTCTCCGACAAGCTGCTAGATACTTATAGCCAAGTATGTTGTTATTACAATCCATCACCATCAAGGGCAAGGCAACAACCACGCTTTCACCTTCATGTACTTTGGCAAAAATGATCACCTGCTCCTTGATTGGATCCATGAAATAAAAAGAATCCGCTGTCTCCTCCAACTGATAGCGAATGCCTTCCAAATCATATACTTCCCACCCATTGGCTGTTTTGTGAAAACCGATTTCCTGACCAAGTCCCCTTTCAATGAATACAGCATCAGGGTCGAAGGTTTTATACTGATTCAAGGTGATTCTGTGATTGCTGAAGTATCGAATGGGTAAGCCATCATTCAAACGTCTCGTGTCTACCTGCGACCCGTAATAGATATCGAAAGTCAAGGGGATCGGTCCACCAAGATCGAATAAGTTCATATCAAAGAAGTACTCGCCCGTGGCGGTGCTGATGGGATCACCCGTTGTCATGGTCGTTCCGCGCGAATCAGCTTGCGTGTGGGTGGTCGATTCCCTGGGGACATCATTATCCGGATCGGCTATGCCAGTGTCGTCTTGAGGAGGATTGAGGAGATTAGCTCCTACGGGGTAAGGTAACAGTATAGAGAATACCATCAGTAGATTTACAACTGCTCTTACCCCTAACCCAGACAAGCCGGAACCAAATATTTTATTGAACCGCGAAGACGCACACGTTGTGTCCCCTTCGGGGAAGAGCGCAAAGAAAATCTTTACAAAAGAAAACTTGGCGTTCTTCGCGTCTGGCAGTAGGCCCGCCTCTGGCGTGCGGTAAATTTTCTTGCTCAAAAAACAAGAATTTCGTTGGTAACGTAATAGTAGGCAATTTGATTTTGTTCTTCGCAAGCGCGAAAGGAACCCAATCCCAATAAAAGCTGCCACCAAGCCAATTAGGAGCACAAAGTTCAATAGGGGTGGATGACGGGACGATAATCTATTGCTGAAGATTCCTAGCGCGTTTGTTAGCGTCGCAGCGACTAGCGAGCCGACACTAGATTGGCTTACTGTAGTTTTCCTTGAGAGCAGGTTACCATTGTTATCGTAGGTATAATCAATGCGCGCAGAGCCATAGTCGGCTGCGATCAGGCGACCTGCTTCGTCGTACTCATATCGAATAGTGCCTAACGCAAGCGTCGGTTCAGGAGTTGTTGTTGGTTCTTCTGCCTCTGTTGCTTCAACGGTAGCAGTTAGGGGTTCTTCAGCAGGGCGACCACCGCAGGCAGTTACTATCCCAACGATCAGTAGAGTAATAATGAAAGCAAAAATGAACGGTCGACGTATAATGTGCTTGGGGTTCATATTAGCCTCCTCATGAAATGGTTATGAAGATGCCCATCGTTAGACGAACATCATCATAATAACCTGGTGCTCTCGTTATTACCAATCTGGGAACAAATCAATCGCATCGTCATCGGTCAGTTGCATTATGTTGGCGACATTGACATCCACAATATAGAGGTCCCAATTGCCGCCTTGATCAGAAGCGTATACTATCCGGGTGCCGTCCGGCGACCAGGAAGGAAATGCCTCCCCAGAGGCGTCATCCGTAAGTTGAATGACATTCGAACCATCCACATCCATTACATAAAGATCGGGGTTGCCATTACGATCAGAGATAAACAAGATTTTGCTGCCATCAGGTGACCATTTGCTGTAATAGTCTCTGAACTCATCCGGGATCAACTGAGTGATGTTTTCTCCATTGGCGTTCATGACGAAAGTTTCGGATATTCCAGTGCGATTGGAGCCAAACATAATCTGAGTGCCGTTAGGTGACCAGCCAGGGTCAAAGTCAGGGAGTTCGGGATTATCGAGAATCTCAATCAAATTAGAGCCGTCCAGATTGATGGCGTAGATATCAGGAACGTTTTCCGGTTCGTTACGATGATCCGACTGGAAGATCAGGCTACCCCCATCCGGCGACCAATCCGGGTCAGCGCTGCTGAAATCGGTGATTTGTGTCAGATTTTCCCCTGTTGGATCAATCGTGTAGATATGCCACGTGCCCGTATCGTTGGAAGCAAAGGCGATCAGGCTGCGGTCTGGAGACCAGGCAGAGTAGGTGGCACGCTTGAAATCGGATGTAATTTGTATGGCCTCCGAACCATCCGGAGCGATCAACCACAGGTTTAATCCCGCGCCTGATTGTTTAGAAAATACGATATACCTCACGGGTTCGGGAGTCGGGGTGAAAGTGGGCTCAGGGGTGGGGGTGGGTTCTGGTGTATCGGTGGGTGGAATGGGGGTCGGTGAGGGTGGCACGGGTGTGGGTGTGGGTGGCGGCGGAGCAGTGTCGGTGGGTGCCGGTGGCGGTTCAGCAGCGCCTCCGCATGATGATAGCACCAAACCCAAAATAACCACAATGATTAAAACGTGTTTCTTCATCTTACGCTCCTTTGTAAAATTACTGCTGTGTTTGGATTATGAAAAATAAGGTAACTACTAAGCCAGACCGAGAAGTACCCTTTTTTCGGGGTAATCCGTTCCATGGCTTAGCAGTTACCAAATAAGTTCAAAATGTTGATGAATAACAAGTAAGATTTTGTGATGGTCTTAGAAATTTGCGTTTAATTATAATTTCAAGTATAAAGTAATCTAAACAAAACACAATACCCCTTGAGAGCTAACTGGAAAACTGATCATGACTAAACAACATTTTCCTCGAATTCGAGTCCAGGGTTTACCGTTTGAGCGGGGCCGTCAATATGGCCAACAGGCCGCATCTCGCATCCAACGGAATATCGAAATCTATCGTGAGATGTTTGCCCACTACGCTGGATGGGATTGGCCCCAGGCTACAAGCCACGCACAGACTTTCGGGCCTGCTATCGCTGCCTACCGTCCCCATTTTCTCGATGAGATGCGCGGCATTGCCGAAGGAGCCGGTGTGAGCTATGAGGATATCCTGGCGCTAAACGTTCGTACGGAAATCCGCAACTTTGCCATCGCTAAGAGCGCCCCTGGGGAGTGTTCTTCTTTTGTAGTCTTACCGCCAGCCACGGAAAACAACCATACACTTATTGGGCAGAATTGGGATTGGGTAGTACCTGTATCTGATACGGTAGTGGTTCTCGAAGTGGAAGCTGACGATGTGCCCAATTTTGTGACGGTGGTCGAAGCGGGATTGTTGGCGAAGACAGGCATGAATGCCGCCGGAATCGGGATGACCACCAACGCCCTGCATTCTGATCTGGAATCTAATGCTGTGCCCGGAATTCCCTATCATGTTATTTTACGAGCGATTTTAGAAAGCGGGTCTTTTTCTGATGCAATAGCTGCTATCAATGGCCATGTGCGGGCTTCTTCAGCAAATTACACTGTCGCTCACCGCGACGGGGAGGCTTTCAACGCTGAAACAGCTCCAGGAGATTTCTCCCGTGCATATATCTCCTTCCCTGAGACGAATGTCTACGCCCATACAAACCACTACTTATGTCGAGATATTGATTTCAGGGATGTCGGCGTTTGGCATGGGCCAGACAGTCTTGTTCGCCATCGCCGCCTGAGCCGTTTTCTGCGGACACATCCTGATGAATTCACTGTCTCTGATCTGCAGCGAGCCCTTGCTGACCACTTCGATTTCCCCAATTCGGTCTGTTGCCATCCTGACCCCCGCGATCCGGCACAGGAGCACTTCCAAACAGTGACATCTGTGATCATGGATTTGAAAACTGCAACATTATGGATTGCAGCAGGCAATCCGTGTGAGGTTGGATACACAGAAATTCCATATGAAGATCTTTTGGGTGTGTTTCAAAAGAGTTGAGAAGATCCGGAAATAGGGGTGTGCGGGGGACGTCCGCCCCCCGCACACCCCTATTTCCGGGATCCCTTCAACGGACCCCAAATCTTTTCGGCCGATTGTGATTTATCGTGTAAATGCAAAAAATCCTTCAATTTTTGGATGACGAATGGGTGTTGCCTAAACGATAAATTTCATCTATACTTGGAGCATAAATCTGAAAGGAGAGAAACATGGCTTACAGTCACCAAAACTCAAAAGGCGTTACGTACTACCTGCACTCTAGGGTCACTCAGTTGAAAGGTGGCCGCAAGCAGAGGATCTATTTCTTTGCCAAGACCGTCAAGGAAGGCGCTATCGATGCTGTTCCCGTTGCCTACATGGTTTCGGAGACTAAGAACGGTCTGCCTGTGCTAAAGAAGAAAAAGTAAGTCTTATGATCAGATTTTATTAGGGAACAAGAAGCCCTCTAGCATTAGAGGGCTTCTTGTTTTAAGTCGATCAGATGAGAAGACGTTCGTCTTTCGATTTGTGAGTTAGGCCTTTTTGGCTACTTGGATTCAAGTATTAAGCGCAGCTTCGATCTGGGGGAAGTGGCTGCGGGTGTGCTACTCTTCCCCCAGTGATTGACCTAACAGGAGTTCAACGAGTTCGTAGGCTTCAGCGATCAGGTCCGCATCGATGGGCAGTTTGAAATCTTCGTTCACGCGCAGGAGCAGGTGCGCAGTGATTTGGCGAGCGCGCGCTGAGAGTCCTGGATGTGTAGCGAGATATTGGAGCCGGTCGTAGGCGCTGGGGCCGGGATTGGGGAGTCCCTGGCGCTGGAGATATTCGCCGATAGCGATCCCGGCGGCGCGGCGGGCGCAAACGCGGGCTTTGCCCTGATTGCCAGCCGCTCGGGCTTCTTTGGCAGTTCTAAGCTCTTCTCTGAGGCGTGATTCCCAATCTCGATTGGAGTGCATGTGTTCTCTCGTGATCTAGGGTTTAACGAACGCGGTTCCTCGCAGGAACCGCGTTCGTCCTTATTCGATTTGGGTGTGTTTCATTTCGGTTGAATGCCTCGCTGCGTATTTCGTATAGCGTATTAGGGAAGCATTACGGAATACAGACACCTGCGTTCGGCGCATCAACTCATTTGAAACGCACCCATTTGATTTACCCCTCTTTGCGTATCGCGTGGCGTCCGTAGAGGATATTAGTCTCCTTTAAACGCGCTCGCAGCGAATCCGTCAGGTCGCGCGGTGACATTCGCCAGATCCAGTTGCCGCTGGGTTTGCTGGGGTAATTCATACGCGCTTCGTTGCCCAAATTTAGGAAATCCTGTAAGGGAGCCAGGGCGAACACAGCCACCGAAGACCAGGCCGCGCGGATCAGGTCCCAGGCCATATCGCGGCCATCGCGAGCCAGATAACGCCGGGCGTAATCGCGAATTTTTTCATCAGCGCGTTCATACCAGCCACACGTGGTGTCGTTGTCATGGGTGCCGGTATAGACCACGCTGTTAGGGGTGAAGTTGTGGGGCAGAAATTCGTTCTCAGCGTCGCTGTCGAAAGCAAATACCAGGATTTTCATGCCGGGAAGTTTGAAGCGGTCACGCAGCTCGATCACATCCGGGGTGATTTCTCCCAAGTCTTCGGCGATGATGGGGAGTGTGCCCTGAGAACTCAGATGCGTCGCACCTGATTTTTCATCTGGGGGATTTCCCAAGGCTTTTTCTATTGCTTTGAAGAAATCAGCCCCGGGGCCGGGGACCCACTGTCCGTTTTCGGCTGTCTCCTGCTCGGCAGGGATCTCCCAATAGCCAGCGAAACCGCGGAAGTGATCCAGGCGGACGATATCAACCAGGGAGAATACAGCGCTCAAGCGGTCAAGCCACCAAGCGTATCCATCTTTGGCGTGGAGATGCCAGCGATACAAAGGATTGCCCCAACGCTGGCCGGTGGGAGAGAAATAATCGGGGGGCACGCCGGCGACGACGGTGGGTTGGCCTTCATCATCTAAGTAGAAAAGCTCGGGATGCGACCAAACATCGGCGCTGTCATGCGCTACAAAGATGGGAATATCGCCGATGATTTGAACACCTTTTTTATTGGCGTGTTCCCGCAAATTGGCCCATTGCCAGAAGAACAGATATTGCCAAAAGGCATACCGTTCTATATCGTCTGCATGAGCATCCCCGAAGGATTTCAATGCTATTGTTTCTCGGCTGCGCAGAGGCGCGGGCCAGTCAACCCAGGAGCCGCCGCCGTGTGCTTCTTTGATGGTCATGAAGAGCGCAAAGTCATCCAACCAATGGGCTTCGGCTTCTCTGAAAGCTTTGAACTCTTCATTGACATTGGGGTGAGAGCCGCTTCGGAAACGGTCAAAGGCTCGCTTGAGCAGTTTCACCTTGAAGGGAATCACAGCCCCATAATCCACGCGCTCCACGGGGAATGAGGGGCGATCACGAATATCATCGAGCGTGAGTAAACCTTCCGTAAGCAGCGCGTCAGGGCTGATGATATAAGGATTCCCCGCAAAAGCAGAGAAGCATTGGTATGGCGAGTCCCCATAGCCTGTAGGGCCGAGTGGTAATACCTGCCACAAACTGCTACCAGCAGCGGCTAAAAAATCGATCCATTCATGCGCTTTAGGGCCAACATCCCCGATCCCATAGGCTCCGGGAAGGCTGCTTGGGTGGAGCAAAATGCCAGAGGCACGCTCAAATTTCATGAGGGATGTCTCGGCCCCGATCAATTTTTGTGTTGGATTTTATGATTTTTGAAGGATAATCAGATTCGCGAATATCCGCTGGGATGACAGCGCCAGGCTCGATGGTAAATCCCGGTGGGATGTGGCTGTTCTTACCTGCCATGACCAGTTGGGGAGGCGTTTTCGAGCTGATACTACCCACGCGGGCTTTCTCTCCAACTTGGACGCGTTTATCGAGGATAGCTCGCTCGACCGAAGCCCCAGCGTGGATTTCACAATCTGTGAGGATGACGGATTCACGCACGATTGCGCCTGATGCAATGCGCACACCCGGGCCAAGTACACTGCGTTCGATGATGGCATCTGGGGCAACCACACAGCCATCGGTGATCATGCTATCGTGAATTTGAGCGCCTCTGGCGATGCGCACTGGTGGCCGTTCTTCGGTGCGAGTGTGTATGATCCAAGAGCGGTCATTTAAATCCAGGGATGGCGGGTCAGATAGCAAGTCCATATGTGCTTGCCAATAAGATGCGGTAGTCCCGACATCGACCCAGTATCCCGAAAAGGGGAAGGCGTGGACACGCGCACCCTCTGCGACCAGTCCCGGGAGGATGTTTTTACCGAAATCATGGGCAGATTCTTTGGTTTTATAATCCTGCCAAAGGACGCGGTCCAACACATCCATACTGAAGAGATAGACCCCCATATTGACCAGGTTCGATTGAGGATCGCTAGGTTTTTCGATGAAAGAGGTTACCCGGTATTTGTCATTTACACCTACGATGCCAAAGCGGGAGGCATCTTCGATAGGCACGGTGATCGTCCCCAAGGTCACATCGGCGCGATGATCGATGTGGAAGGCGATCATGGCATCGTAATTCATCTCATAGATATGATCGCCAGAGAGGATCAATACAAAATCAGGGTTGGTGCTCTTGATGAAGCTGAAGTTTTGTTGGACGGCATCGGCAGTGCCCAGGTACCAATCGGTTGGGCGGCGGGCTTTATAGGGAGAGTAGATACGCACACCGCCAGTGAAATCCCGGTTGAGATCCCAGGGCCCACCCGCGCCGATATGTTCGATCAGCGAATGGGGGCGATATTGGGCCAGGATCAGCACGTCAAAAAGGTTTGAATTAACGCAATTCGAGAGGGTGAAGTCGATGATGCGGTATTTCCCGGCGAAGGGAACCGCGGGCTTGGTTCTTTTGGCAGTTAAAACGCCTAACCGGGAACCTTCGCCACCGGCCAGGATAATTGCTCGAGTTTTCATATGCGTGACCTATTGATAAAGGCGTGTTTCAAACGAGCGGAAAAGTTCCGGAAATAGGGGTGTGCGGGGGGTCGCAATGCCAGAGGCACGCAAAGCGAAGCGCCCCCGCACACCCCTATTTCCGGGATTACTTCCACTGGAATGAAACGCACCTTATTGAGAATTATTCGTTTCTGTCAGAAACAGGGCGGAAAACCGGTTGGGGCTTGGCCTTCGGATTAGTTAGGAAGCCTTCCGGTAGCGAAAGGGGCTCGTAGCGCGCACCTGTTCCAATGGTACCGTAGGGCACAATATACAGTTGAGTTGTCGCGCCAGCCTCAAAGGGTTGATAAGCAAAAATTAGATAATGCCCATCCGGGCTAAATTGAGGATCGCGGTAGCAGCAATCTCCATCGATAGGATTGGCTTCGGTTTCTGCTCTATGCAGGTCGCCGTTGTAAAGATAGAGATGCCCGAAACCATCATTACGGGTGAAGCTGCTAATCGCATAAAGGTAGCCGCCATCATAACCAAAGTTTTGCAGATACGGGGATTTATCGTAATCCTCGACAGTGAAACGTGATGCGGGAAACTCATCGCTGCGGTAAGGTTGGGATTCGCAATCGCCAACCGGGAATATTTGGATGATATCTCCTTGTACCCCGCTGAGGGCGGCTAATACCATCAGGGATAAGGTTTGCCCATCGTCAGACCAACGCACCTTTTGGACAGCCACAATTGTCTCTTTGCTGGTTTTTAATGGATCGTATGCGGGGCACTCGCTCATCTCTTCCAGATGGGTGTTATACCTGACTTCCCGTAGGCGGTCTAAATCATAAGGAATGATGTACAAAGCGCGGTTGACAGTGATAGCAGCCTGAGTTCCGTCAGGAGAGATCTGGAACGACTCTATGTAGTCAGATGATTCAAAACAGGCGATAAAATCCAAACGTCCCGTCTCCAACTCCGCAGACCATACGCATTTTCCAGAGATATACGTCAAGCCATTCCCGTCTGGCATCCAGGTGAGATCGGTTTTGGTAGTTCCGTCGTTGGTCAGTTGTTCCAGGCCGCTGCCATCGACATTCATGATCCATATATCGTTGTCGTTTACGAAGGCAATTTTGTCAGCGCCGCCGAGTGTTGGCGTTTCAGGAGTGCTGGTAGCTGTGGCTTCAGGCGTATTTGTGGGAGGCGCTTCAGTAGTTGTAGGGAGTTCCTCGGTGCCCTCGGTGGGTGTTGGTGATGCTTCGACAGCTGCTACGGCCTCTTCAGGAGTGTTGGTGATCTCAATTTCTGGTGTTATCGTTTGAGGCAAAGGAGTACTGGTTGCAGTTGGTGGGCCAAGCGCAAAAGCCAGTGGACCTTTGCCTTGATAGCCTATAAACGCTGTCGCAAGAAGGATAATAGTGCCGATACCAAGGATGATAAATCCTCCGATAGCGAAAGGTAACCAACTCCTTTTTGGCTTTACTGGAAGTGGAGTCGGAAGGGGTGTCGGTATGGGTGTTGCAACAGCTTGTTGAGGGCCGTATCCTGGAGCAACAGCGGGCTGTTGCTGGGTTATTGGTGTGCTCGGTTCCCTTACGACCGTTCTCTGGGCAGTTGTGAGAGTGTGATGCGATCTACCCTGTATCGCCGCTTGTAGTGCCTCACCCATCTCCTTTGCTGCTGCGAAGCGGTCATCAGGTTCTTTAGCCAGAGTTTTTTGAAGCCAGAGACTCAAATCTGGCGGCATATCCGGTTTTAGTGTTGAAAGGCTGGGCACCGGTTCGAGGATGTGCATCATCATCACTTTGGCAGGGGTCGTGGCCTGATAGGGTGTATCCCCGGTGAGCATTTGGTAGAAGATGATCCCTAAAGAATACAGATCGCTGCGGCCATCCAGGTCCTTTTCGCCTTGGATCTGTTCGGGACTCATATACGCCGGTGTGCCGATGATATTTTCCCCTGTGAGAGTGTGACTGCCATGAGTTAACCGGGCGATGCCAAAATCAGATAGAAAAGCATTATCGTACTGATCAAAGAGAATATTCCCTGGTTTCATGTCGCGATGGATGATGCCTTTTTTGTGCGCGGCACCTAATCCTGATGCTAAACGTTCAGTGATCTTAGCTGCTTCTTGGAAAGAAAGACTGCCGCCTTTGAGTTTGCCTGCCAAATCTCCGCCAGACATCATGCGCATCACAATATATGGCTGGCCATCTTCCTCGCCAAAATCGTAAACAGGAACTATTGCAGCATGTTCAAGCGCAGCGACAGTCTTGGCTTCTCGCTCGAAGCGCGCTCGAAATTGTGGATCATGCAAAAAAGCGCGTGGTAGTACCTTGACAGCGACATCCCGTTCGAAGTTGGGATCGTAGGCTTGGTAAACAGTTGCCATCCCGCCACGGCCGAGTTCTTTTTTAATTTGATAGCGACCAATCTTTTCAAGGGGCATATCGTCTTCCATCTCCAGTGATTTCTATGACTGTGGAAGTCTTATCTCAGTTATTGGATTATACAACAAATTTCCTTCACGAGGGTCCTTGCAATAATTTGGCGTGAGCGCGTAAAACATGTCAGAGATTTTTCGAGATTCTTTCCTGACAACATTTGCGCGTTCACGCCTTTTTACCAAGCCTTGCCGAGATAAAGTTGATTCATTACAATACATGGCAACCTTGAAAACTAAAGGCTCTTTGGGACTTCGCGTGGTAATGTCCAGATTT
>JADHXE010000164.1 GCA_016783125.1 Anaerolineales bacterium
ATTGGGCTTTCCAGTGCGGATCGCTGCGCACAGCGCCCCAGGCGGCTTCGACCATGGCCCAGCGCAGTTCTTTGCGTCCGGACTTGGTGATACCTTTTTCCTGATGTTTCAAGCCGCTGTCGTGAACACCAGCGCCGAGACCAGCATAACCGACCAGGTTCTTAGCGTGCTTGAAGCGGGAAATATCACCGATGGCCGAGAGAACCGTCATCGAGAGAACCACGCCCAAGCCGGGGATCTGCATGATGAAGACGATATCGTTGGCCCAGGGCTGACGGTTGCTCAAGCAAGCGAGTTCCTGGTGAATGGCTTCTTTGTGGGCGGTGAGATGCTCAAGGATGAGCAGGTCTTGCTCGATCTGAAGGCGGACCATGGACGAGAAATCCTGCTGCTGCCACCAGGAGCGGTTATCTTCGGAGAAGAGTTGTCCTTCCGGGGGGATGAGATTGAAGCGGTGGATAAAACTGTGCAGGCGGTTCTTGGTCATAGCGATCTGTTTATGGATGCGCCAGCGATGAGAGATCAAAGCCCGCAGGTCTCGAACATGGTGGGGAGGCACCCAGACTTCGGGGACGATATCGGCGATGAGCAAGGTGAGCAGTCGTTCGACATCGAGCTTGTCGGTTTTGACCTTGGCGCCAGCGATTTGTCCGACTTTCAAGGGATTGGCGACCACAACCTTGGCAGCCAGAGGGGCGATCAAATCGTAGATCTCCCATGCATTGGAAGTCGATTCGATGACCACAGCATCGGTGGGGGTGAGATTTTTCTGAACCCACTCAGGGAAGAGAGACATACGCACTTTGCGAGTACGTAAGACCCAGTCCTTTTGTGAGTTCATGCCGCCGACGACCACATAGAGCTTATGAATGTCGATGGCGATGAAACGTTCAATGGGTATTGATTTGGGATCGGATTTCATGCTACACTCCTTATAGTTGGCGGGGCGTGGTTTTTTGGGTCATGAGGTACATCTACCGATACGGGTTCACCCACAACGATGTGGGGTCCCAGACTAGAAAGTTCGCTGGGCGGCCAAATAACCCGACGGGCTTGCTCAGAGTGAAACCAAGAGCTTCCCATAGCCTGCATCGGCTGACCCAAGCGCTCAGGCCCCAGGTGTGCGCTCCCAGCGTCGGTCAGACAAAGGGTAGCACATCCTGCCACGCCCCACCACTACTTTATTCTAATAACCCCGCTTGAAGGCGGGTCGCCTTCTGCGACCAGTGCCGCAACAGCTACAAACACAAATGTCGCGACAGCAACCAATACATCCGCAGCCACCGCGACAAACGCAACCGCACCTACCGCGACTGCTTCAAATACCTCCCTGCCCACACCCACCGCAACGGACACAAACGTTCCGACGGCAACAAATACACCGTAAAAACATCTTTGGATATTTACAGCAAAAAGCTGGTTCTACCTCCGATAGGTAAAACCAGCTTTTTTTGATTTGAAATGGGGATTATTCTGCTTCTACGAGCCCATGGCGAATTGCCAGGATGGCAGCCTGGGTACGGTCGTCAACTTCGAGTTTGGTCAGAATTGAACTGACGTAGTTGCGCACTGTGCCCTTGGTGAGATAGAGTTTTTCGGAGATCTCGGCGTTGGAAAAACCCTGAGCCAGCAGCCGCAGCACATCCATCTCGCGCTGGCTGAGATCATTGGCAATAGTGGTCTTCTGAGATGAAGCGGTTCGGGCAACATGATCCAATAATTTGCCCCCAACCGCCGGATCAATGAAAGCCTCGCCTGCAGCGGTTCCCTTGACGGCTTTGATCAATTCGTCGCGCGGAGTGCCCTTGAGCAGGTACCCCGCTGCGCCGCTGCGGATCGCATCAAAGACCCATTCATCGTCTCCAAAGGTGGTCAGAACCAATATCTTGATTTCAGGATGAGCCTTATGAATTTCACGCGTGGCCTGGATTCCATTGACCCCAGGCATCTTCAAATCCATCAGGACCACATCAGGCGGAGATTTTTCTGCCTTCTGGACGGCCTCATCTCCCCCATAAGCAACCCCAACCACCTCAATCTCAGGATCGGCGCTCAAGATCATTTCTAACCCTTCGGCCACGACGGCCTGATCGTCACAAACCAGCACTCGGATCACGCGTCATTCTCCAGATGAAGCCGAACGGTCGTACCCTCTCCAGGGCTGCTATCCACACGAAGGTCAGCCCCGATCAGCCCTGCTCTTTCCTGCATCCCCTGAATGCCAAGATGCTCTTGATTGACATCGTCCGAAACATCAAATCCACGACCATTATCAGAAATCGTCATAATCAAGCCAGAAGGATCTCGCCCCATTTGAATAGTCAACCTATCCGCGGCGGCATGACGAGCGATATTCTCCAGCGACTCCTGCGCCACGCGGTAAAAACAAAGCTCCACCTCAGGAGGCAGATCACTCAGAATTTCAGGTAAATCATGCTGCAGGACTATATTTTGACGAACTGAAAAATCCTCGGCCAGCCCCTGGAGAGCTAACACCAGACCAACATCTTCCAACGGCGATGCCCGCAGGGCACGCAAAGCCCGTCGGGTTTCATCGAGCCCGGATCGCGTCGTAGCCTGCATCTGTTCAACCATCTCGCGGGCTTTATCAGGGATCGATCCCCAGACTGTTGCAAGCGCATCAAATTGAACCACCAGGGCACTGAGGGTGTGCGCCAGCGTGTCGTGCAGCTCTCTAGAGAGTCGATTGCGCTCGCGGCTGGTGGATAACTGTTCAACAGTGTTGGCATGTTGAACAAGCTTCAAGTTTGCATCGGTCAGTTTTTTGCGCTGCTCGCGCTGAGCCTTCATCAACCGGGTGACGATATACCCCAATAAAAGGTAAGAGAATGAGCTGGCAAAAATTCGACCATAGGTCACGATATGATGAGTTTCTGAATTACGGAAGATAAATTCATTGGGTAGAGGAAAAACCTGAAGGAGCGCTAATTCCATCAGGGCTGCCCCAAGTATGAAGATCAGCACTTCACGGAATCGATACTGCCAGGCAACCAGAATCAACAATACATACAAAAAGGGGAATGGCTGACCAAAGCGCGCTGATCTGGAGAAAAAATGCTGTTCGAGGATCAGGCCAAGAGTCGCCAAAATGATGCCCGCAGGCAAGAAAAATTTCCCAATTCTTTTGCGCAGCCATGGCCATGATAGATATCCGAAAAGCAACATCATTTCCACCGCGGTGACAATGATAAGGGTAGTGGTATCGATTTCTACCCCCCATTCGCCTCTTTTGCCAATTTGGGTGCTGACAAAGGGCATACTGATCGAAAACACAAACCGCAAAACCACATACCAGCGGAACACATTGACCAATCCCGGTTCGATTTTTGTTTTCTGCATGGGCTCATCATAGCATATATTTCAGGTTATTTGTTATGCACCGAAGTCATAGGGGAAATATGACTGGCGTCATATTCTGACAGGATCAGTTATGACCCCGCTCACTACCGGGAATAGGGTCACTTTGTTATCTTTGGGGTGCATTCACGGGAAAAAGCCAGGATGCCCTGGCCTGTGGCCGGGGTACTTCACTGAAACGTGGTGCTGAAGATAAATACTTCCTTCCAGGTTTCCCAAGGAAATAATGGGAAGTTTCTTGGACTAAAAAGCAAGTACAAACCGATATTTACCCAGGTTTTGCGGTAAGTCAAGCTGATTTCTTGCTTCAAGCTCAAACCGCAAAACACATAATTACCGCGAGGTGTCAAAAAATGCACAAGAAAAAATCATTGTTCAGAAGAAAAGGCTTTTGGATCATGGCAATTATCCTTGGCGTGCTGGGGACCGGTGGATATTACGCTTACCCTATGTTCACTGCCACCGAAGTAGAAGCTGCAGATGATACACCCGTCCAAACTGCAGTGGCTCGACAAGGTGACCTGGTCATCTTTGCCAGTGGTTCAGGAACCATTGTCGCACCTGCGGAGATCAGCATTGGGTTCGATGAGAGCGGTGTTCTAGCAGAGCTTTCCCTTGGGGTGGGCGACTGGGTCGAAGCCGGCCAAGCCATAGCGGTATTGAAGACCTACAACAGTGAAGAAGAAATTGCGCTGGCGATTTCGAACGCTGAGATTGCTATTCTCAATGCTCAAATTACTTTAGATGAAATCTATGAAACTTGGGAAACCGATGTGGCCAGTGCACTGCAAGCCGTCGCTAATTCGCAGCAGGCCGTCGAAGATGCCGAGGTTGCCTTCCGCCGCACTGGACTGACTGCCAGCCAGTCAACCATCGATACAGAATATGCCGACATGATCCTGGCACAGGATGCACTGGAAAAAGCCGAAGAAAATTTTGAGCCTGTCTCAAACCGGCCGGAAGATAATCTGGAACGAGCGCGTCTCCAGAGCGAATTATCCGCCGCGCAGCAGGCTTACGATAATGCCGTCGCTAATTACAACGCCGCCATCAGCACTTCAGACGATACGGAACAGGCCATCGCCGAAGCGGATCTGGCCTTGGCCAATGCTCAGATTGCTGATGCTCAACGCGCCTATGAACGCATCAAAAACGGCCCTGATCCCGATGAGATTACCCTGGCTGAAGCACAATTGGAAAATGCGCAGTTGCAGCTGGTGCTCGATCAGCAGATGCGTGCCTATCTCGATCTGCATGCGCCCATTGACGGGACTGTACTGGAAATCACGGCTGATGTTGGGGAAGCGCTGGGCACAAATGCGTTCATCACCCTGGCAGATTTGAGTCAACCTCTCCTGGAAGTTTATCTGGACGAAACGGATCTAGACAAAGTCGCCGTGGGATTCGAGGTCGAGATTATCTTTGACGCCTTCCCCAATGACCTTTTCCAGGGCCGCATAATCGAGGTTGACCCCACGCTTTTCGAATCATCGAATGTGACCGCTGTGAGGGCTTTGGTTTCGCTTGATCCGGATTCATTTGCCAAACCTGTGACTCTGCCCATCGGGCTGAACGCTTCTGTAGATGTGGTTGGTGGCCGTGCAGAGGATGCCGTTCTCGTCCCCGTTGAGGCGCTACGTGAATTGAGCCCCGGAGAGTTTGCCGTCTTCGTGATGGTTGATGGCGAACCCGAACTGCGCATTGTAGAAGTTGGGCTGGTGGATTTCACCTCAGCCGAAATCATCTCTGGGGTGGCAGCCGGCGAGATTGTGACCACAGGCATTGTAGAGACCGAGTGAACCGTTGACAGTTGTTAGTTGATGGTCGTCAGGTAGAAAAATAATTCCAACCACAACCAACTAAACAGCAACCCAAAGAATTGAAAATCACCATGAATCAACCAATTATTCAAACGGAAAATATTACCAAAGTTTATGGCATGGGCGATGCCCAGGTGAGAGCACTGGATGGTGTCAGCCTCGAGATCAAAGTGAACGAGTTTGTCGCCATCATGGGACCCTCCGGCTCGGGAAAAAGCACGATGATGAATATCCTGGGCTGTCTGGATCGGCCAACAACGGGTCAGTATACCCTGGCTGGGGAAGATGTCAGCAGTTTTGACAAGGCTGAGTTGGCCATTATCCGCAACCAACGCATTGGGTTTGTCTTTCAGAGTTACAACCTGCTACCCCGCACCCCCGCGTTAGAGAATGTGATGCTGCCACTGCTGTACAGCCGTAACGGGGATCTGGGCGAGGCGGAGCAATACGATAAAGCGCTCTCTGCCCTGGAAGCCGTTGGGCTGTCCGACAGGGTACAGCACCAGCCCCAAGAGTTATCCGGTGGGCAAGCCCAACGAGTGGCCATCGCCCGAGCCCTGGTCAACGATCCGGTGCTGATCCTGGCCGATGAGCCCACAGGCAACCTGGATTTGAAATCTGGGCAGGAAATCATGGCTTTGCTTTCCGAATTACACCAGCAAGGCAGCACCATCGTTATGGTAACCCACGAAGACGAGATCGCTGCTTATGCCCAACGTGTGATCCGCTTCCTCGACGGACGCATTGACACAGACAAATTAAATGGACAGAGGGCGGAGGACAGATGAAAGAGCAGCATCTTTGTCTCCCGGCCTCGGTCTCTCATCTCACCAAAGGAGAATTATGAAATTAGAAAAAGTGATCAGGATCGCCTGGGGTGGTCTGGCACGCAACAAGCTGCGCTCCCTGCTGACCATGCTGGGCGTGATTATCGGTGTCTCTGCGGTGATCATCATGATTGCCATCAGCGCCGGCACCGAAGCCGCCATCTCCGATCAAATCACCAGCCTGGGAACAAACCTAGTGTTCGTTGGTGCGAATTTCAGCCGCGGTGGATTTGGCGGAGGGGGAAGCTCTGGGGGCCTGGTCTATGACGATGCTTTCGCCATTTCCGATAACGTCAATGGTGTCCAGGCTGTCGTCGTCGAGCAGCAGAGCAGCGAAACTGTTAAAGCTGGAAATATTTCGCTCGACAGCGTCTCGATTTTGGGGACTACGGAAGGGTTTCCTTCCGTAAGGGATATGGAGATGGCCCAAGGCCGCTACTTCAGTCAGGCAGAAATTGATCGCAAGCAAAAAGTAGTTGTCCTGGGGTCCAGTCTGGGTGAAGAGCTTTTCGATGATCAACCACCCGTAGGGCAATCTTTGACCATCGGTACAACCAAGTTTACCGTGATCGGCGTCTTCGAAGAAAAAGGTCTCGTAGGGGATGTCGATTATGACGCGCGCATTTATTTGCCCATCACTGTGGTATTCCAGAAATTCACACCAACGCAATTCGCCAGAATGATTGGTGACCGCGTGCGATTGATTTATGTAGAACTGGAACCCGATGCAATTCAGGAAGATGTCATCCTCCAGATCGAACTGCTATTGGCGAAACGTCACGATGTCAGCCTGGAAGAGCCGGATTTCGTGGTGACAACGCAGCAGGATTTGATCAACACCCAAGAAGCTACGACAGAAGCTTTCAGAAACTTATTGGCCTGGGTGGCGGCAGTCTCCCTTCTTGTAGGAGGGATCGGCATCATGAACATCATGATGGTCAGCGTGACTGAGCGCACCCGGGAGATTGGCATCCGTCAATCGGTTGGGGCCAGCCCCAGTGATATCCGCGGGCAGTTTCTCACGGAGGCACTGCTGCTCAGTTTAGTCGGCGGTGTGATTGGCATTCTGACCGGCATCGGCGGTGCCTGGCTCTTTGGAGCTTTAGGCGAGATGCGCACCGTCGTGGTCCCCAGCTCGATACTTCTGGCATTTAGCTCAGCAGCCGCAGTTGGCATTTTCTTTGGGTACTATCCAGCCAACAATGCTTCTCAATTGGATCCTATCGAGGCGTTGAGACATGAGTAAGTTACAAGTAAAAAAAGGATTTTGATATGAATAAAAACATTTTGACCTTAACAATTATTTCGTTTGTGTTGATCCTCACAGCCTGTGGAAATACTACTCCCGAGGCAGGAGAATCAAGTGAACCAGAAATTCAAGATTTCAGTATGCCTCTAGAAATGCAGTTGATGATAGGGACAGTAAACCTAGACGAGACGGACTTTGCTATTGATGCAGCCCAGGCCGCCGAATTGCTGCCCTACTGGAAAGCTCTGCGCAGTTTGAGCGAGAGCGAGACCGCGGCATCCGAAGAAATTGAGGCTGTAGTCAACCAGATACAGGCTTCAATGAACTCTGAGCAAATAGAAACCATCAAAGCCATGGGATTATCTATGGGAGATCTTTCAGATCTTCGAGAAGCCCTGGGGATTGAAGGGGGCTTTGGCAGCTTTGGCGATTTAAGCCCTGAAATGGGTGCCACTATGGAGGCTGCTCGCGAAAGTGGTCAAGGTCCCGGAGGAGGCATCCCTGGAGCAGGTCAGGAGCCTGGGGGTGGGCAGGAGATCAGTCCTGAAGCACGTCAAACTGCTATCGCTGAACGTGGTGGTGGAAGAGGCGCAGGTATTGGGTTGAACACTGCCTTTTTGAATGGGATTATCGAATTTCTGGAAGCCAAAACGCAATAGATTTCAACACCATTTGGCAAACTCGGTCAACCATCTTCAGATCTTTTAGTAAAATTAGGGTATGAAAATTCTGTCACTCCATGAGGAGAATTTGGGATGAAAAATAGGGTTCTAATGATTTGCATCTCAATATTCTTCATCACCTTGCTAGGCACTCCAGATATACAGGCTCAGGCCAAAACCAGTATGCCGTTTTATGGCGCAGTTGGCCAGACATCCCTCAGCCCAAATCCAGAGAATCCGGGCGCAGGATTTGGCAACTCCGTCGCCATATCCGGAGACACGCTGGTCATTGGGGCGCGATACGACAGTGTTTCTGCGGGTTCAGGACTCCAATATCAGTCTGGCGCAGCCTACGTTTATATTCGAGAAGGCAATGCCTGGGTTCAACAAGCTCGTTTAGCTCCTGATGTACCACAAGCGGGTGACCTGTTTGGCAGCGCGGTAGACATTGACCAAGATACGATTGTGGTCGGAGCTGTTGGCAATGACAGCGTAGATGAAAATGGAAATGACGCTCCTGAAATGGGGGCGGTATATGTTTTCACCCGCAGTGATGATATATGGCGGCAGGGTGCCAAGATCGAGCCTGAAGATGGCATCGAGGCAGATTATTTCGGTAATGCCGTTGCCATTGTTAGAGAACGTATCGTCGTTGGCGCCAGCGGAAAAGATATTGGCACAACAAAAGATGCGGGAAAAGTGTATTCCTATTATCGCTCCGGCACCAAGTGGTACCAATCGCAAAGCATCACTGCACCCAAGCCGGAGAAACGGGACAACTTTGGCTCATCGTTGGATTTGGATGGCCCTCGTCTGGTTGTAGGGGCTCCTGCTGAAGACAAGGTCGGCGCAGCTTATATTTACTATCGGACTGGCAGCACCTGGACACAAGAAAGCAAAATCGAGCCCGATGACGACAAAACAGGTGATTTTTTTGGTTCTTCTGTTGCCGTAAACGGCGGAATCGTCGTCGTCGGTGTGCCCTTTGCTGATCCTGATCTTGGTGCGGGTCAGGTCACCAACGCAGGGGCCGCGTATGTGTTCAAAAAGAAAGCCAATCGCTGGGAACTAGACGAGAAACTCGTCCCGGATCGCGCTCTGGCTTTTGACAATTTCGGGGACTCTGTAACGACCAATGGGAATTCAATCGTCGTTGGGGCTACTGGTCAGGCTCAATATGGAATGCAACGCGCAGGCACGGCCTACTCCTTCGAGCGAAGAAATGGGGATTGGGAATTACAGACACAAATTGCTTCTGTTGAGCCTTACAGCGAGAGCAGTTTCGGCTCAAGTGTTGCCATCGATGGAGATTGGATTTTGGTTGGCGAACCAGGGGTTTCCCCCAAGGCGGGCATCATCCATATCTATTCGTTAGAAGCAGGCATCCTTCCGGAAACAGGATTCGCTCCGGGATCTGCAATCAACTCCCCACAAGTAAATCAGGATTCCCATTTTTTAGGATCATTACAAATCAATATCCCAAAAATATCCCTGCAAACCCAAATTGTGGGTGCTCCACGTCAGGCAAATAGCTGGCATGTGGCATGGCTATCCGACCAAGTCGGCCATCTGGAAGGGACCCCCTATCCAACACATTTGGGGAATAGCGTGATTGCAGGGCATATCAACGTACCCGATGGTTCAACGGGTCCTTTTGCGGATATCGATCAGCTAGCATGGAGTGATCGGATTTTAATCCACTTGAATGGGGATGTATATGTTTTTGAGGTGAGAGAAGTCTATCGAACCACGCCAGATGATTTAGATGTATTAACCAGGGAGGATGGTTACTCCTGGATCACCCTGGTCACTTGCGATACCTTTGACCCAATTTCTCACAAGTACACGTTTAGGACGATTGTTGTCGCCGTCAGGGTTGATTAATATTGGTCAGTTCTCTCGAAAATCAATTCACAATCTGGTAAGAGTTCTAATAATTGTATCGTCTGGAAGGGGATATTTTTGGAAGGAAATAGATACTTCATTTGGAGGAAACGAATGTCGAAGAAAACTTTTACAGGTATATTAATGATCTTAGTATTGGCCTTAATTACCGCGGCCTGCTCACCGCAAGCGCCCGACGAAACCAGTGCCCCCGCTACAGACTCATCTACGGTATCAGAACCGATCGAGGAAGAGCACGAAGAGGGCATGACGGAAGAATCGTCAGAAGCGGAGGCAAGTGAGAGCGCGATGGAAGAATCTAGCGCGGCAGGCATGGTCGCTTTTGGTATCGTTCAGACCGAGTCCGAAGCACGTTTCACCCTGGATGAAGTGTTGCGCGGAAACCCCAAAACTGTAGTGGGTGTGACCGACCAGGTTACTGGCGAGTTTGAAGTCGACTTCGATAACCCAGCCAGCTCCCTGGTTGGTGAGATCCAGATCAACGCTGACACGCTTACAACGGACAATAATTTCCGAAATGGGGCTATCCAAAAGTTTATTTAGCGAAGCGAATACCCAGTAGCTTGCTACGGGGTTCCACGCTTAAGCAAAACTCGACCCGAAGGGGCAAAATTCCGTAATACCCCGTCCGCTTGCGGCGGGGATAGGAATTTTGAGAGTTTTGCGAATTTAT